>CAZVYP010000007.1:0-35355 GCA_964631075.1 uncultured Methanocellales archaeon
TCAAACGTGGCATTTACGTCATATTGAATAACATAAGATGGAACCATTTTAATTAATCTGTTTTTAATTCTAAGCAATTTAGATGCATTTTCAGGATAACTTTCAAATCTATTACTACTAAAACCATCCAGTCTATTTTGTACGCTGTCAATGTCAGAAATAGAATAGGCGAATACACTGTGTCTTTTCCCTTCCAAGATTAATTCAATTCCAGCTTGCGTTGCTAAATCAATTAAAATATTTCTATCAACTAATTCAATAGGGGGTGTAAGGGTTTTTGCATGCTCAATGGCTTGTACCGAAAATTTCCCTGTAGTTATTAAAATACCTTTTATAGCTCCTGATGAAATAACTGCAGAATGTAACTTTTGTACAACAGGTCTTCCGATGCTACTATGTGGATGATGTTTGCATTCTGCAACTATAAGCCCTTTTTTCGCATGAATTAAAATATCCCTTCCGGTATCACCCGTATCTTGGACATCCTCGATATGTCCATATTTAAGTTTTTCAAAAATTCTCCCGCAAAGCTTTTCAAATTCAAAACCATCCAGAGTTTCCAGTATTATCGACTCTTTAGATGAAGATGAAGTAAGATTAGTGGAATCTCCCTCAGGGTTCATTATGCATAAGATGTATGCTCTCAGATAAAAATAATCCTATTGTTATCTAATCTCAAAATTAGATAAGATATTCATGCCCTCGCTTATTCCTCATCTTCTTCTCAGGGAATTACCATCGATTGATGTTTTGAATTGTTTGTTCCGGATTGTTTCTCGCGCCCAGGAGTAGCAAATTCCTTGAGTTTTGACTGATTCTTCACTTGGGGCGGTCATATTAATCACTTTCTTTGATCAGAATCGAATTGACTTCCTCCAGAGCGGAGTACAATCGGTCAACCTCCTGTTTGTCAAGATGCACGAGGCTTGCCTTCACGTTCTCCATCACTTCCCTCTTCTTGACTTTCATAAGGAGTCTTCCCTTCTCAGTGATTGCTATATTAATTACTCTGCGATCCTGCTTATCAGGGATCCTGCTAACCATTCCTTCCTCCATAAGTTTGTCGATCAAGGCAGTCATGTTGGGCTTGGAGCGGCTTAGTCGCCGTCCAATTTCAGATATCGGCAGTTCTTCGTAGAGAAGCAAGCCCAACACCCAGTAAGTGGGGTCATGTGTCAGCGGCTTATCGCCGGATTTCCTACGGTGAATTACCATAACTGTTCGAATTAATCTAACCAAGTTCTCGGATATCCTGTAAAATTTATCGCCTTCCAATAAATATCCTCACATTAGTTCAGTTATTTAATAGTTAAGAAAGTTAACTATTTAACTATTTAAAGCTAACAGTTGTTGATACCGATATGAATAAATTAAATAGGACGTATTAATTGTGGCATGGTAATCAAATGAAAAAAGATCTCTCACTGGCGGCATCAATTGTCCTGATTCTATCGATACTTATAATACTGGACAGACTTATGGCCACGCCTAATATTCAAATTGTACTTGAGAGTGGCCGGGCTGTACCTCTAGAGAGCACGAGCTTTTTCACACTGAGCGACGTGCTGATATTGATTATCTGCGCCTGGGCAGGTGGAATGGCATTCGTATATCTCTTCACCAGAACCCCCACCACAGATGTCGATGTCTCAGAGCAGGTTTCAAATGATGAGGTAAAAACCAAGCCTCAAGAACTCGCTTTAGATATTCTAGATGGAGATGAAAAGATAGTTTTTGCTAAAATAGTTGAATCCGGAGAAGGAATTCTCCAGCGAGACCTTGTGCTGAAAACAGGTTTTTCCGAAGCCAAGGTTAGCAGGTTGCTGGACAGGCTGGAGCGCAGGCAGCTGGTTATTCGAAAGAGACACGGAATGGGGAACTTGATAATGCTGAAGAAATAGCTTTTTCATTTTTTCACAACTGCTTTCAAATAACTTTTTTATGCTCTTTCAACCAAGAAAAGGAGGGTAATCCGTGAGTATCATTGAAAGCTTGAAGAAAATGAACAAATGGAAGGCATTTGCGATACTGGTAATCATATTCTTTGCATTGCCTTTAGCAGGGCGTGTGTTGTTTATCGATACACATCGCTTCGAACTGACTAAAGAGCAGCAAGAGCGAACTGAAAGCGCAGCACGCAATGCATTTAAAGAGAGCCTGACTTCAGATTTCAAAAGTTTCATTCCAAACTCTGGCATGAATATGAACACAGGAAATGGAACGAAAAAAGTTGCTTTTGTGTCCTTCGCCTCAAATAACTCAAGCTTCGTGGCGCTTGTCGACCTGGATACATATGAGGTAGTTAGCGTTAGCAAGACACATTATATGGGATGGATGGAGCAAAGATCAAGGCCTGAATTCTGGGCTCACGAGAGATTCTTTCCCAGATGAGGAGTACGAGTATGTCGCAGAGTATAGTGAAACTGGAGGATGTGTGGAAGATCTACCGTATGGGAGAAGTGGAGGTTCCTGCACTTAGGGGTATGAATCTGAAGATTGAGGGTGGCGAATTTCTAGCTATAATGGGATCCAGTGGCAGTGGAAAGACAACTGCGATGAACATGATCGGCTGCCTCGATCTGCCTTCAAAGGGAAGGGTGCTGCTGGAGAGCCGGGATATTTCCAGGCTAGATGAAAATGAGCTGGCGAAGATTCGAGGAAGGAAAATCGGCTTCGTATTTCAAACTTTTAATCTTTATCCGACTCTCACTGCAATTGAAAACGTTCAGCTGCCGATGAGGATCCATGAATTTCCTGAGCACGATATCGAGAGTAAGTCTATCGAGCTGCTCCAAATCGTTGGGCTTGAGGACAGAGCCCATCATTTGCCCTCTCAGCTCTCGGGCGGACAGAGTCAGAGAGTTGCAATTGCAAGGGCGCTTTCAACAAATCCTGGAATGATTCTGGCAGATGAACCCACGGGAAACATTGATACAAAGGTCGGTGGCGAGATTCTGGATATATTCGAGAAACTGAATCGCAATGGCACAACCATAGTTGTGGTAACTCACGATCCGGCGGTTGCCACAAGAGCAAAGCGTCTGATCAAAATGAGAGATGGAAAAATTGTGGATGGTGAAAATTGATGGACAAAAAAAAGTTGATAGCTATCGTTGTATGCACAATAGGCATCGTCGCATTAATGCAAATCGCTGAGGCAGCAAGCACGCCAAGCGGAATAACAGTTACAAATACGAAATACGAGCCATATCCAGCCGAACCAGGGGGTTACGTGGAGCTCTGGTTTTTGGTGAAGAACCGCGGGGATAAAGCCGCTGAGAACGTCGTGCTTCAGCTGGATCCAGAATATCCCTTCTCTCTTGATAGACCTCAGGATGCCTATAGTACTATCAGCTTCATGGCGGGTGGCGGGGAGGCGCTGGTGAGCTATAAAGTCAGAGTGGATGTGAATGCAATAGAGGGAATCAGTCAAATTAAAGTTAAGTACTGGGCCGGTGGTGAAACAAGTGCAACTACTGAAAGCTTTAATATTCAGGTTGCAAGCAAGAAGAATATTGAGATAAGCGAGATCTCCCCGCTCATACTGAGACCCGGAGAGGTTTCAAATCTGAATTTCACCATCACAAACAGAGGCAGGTCGCCAATTCAGGACATTACCTTCACATGGCAGGAGAGCAAGGATACGATCCTGCCCGTAGGATCCGACAACAAGCGCTATGTGAAATTCATAGACGCAGACCAGAGCGTGCCGATTTCATTTAAAGTTGCCGCAAGTTCCAGCGCTTCGCCCGGAGTTTATTCGTTGATGATGAGCATCAGCTATTCAGATATGAATAAAACCCAGAGAAATCTGAGTTCGAGAGCAGGCATAGTCATCGGTGGTACAACTGATTTCGAAGTTGCCCAGCAGGACTCAACCGGTACTACGACTTCGTTAATAATTGCGAACGTTGGCGTAAATCCGGCCTATTCGGTACTGGTGCATATTCCACAGCAGCAGGGCATCAGCGTCAGCGGGAGTGCTTTGACTGTGATTGGAAACCTCAACCCAGGTGACTACACCTTTGCAAACTTCCAGATCTCAAGAAATTTCACTGACTTTACAAGGGGACAATACAGCGATTCTCCGCGTGGACCATATAAATTATTAATTGGCATTCAGTACACAGATACGCTGGGTCAGAGGCAAGCGCTGACTCGAGAAGTCACTATTCAACCGCAAACTGCTCAGATTACAGCTAGAACGCAGACAAACGATTCCAGTATGATTTATCTGGGAGCAATAGCTGTCATTCTCGCTCTGCTTGGTATCTGGAAGCGTGACAGGATAATGAAGGCTATCCGCAGGCAGCAAAAGCAGGATAAAAAATGAGGACTTACGACATATTCAGGCTGTCCCTGAACCACGTTCGCAAGAGCAAGCTCAGAAGCTGGCTCACAATTCTCGGCATAATAATAGGAGTTGCAGCGGTTGTCGCAATTATTTCTATCGGTGAAGGGTTGCAGCAAAGTGTTTCAACGCGGCTCAGGACTATTGGAGCAGACCTTATAACTATCTCGCCGGGCTTTAGTAGAGCAGCTGGTGGCATGCCCTTCGGTCAAGGAGGCCTTTCTGCTTCAACTGCGAATCTCACTGATAAAGACGTTAAGGTTGTTAAATCCGTGCCAGGTGTGCTCTTCGTAAATGGAATGGTTACTGGAAGAGCAAAGATCAAATATCTTGATCAGGAGACTTCATTATCCATCAGAGGCGTTGATCCATCGGTCTGGAAGTTCATGGTTACCACCGAACTCGAATCCGGGCGCTTTCTCGACCAGGGCGATTCCAATGTCGCTGTGCTGGGATATAGAATTGCAAAAGAAGTTTTCAAGCAGCCCCTCACTGTTAACAGGCCTATTACAATAGCCGGACAGGGCTTTACAGTTATAGGAATTTTGAAACAAACAGGAGGCTTCGGAGGAGATGACTCAGCCATCTACATTCCTGTTGCTAATGCCAGAAATATCATTGAGGATATTAACCCAGACCAGGTGACCTCTATTTCGGTTAAAGTTGCAAACACCGATGAGGTTGACAGTATTCTAAAGACAATCGAGGAAAGACTGATGATATCCAGACACGTTAGCGATAGAACAAAGGATTTTACGATTACGTCCTCAAAGCAGCTGCTCCAGAGCATTGCCGATGTTTCGCAGTCCATTACAATATTCCTTGGAGGGATAGCTGGGGTTAGTCTGATAGTTGGCGCAGTTGGAATTGCAAACACAATGTTTATGTCAGTACTGGAACGAACCAGACAGATCGGCATTTTGAAGGCAATGGGTGCATCGAACAGCGAAGTGCTTAAAATATTTCTCATAGAGTCTGCACTGTTCGGAACAGTTGGAGGGATGATGGGAGTGCTTATTGGTGCGATTATATCCGCAGCAATTTCCGGCATAGGATTAAGAATGATGGGGGGTGGAGGAGCAGAAGGGATGACCACTGTAATATCTCCAGGTCTGGTAGTATTCGCAATCTGCTTCTCAATACTCCTCGGTGCCATCTCCGGAATAATCCCTGCGCGGCAGGCTGCAAACCTAAAGCCGGTTGATGCGCTCAGATATGAGCATTGAAATCAGTCTTTAACTTCTTTATGATTCCTTAGAGTTCTTTTTCCGTCCGTTGAGCACCTTGAGCGTTTCGAACAACATGATGCTTAAAATTCCGGCAAACACGCAGAGTGAAATATCGCTGAGATGCAGATAGTTGAAGCTGAACATGCTGCATAATAAGGGGGGTGTATAGCACTAATGAGCGGTTTGTCAATATTAATCCTATGTTTGCGATTATCAGAGTGGTAAAGGTCAGGGCGCGTAAAAACTCTTTCTACCTGCATCAAACCCGAAAGTAAGTTTCAGAGCTTCTTTCGGGCAGGCGTTTACGCAGGACTGGCAGAAGAAGTTACTCTTATTCCTTATTGCTTGCACGATTTGCTTATAAATAAAGTTTCTCGATCAATAAATTAGAAGCATTCAAGAGCTTGATGAGGCAATATGGAAGATGAGCTCATATGTGGGTGAAATACCTCACGCCGAAGCCAACGCTAAAAAATCCAGTTGCAATAGCCGCTTCTCAGGGACTCAGATCAGTCGGCAAGATCGCTGTTGAGCACCTTATCAAAAAGCTGCCATGTGAGCTGATTGCCGAAATCAGATCTCCACATTTTGCAGTGCAGTACATCGGAACATCTTACCTTGGCACCATCGGTGGGACAGGCGTCAGAGTGGAAAAAGGGCTAGCATATCTACCAGGAATAGAAGTCTATGCCTCCAAGACACAAGGATTAATTGTCGTAAGAGGCTATCAATCTGAATACGATCCGGGTGACCCCAATGCAATTCAAGGACCATTTCTGGCGGCATCGACAACGATTGAAATCCTTCAGAAACTTGGCGTTAAAAAGCTGTTTGTACTCGCAGGTCACGGCACAAAAGGCAAGCGAATTTTCTGTGCCGCAACAGATCAGCAACTGGTGGAGGAAATGAAAAAATTTGGTGTTGCGCAGAGAGAAGAGGGAGAGTTCTATGGATACTCAGCGCTGATAATGGGATTCGCAAAGCTTATCGGGATGGAAGCCGTGTGCCTCTTCGGCGAGACAATTCCTGATTCTGATAATCCGGAGCATCCGGATAGCGATGCTGCGAAGCGTGTGCTCGACATGCTCAAATTGATATTGAAAATCGAGCTTGACACCTCGGAGCTTGTGGAGAAGGCTGAGGAGCGAAGGATACCTGATTACTACGTTTAAAGGCAGCAAGATTTGTCCACGACAACAAGACATCAAAGGCCTTGCTGAAGGAATTCGAGGGAGAGCTGAAGAGAAATAAAGTGCTGGATGAGATCGCCAGAAGCTTCAAGAAGAAAGTCAGGGAGAGTGAGTTGCTTCTATTCGATCTTAAAGATATTCAGAAAATTTACAGCTGATCACCTCAGATAATGCTTTCTGAGCTTCTGGATGTCATCGCCAACAATCTTTATCTTCTTCAAATCGATCTCCCCCAGTCCGGCTTCTTTCGCAAGCTTCAGATGCTGTACTTCCTCTGGCTCGAAGCCCATGAGATAAGCTCCAACGGCATCTGTTGCTACCGCATTGTCGCCGCATATTACTGCATTTGAGCAAACCGGATCTGCCGCTAACTCTGCTGTCTGGCAGCCCACAACGCCATCTATGATGCTGATTCGCGGAGTAAATCTTCGATTCAAATCGACTATTTTGCTGTGAATATCGCTGTGCATAATGCTCTTTGGCAGTATGCCTCCCATCATGTTCTTCATTCCCAGCGTGACGGTAGCCATTGAGTGGATCTTGAGCTTCGCCAGCGAGATGATTGCGTCGCTTACAACAAAGGTTCTTGCTACGTCTATCTGCTTGAGAGCTTTTGCACTGGTTATTTTCACGCTCACGCGCTCGTCTTTATTCAAATCAATGAGTGGAATTTTCACTTCGCTGAGGGTATCTGTTAAACCGACTTTTTTGAATGTTTTCAATGTGGAGTAGCAGCTCATCCCTCCTTCGCCAACTGCGATGTTTTTGATGCCGCTTCCAAGCAGGTATTCTACCACTGCTTTAACCGTGAGCGGATCTGTCGTTACACCTGTTGAGGGCATGTGATTGGAAACATAGTTGGGCTTAACGAGGATGTTTTCCTCCGGCTTGAGATACTTCTTTGCCCCAAGCAGCTCGAGTACTCTTATTGCACCCTGATACGGATCGCCTGTTTCAACCACAGCCACTCTATTAATTTCAATGCACCCCTTTGTAGAACTCTCCTGTTTTAGCATCTTCTTCGAAGAACTGTCTCTCGGTTTTCAAGCCGAGATTAAACTGGATTCTTCTGGAGATGTACTTTGGCATTAGCTTGAGCAGCTCTTTGTAGAAGTAATAGGGGTGGTGCCTGCGCATCAGATTCCACTTCATCCATTCATGGTCGTAGTACGCGGCTGCCATTTTCCACATAATATACTGTATTTCCTCGCGTGTGAGATATTTTGTTCTGACATTTGCAGTTATGCCATTATATGTCGAGAAATCATCTGCGTTGACCACCATTCCCTGCTCGATCAGCTCGTCTCGCAATCTGGTTTTTGGATAGGGCGTTGTGATGAAGAATATCGGGAAGTCGACCTTCATCTGCTTTGCTCGCTCGTAGTTGGTCCAGAGATCCTGCTCGGTATCGTCGGGATTGCCGATTATGAAGCCTCCTGCCACTATTATGCCGCTGTCGCGCAGCAGCTTCACCGCTTTCGACGCATCGTCCGAAAGGTTGCCCTTGTTGAAGAACTCCAGGTTGCGCTTCAAAACGTTCTCTATACCGAGGAAGATAAATTTGAACCCGGCCTCAGCCAGCTTTTGAGCAAGTTTTTCATCAAGGGCTATGCCTCTAGCACTGGCCTGGGTATTGTATTGCAGGTCGTCCAGTCCTGAGTCGATTATTGAATCGCAGAGAGCCATTAAGCGTTTAACATCGAGGGTGATGTTGTCGTCCGAGAAAACGATGGACTTGAAGCCATGTTTCCTCACATTCCTTATGTCCTCGATCACCCTGTTGAGGCTGTATTTTCTGAAGCTCCTGCCGTACATCCTGTCTATGCTGCAGAACTTGCATCCCTGCACACACCCGCGGCTTGTTTCGACAGCATCTATTCGCTCACCAAAAGCGTGAAAGCCCTCTGTGAGTATTCTGACACTTCGATCTGGCAGTCTGATTTCACTCAAATCTGACAGCTCTCTCGATGCGTTATGTTCGAATTTGCCTTTTTCTTTATATGAAAGCCCATTAATGTCTTTATAACTCAGATTCTGCTGCATTGCCTCGATGAGTTCTCTGAATGTTTTCTCTCCCTCTCCGCGGACAATGAAATCAACAACTTCGCTATCTTCACTGCCTGCTATTTCCTCATACATAAGCGTTGGATGGTATCCCCCAAAAACCGTTTTGGCATCGCTCTGCTGCTTCACAGCTCTCGCAAGCTCAACAGCACGCGTGTACTGAAAGCTCATGCACGAGAAGCCAACGAGATCTGGCTGTAACCGCTTAAGAGTTCTGATTAAAAAGCGCTGCACTTCTTCCGGTTTTAAGACTACGAGATCCGCAATTTTAACGTCGCATATGTCGTTGATATTTCCCGCAACTGAGGCTATCCCGAGGTTCGGGATTTTCGAGCTGAAGTCGAAGTCGCGCTGCACTGCCGGCGAGCCGAGTAGGAGGACTTTTAGTTCTTTCATTGCTTTCTAAATGAGATATATTATTAGTATATCATTCTTTTTCCCTGCGGCATAGCAAAAGGATTGTCATCGAAGAAATAGGTAATTTGTGAGATAGCAATGTTTGAGATACAACAGCCTGGCAAAGATGTCGTTCCGTTATCAGTATGAATGGATTCGTTCTAAATCCTTCAAATCAAACAGCATCAAATTCGGCTCTTTTACCCTTTCCTTGAAGCGCCTGGCAAATATTGCGTAATATTCTTTTCTTTTGGCAGCATGCCAGTCTACGAATTCCGCTTTTTCTTTCAATTCCTCCAGAATTTTCCTGGTACTGACTTGTTCTTTCCACTTGCACTCGCAGAACATTATTTCTCTCGTAGCTTCGTTTAAAGCCACGACGTCTATTTCCCTGTCTTTGTGCCACCATCTCCCCCATTTGTTGAAGAAGCCGATTTTTTTATCAAACGATAGATTCATCAGAAAATTCTTTGTTATATCCTCAAATGCGCGACTGACGTAGTTATCGAGGTCCTTTCTCACAAACTCGATTACAATGGATGGTTTGCCGATCTCTATCAGGGACATATTCGGATAGACGTACTTGAACCAGAATCTGAAGAAATAATCACCGATTTTGTAGTTTCCGGTGCGAACCGTTTTTTCCTTCTTAATGGTAACCGGTACCTCTCGCTCCACAATTCCAAGATCAATCAATCTCGAAAGATAGGCACTGAGCTTTGTAGCAGATACTCCTGAAAAATTGGAGATCTCATTGAAA
This sequence comes from uncultured Methanocellales archaeon, assembly GCA_964631075.1. GTDB lineage: Archaea > Halobacteriota > JAWCLZ01 > JAWCLZ01 > JAWCLZ01 > CAZVYP01. The sequence goes on from CAZVYP010000007.1 coordinate 9,991, forward strand.
GAGTTTTTATTGTACGCTATCGCTTTTAGAATTGCGAAGTAATTGGTGTAGTCTTTTAGCTCTTCCATTAGAAGAAATTTTGCCTCCCTGTAAAGGAAAGAATCACTGTCGAACATCTTTTTCTCGATGTTTTGCATGAGGCCTGAGTTTTGATCAAATTCCTCAGCATATCTTGGTACTCCGCCGAGAATGGCATATGCCCTGATCTTATCTTCAATCGAATATTTTTCAAAAAATTTGCAGAAGCTATAGAAATCCAGCGGCTGCAGATGTATCTGACCGGTTCTTCTGCCGTAGAGGGGGCTTGCATATGAAAGGGCAATTTTCTCCATCATCGAAATACTCGAGCCGCATAAAATCAGCTTTAAATTCATTTTTTTCCATTTCTCGTCCCAGCGGCTCTGAAGCAGCGAAAGAAAACCCTTATTTTTTTTTGAAATCAATGGCAGCTCATCAAAAACCAGCACCATCTTATCTTTTTCGAAATATCTCTGGAGATAGTCGAAAAAAGCCCGCCAGCTTTTAATCGGATTCTCTGTAAGAAAGCTATCCTGTAAAATGGTTCCTGCTATTTGAGAATATGTTGCCACAAGCTGATCCTCATTCTGTAGCTCCCCCAAAAAATATAGCACGTTTTTGCTTCTGGAAAATTGCTTTATCAGCTCAGTTTTGCCCACGCGTCTTCTTCCATAAACTATTATCATCTCAGCATTACTCGAATTGTATCGCTCGTTGAGGAATGACAACTCCTTTTCCCTATTAACAAACTCAGCGGGCATGATTTTTTATTTGATAAAGAGAACTTATAAACTTTTCCATTACATAATATGAATTATGATAAAATAGATTATGTAATTTAGCAGTCCACGATGTCCAGGCATATTTCAGTGGACTTGCAGCAGTGCATGTTTATCGTGCTTTCTATGGCGCAGCAGATTGTCTCTCCCTGTGTGCCGTCGCATGATACACACGTGCCGTCATCGGTGCCATCGCCGTTTTGGTCGCCTATGTTGCAGCACTTCCAGAAAGAGCTGTAGAAGCACTCGTTGGCAGACGGACAGGCGCCTGGCAACCATATTGTTCCTTGTTTGCAATCACTGCACTTGGTGTACCAGTTGGAGCCGCATACTTCCCCAAAAAACCCGCCAGAATTGCAGGTACTGTATCCGCACCGGGCTGATGGCATCTCGCATAATTTCTGGAAGCCTAACAACTTCTTCTCTGCCTTTGCTCAATTGTTCGAGAGTTAAAAATTGAAAGTATTTGTCGATTGTCGGAAATTGCAATCCTGCCATGACACCGGATGGCAATTTGCTGATTTTACGGTTTAATTTAAGAAAAAAGAAGAAGAGTTAAATTTCGACATATCCCATTTATTTTCACACGAACTCCGCATCATTGTCGATCGGTGCCTCGCTTACTTTGCCGTTATATGCGTTCATCTCGAAGCTGCCTTTTTTGCTTTTGACTTCCCAGAAGGGTACGTATGCCATGTTCATTTTGAGCTCGATGTCTTTGGGCTGTGGTTTGATCACTTTGTGCTCTATGATGACTGACTCTCCCTGCTGTGCTTTGCTCTTCAGATCTTTTGAGTGGTGCTTGCAGATTTCTTCCAGGACTTTGGCGGTGATATCGTCTTTGGGAAAAGCGGGTTCGTCTATGGCATAGCCAGTTTCGGTGGTGCTTATGCTGTCTGCGAGTGCTGTTAGCGGTGCGATTTCTATTCGTCCGTTGAGAGCGTTGACGCAGCCCGAGCCGCTGCCTTTTAAATCGTCGCCCTGCTGCTTGAGGTGCTTGGACAGGTCGAAAGTGTAGTCGAATGTGTAGAATGGCACGAACCTCAGTACTGCTTCGTCTGCCATTCCCATGTCGCGCTTTCCGGCTGCCATTGCCTGCTGTCTGCTGATTTTCACGGGCTGTGAGATTATGCTGAGAGTTGTGCTCTCGCCTGTAGCTATGTCGATCTCGGGGGTTCCTCCTTCGACGTCTGCGAGTATTGCCTTTCCGATTTGCATCTCAAGTTCCGTGCGATCCCAGACGCTGACTCCGCTGTTGGTGGCAAAATTTTTGGTCTCTGCATCGATGTCTGATGTGGCTATCAGAAGCAATCTGCTTCCCCTTGATAGCTTCGCAAGGTCGCTTACTGCTTTTTTCTCAGGTTTTTCCAGGTATTTGATCAGAACAGCGGCTTTCCCTTTTCTGGCGGTTAAATCAAAGTCCTTCTCAAGCTGGCTGACATCGTAACCGGCAGTGGTGAAAATCTCCTTTATAATATCCACTACATTACCCATATTCCATCACCCTACGTTCTATTTTATATACCAAAACCACAATATGGTTTTTCCACTGATATGATATGGGCACTTCGAATATAATATTTACGATCTCCCGAATTGAAGAGCTAATCCATGGTGTGACTTTTGATCCTTCGACCAAGAAGGGCAAAGTTATAGTGAATGTTTCGTTAGTGGATAAAAAAGATCTGGATAAGGTGCTTGACATTTTTTCTCAGGTAATGTACAGTGGCATTTCGGTATCTCCACTCATCAAAATAATTGAGGAGGGGGAGAGCACCGGTAATGTGTTAATCGAGAAGGGAAGTGCGGGGATTGTTACAATTTGCAGCATTACGGTGGATGGCGTGCTGCTGAAAGCCGGGATACCTTCAAAGCCGAAGTGCGGCGGTATAGTGCAGGTGCGCGACCGGCAGCCTGTTAGATTTACGGATCTTATTATGTATGTCAGCACAACCATCGATCCTCTTGAAGTATTAACATCGAAAAATCTGACTTCTGTGCTGCAGGTGATTACAACTGGCTCTGGCAAGATCCTTGCAAACTTTAGAGAGGTGCCGATGTCTGCGCATGACGATGTGGAGGGTATCCTTGAAGACCTAATGGAATCGAACTTCGTGGGAGTTCTCGCGGTTGGCGAGCCGAACACATCTGTGCTCGATGTTCCTGTAGGTAGAGATCATATAGGCATAGCGGTAATCGGAGGGCATAATCCTCTTGCAGCAGTTCTTGAGAGTGATATAAAGATCCAGAGCCGGGCAATCTCGCATCTTCTGGAGATTCGCGAGATGAAACAACTGGTATAATATCGACCATAAACGATTAATATTTCGACAATTATCGAAAGAATTAAAAACCTGGGAGCTTATATGTTATAAAAGAGACCAAAGGGCTCGCCTTACATCCCCCTCCATCCCCTTAACTGTCTTTTTTGTAAGACGGGCGCCCAAGGTCTCAACAGTAATATTATAATCTTTTTTCTTTAACCAGCAGCTCCCCGTTAAGCAGCGCGGCGCCTGCAGCACCCCTTATGGTATTATGCCCCAGACAGATATACTTGATACCTCGATCGCTCTTACGCACCCTGCCAACGCTGACAGTCATTCCACTACCAGCATCTCTATCCATGCGCGGCTGAGGACGATCAGGCTCCATTCTAACCTGAATCAATTGCTCAGGAGAGCTCGGCAGATCCAAGTCAGACTTGAAGCTACGGAAAGCCCGTATTACATCTTCTACACCTGGCTCCTGCTCCATCTCAACCCAGATAGCCTCGGTATGACCATCTAGAACCGCCACGCGATGGCAGCTAGCGGTTATGCTGAACTTTGCGAATTCCACTTCTTTACCATTGAAAGTGCCCAGCAGCTTCAGTGGCTCTATCTCAACTTTTTCCTCTTCCTTCGCAATATAGGGAATCAGGTTATCAATGATGGCCATCGAGGCAACACCATCATAGCCCGCTCCGCTCACAGCCTGCATCGATGCCATGTGCACTCTTTTGATTCCAAACTGCATAAGCGGCTTCAAAGAGATCACCATCTGGATCGTGGTGCAATTTGGATCTGTTAAAATCGCCCCTTCCCACATCCGTTTTTCCTTCTGCACGTCAAGAAGCGCAAGGTGATCTGCGTTTACCTCGGGGATGATAAGAGGCACGTCTTTTTCCATACGATATGAGCTTGCATTGCTCGAAACAGTGAAACCTGCTTCTGCAAACTTCGGTTCAACCACTTTTGCGGTATCTGCGGGCAGAGCTGAGAACACCAGTTTCACGCTGTCATCGATGCTCTTAGGCTCAGTCGGCAAAACCACCATATTCCTTACGTTCTCAGGTATATCCGCATTTAGCCTCCAGTTCGCCGCGTCCCTGTACTTCTTGCCAACACTCCGATCAGAAGCGGTAATCGCAGCCAGCTCAAACCACGGATGGTCTGCGAGTAGCTGGATAATCCGCTGGCCAACATTTCCAGTGGCCCCTGAAACTGCTACCTTTACCTTTACCATTGTCAAAACCTAGGAGATAAAAAAGGAAGATGGAGTATATGAACTTTATTGCTACTCTTGCTTATTCCACTTTAATTGCACTTGATGGGCAGGCCTCAACGCATGTACCGCAGTCAACGCAGGCACCTGCATCAACAACTGCCTTATCGTTGTTAATCGCTATCGCACCGCTCGGGCACTCGTCCTTGCAGGTTCCGCATCCAACGCAAGCATCATTATCTACTTTTGCTACCATGTTTTGAATTCCTCCGATCTTTGATGATTCAAAATAGTGAGCACATATTGATTATAAATCTTTTGAAAATGATCAGCAAAGGAGAAACCAAGGTTTCTTCTTTTGAAACATAACTTCATGATAAATATCAAGGATGAAAGGTTAAAAGAGAAAAATTAGTAGATCAGTAGATAAAAAAAAGTTGAGGGAGAGATTTCTCCTTTACAGCCCGAGCACCTCGGCATAGCTGTGCAGGCCCTTCCCGGCTTTAACCACCCACTTCGCGGCTCTGATTGCGCCGCCTGCGAATGCCTGTCTCGAGTGCGCTCGATGGGTAATTTCGATGCGCTCGCCGTCGCCAGCGTACAGCACGGTGTGCTCTCCCACGATGTCGCCGCCTCTGATCGCATGTATGCCGATCTCTGCTCCGCGCTCTTTCAGTCCTTCTCTGCCGTAGGTCAGCGCAAGGTCTTTTTTAAGTGTTTTTAAAATTACCTCGGCGCTGGTCTTCGCGGTGCCGCTGGGGGCATCTTTTTTGAATTTATGATGTGCCTCAAGAATCTCGATATCGAAGTCCTTTAAATATCCTGTTGAGAACTCCAGGATCTTCCAGAAGACATTAACTCCGACCGAGAAGTTCGAGGAGATCACTGCCGCCACATTTTTGCCGATCGCCTGCTCCATCTCCTTTCTCTGTGCGTCTGTGAAGCCGGTGGTGCCCACCACAAGGTTGACCTTATTTTTAGCTGCAATTTTCACATTTTCTACCGCTGCAGCCGTTGCGGTGAAATCGATGAGCACGTCGGGCTTCATTTCCTTCAAAGCGCTATCGAAATTTTTCGCGTCTGTGATTTTTACATCGCCCACTGATTTGCCGATATTTTTTATGTCGAATGCACCCACCAGCTTCATGTCGCTGTTCTTCAAAACGTTGTCTATGATTAGAGTTCCCATTCTCCCGGCGGCACCTGTTACCGCGACTCTAATCACGGTATTCACCCAGTGCCTCGACAGTCTTCCTCAGTGTGTTCTCGTTATCCTTGCTCAGCGGACCTAAAGGTAGACGGGCACTTCCTGCGGCTAGGCCTTTCCAGTTCATTGCTGTTTTAATTGGAATTGGATTTGTCTCGATGAACATGTCTTTGAATAGCGGAGTGAGCCTGAAGTGGATATCCTGAGCTTTCTTTAGATCGCCCTTCTTGAATGCCTCATACATCGCAGACATATAATCCGGCACCAGATTTGCTACAACGGAGATAACCCCATGACCTCCGAGTGCCAGAATCGGCAGTGTTAGCTTGTCATCGCCTGAGAGAATCGAGAAGCCCTTTATATCCCTGGTTAATCTTATGACATCCGAAATCTGGGAGATATCGCCACTTGCTTCCTTTACTCCGTGTACGATTCCTTCTTTCGCCAGCTTCGCAACTTCAGCCGGAGTTACGTTTCTGCCTGTTCTACCAGGCACGTTGTATAATATTATCGGCAGATCAGTTACCTTTGACAGCTCTCGATAGTGCATCTCAAGTCCTGATACATTTGGCTTGTTATAATACGGCGTGATCACAAGGCATCCATCGGCTCCTGCTTTATCTGCGTATCTCGTCAGTTCAATCGCTTCCGCGGTGCTGTTGGAGCCGGTTCCGGCTATCACAGGTACCTTTAAGGCTTTTGCTGCTTTTACTGTGATATCAATTACCCGCCTGTGCTCTTCATGAGTTAGAGTTGGTGACTCTCCAGTTGTACCGCACGGCACTACGGCCGTGACTCCTCCCTTAACCGTAAATTCAATATTTTTCTTCAATCCAGCCTCGTCAACCTTATTGTCCTTCGTAAAAGGCGTCACGAGTGCTGGAATAACCCCTTCAAACATAATCTTCCCTCACCTTTTTTTTCTGGCTGCGACTTTTACCTTGCGAGTTACAAATCCTGCAACACGGTTACGTAGCATCTTACCTTCGATGTCTGTCAGCTCGGCAACTTTTGCCTTGTTTGCTTCGAAGTCAGTGGAGAAGGCATCAGGATACTCTCGCAATAGCTCGTCCGCAAGACTTTTAATGTATGTCGGACGGATATTTCCCATATTATCACTCCTTTGGTTTTATAGTTTTTCATTTTTTATAAGGATTAATAATGACCTTAATCCTGGCTGCAAAGCATCATAAAGATGCAGCTAATATAGCTGCCATGATTGTATAAACCTTTTTCGCTCTCTTCAGCAGAAGAAAAAAAGGATGACTTTCTCGCTAAATAAACAGGGTCTTTTGAAAAGTTCTGTCCAGCATCCCAATTTTTTTAATGTTCTGCAAATTATTGGGGCATTTCTGATTGAGACACCCTAAGTAGCCATTCCAGTGAGGATAAGCGCGAAGCAATGCGCCGCAATCGGAACATCTTGCTCTTGAGATCTGCATAACCATCAGCCTTTTTAATAAGACCAACTGATATTGATTTCGTTCTAAAAGAAAAAACTACTGGTTTTAAATCCAGCCAGAAATAAGCCAGAGTCCTAAAACAAAGATATTCAGGCCTGCCGAACTGGGTAATGAATGGCAAAAAAGAGAGAAAAAATTAAAATCTACTTCGGCTTTTGCCCGTTGAAGATATGCAGCGCCGGTATCTCCTGTTTGTCAAGCCCGAGCTTCTTCAGATCGATGCCAAATGCAACGCCGTAAAGCTGCGACAGATGGATAACAGGATAAGTATAGACCTCGTTAAACTTTGCCTTGACATCTACCTGCCCTCTATCATACTGCAGATGACAGAAAGGACATATGTCAATGATCGCTTGCGCCTCGGTTTTATTGATTTCCCTGAGCTTGCTGAGTGTCATTTTCAATGCAAGATCCGGATTCCTGGCCCTTACTCCTCCTCCTGAGCCGCAGCACAGATTTTTATCGACGTAGTCAATGCTTTTCGCACCGGTGACCTCTACCAGGTCGTCCAGTATATGAGGCGTCTCCGGATCGTCGATGTGCTTTAACTTCGACGGTTTTAAAAAGTGACAGCCATAGTGAACTGCAACCTTCAGATCGACAGGACGAACCACTTTATCAGCAATCTTCTCAAGTCCAATATCTCGATATAAAAACTCTGCAAAGTGCCTGACCTTCGAAGTGCCCTTATAGCTCAAACCAACTTTTGAGAGCACCTTATTGACAGCAGCTTTCAGCTTCTCATCTTCCTTAAGCTTGTGATCGACTTCTGCAAGCGAGCCAAAACAGCCATTGCAGATCGTAATAATATCAACGCCCATTGATTCTGCAATTGCAATATTGCGAGCCCCTATTGCAAGCCAGGCAATCTGGTTGAAAGACCTTGTAACACCGGGTGCAGGGCAGCAAGATGCACCCTCAAGATCTTTAATAGAAACACCCAAAACTTTCATCACCTCGCGGGTAGAACTCTCTATCCCGGGGTAGCGATTTGGCGCCACGCATCCTAGGAATAAGCCATATGCAGTTGCCATTTTTTCACCCCTTCTTTTCCAGCATCTTTATGAAACCTGTTTCTTCCATGATCTTGCGCACAGCATCCTGGGCAGGCTTGTTAGCCTGAGCCATGGGAGGCATTTCACTCAATCCCAGAGCAACGCGTTCCTTTTTCCACTTATCATCAATCGGAACAAGGTGACCTGATTTAACAAGAAAACCAGCAGCCCTGCGATGCGCCTCAGCCATAAATCCCTCTTTCACCGCTATATTTCTGATCGCCATAATAATCTCAGTGGTCTCAACTCCCTGAGGACAGCGCTCCAGGCAAGTCTGACATGTTGTGCACTGCCAGATATCATCCCCGCTTATGACATCTTTCTTTAAACCAAGCTTCGCCTTTCTGAACTCCTTTCTTATCCGCAGCGCCGCCAGTCTGCCGGAAGGACAGGAACCAGTACAGGTGCCGCATTGAAAGCAAGTTAAAATCGACTCGCCACCCAGCTTGATGATCTCATCGAGAAACTCATTTTTTTCAATGGTCAGAGTTATAGTCATAGCTACATCCTTCTATCCTTTAACGCATGTATATACCAATAATGTGATACATGAGACTTTCGGAATTAATCTGCGAATAACAAATTCATCCCTGAGTTCCGACTCAGAATAGCATTAAAAAATTTCTATTATGAAATTCAAATAGGCTGCTGATTGACAGCATCATGTGGCATAACGGGCAGGCAACTACGATGCAGTTTGCTCCCAGTGTTTTTGCCTCGGCAAGCAGGTTTCTGGCAAGCTTTCCCTTCCTGAGCATTGAAAGAGTGCAAAACTCGAAGATGCAAAGTTTATCTTCGAAAACGAAATACACTGGTACGTCTGCGATAGCGAATACGAAAATATAACGCAAATTGAAAGAGATGCTAACGACGGAACGACTGGCTTTATCACCCCTGCCTGACTGTCCCACGCAAAGCCATTTTATCAAGGGTGGATTGCACAGCCCCATTAGTAATAGCATAAGCATGCTTTAAATTAGTTTTTTTAAAAATTAAATTAAGAAAATCAACAATTAGTAAAAGATAATATTCTTGCTGGTGAGAGAATAACTAACATTAGTGAGAAGATGGAGATAGAAATCGAGATAGCTGGCAGAGGAAAGGCAAGGGCTCGAATCGATGACAGAAATCCAGTCACTGCTAAAGCAATCTTTGAAAAGCTCTCTATTAATGGCGAAGTAAACCTGTGGAATGAAGAAGTCTACTTCGAAGTACCTCTGAAGCTTGACTATGAAAACCCATCGGAAAAATCTGAAAGAGGAGACCTATCCTACTGGCCGCCAGGCTCTGCGATTTGCATTTTCTACGGTACTTCACAGCCATGCTCCGCGGTGAACCACTTCGGCAGGATTACTGACAATCTTGAGCTCTTCTTTGAAGCCAGAGAAGGAGATAAAGTTATAATAAGGAGAGCCGCGAAAGAGCCGCCTGATATAGCCAGTAAAAAAATTTCCTCACAAACACTAAACAGAATAATAATCAAAATAAGTTCCACAAAAATTGCGATTTCTGAGATAAAGCTATATTGCGAGAAGATTTCTAGAGGTGCAAAAGATTTCTACTTCGTCAACGCAGGGCTGATCGGTAATCATGGCGCTTATCTTGAATTCAGCTATTTTGGAAAAAGCACTGAGCGTGAGTTCGAGCTGACTATGAGAACTATTTTGCAATATATAGAGGCGCATCCGAGGCTCAATGTGGAGCAGGTAATTATTGGCAGGGAAATTACATTTTAAGAGCACTTATCGCCAACTATTTAGGCGTCTGACAATTTAGCGCTTCTTTCTCAAAATGCTGATTCCAAGTATAACAGTTATAATAGCTGCTGCTTCGAAACCGGGAGCGCTTTTCATCTGCGTCGTCTGCTCTTTCAATATCAAGGTATCAATGGGAGAGCTAATCACTTTGATCGTGAACGTATGCCAGTTGCGCTGCGCATCTCTTGAGTCCCCGCAGATTTGTGCGTAATAAGTTCCAGCTTTTGCTGTCTGATTTGCTTTCATTTTCACAGTGTAGACTACAGCTTTACCGAAGTCCACGAACTTGGATCCACCATTATCAATTATTTCGATTCCTTCCGGCAAATCTCTAAACCAGAGCATTGCATCTGCGTATTTCATGCCTGTATTGGTAAGAGTTACCTGGAATTCTATTTCTTGATTAAAGTAAATCTCAATTTGAGGAAAATCTTCCACAATTAAAATCGGTGTGCTGCCGCTGCCTGCCGACACCGTACCGGCTAAAACTATTGCAAAAAGGATTGCCGCTGATAATGAGACTAAAAAACGTCTCAGAACACTTGGATATTGCATAAGAAACCCTTCCCGGGCATTATCAATTTTTGGCGTGTTCATGGATATCACATTTATGGCGTTCAAATCTCAAGCGCGCTCGGCTCGCCGCCGCCGTGCCAGCTTTTTCTTGGTCTGATTTTCACGATGTGCATTGTTTCCGTGGTGTCGTCGAGCAGGAGCGCTGCGCCTTTTTCTCTGCCTATTTTTTGCATGCAGTCATCTATTCCTTCCCGCATATATGCAGGTCTGACCTCGCTCAGTGCCTTTATGTCTTCCTGCGCTGTCAGGCGATGGCAGATTAATAAGTCGCACTGGGAAATTGCTTCTCGATGCAGCGAGGCAAGGTTCTGCGTTGCCATGATGAAGCTCAGTCCTGGCTGCCTGCCCAGTCTGAGCCACTCGTTTATGAGTACTCCTGATGCAAGTGTTTCTCCATCTCTTGGCAAAAAGATGTGGGCTTCGTCGATGAAGAGCCAGACCATTGGGATCTCTTCCTGTGAGCGAGTTTTTTTCATTTCGGCAAGCCTCCTTGCTTTTACGCGCTCGTCAAAGATCTGCCGGGCAACTGCCGCCAGTATTGCGCTCTTGATATTCAATGCATGTCCATAGCAGCTCAGTTCGAGGATGCTTGTTCTGCCTCGCTGGATGAATTCGTCAACCGGTGTGCCGTGTTTATCGAAAATCCCCCAGCCTTCAACAGCCAGCAGGTAGTTCTCCGCTGCGTCTTTGACATTTGGAGCAGCCCTCTTATCCCTGGTTATTTTCGATGTTATATCTCCGATGGAGAACGGATTTCCTTCTTTCTTTAGCTCCTGAATAGCTCTGACCATCAAAACTCCAAGTGGCTCTACAGGTGATATATTGAGCATTGAGCACCAGTCGAATGCATCCAGGCTGCTGGTTTTTATAGTAAAGGATCTGCATTCGATTCCTCTTTTCCGGAATTCCTCGAAGAAGGCACCCGGGACAAAAATCTCAGCAGCATATTTTTTTGGCTCGTAATTCCAGCTGCTCAGTAAATCAGCTTCTCTCGAATTTTCAATCCCCAGTGTCCAGAATATCCCGAGTGTGTCGATTATGAGAGATGCAAGATTATTTTTGACCTCATCTTCGAGCGATGCGAGTTCTTCAACAATTACGCCAAGCGAGTATGATTTGCCATATCCTCTTTTGCCGCAAATCAGCACTACGTGTGGTCGCAGGGCATCGAAGTGGACTTCTGCACCCAGAGAGCCGTCGATTGCAAGATATCTACCGATACTCAAAATTCCACTGGCTGCGGGATCGCGCCTTCCCAGGATATACCTCTTCTTTTTGCTCAAGATCGAAAGCTTTATTGCATATACTTGTATTTCAAGTTTGTGCAAAAATGTGGCATATGGATGGCAATATATTGAATAGATTCCACCAAAGAATAAGAAACTTACTGCAAAAAAATGAGCTTGAGTCAAAATGCCAGTATTCGGTTCGAGTCAAAAACGATCAGTGCTACACCACAATACACTGCGAGCGCTGTGCCGAAAGCAGCAGCATGCGAAATACAAGGTGCAGAAAAAATGTGCTTCAGATATTGCAGGTCGAATTCCAGGCTGATTGCCTGATACTTGCAAAGCAATATGAAAGGGAGTACCGCGATGAGGCCCTTGAACTGCTGAAGGAACTGGCAAAGCTGCAAGGCTTGATAGAAGAACTCAAACCAGCTCCAGCCAAAATAGAATGTGATAGCTGCGATTTGAAGAAAATCATCGAATTCTCTGATCCGGCTATAGCGTGCGTTAAACTCAAAATGGCGGAGAAAAAATGCAGTGAATGTGAACTTCAGGGAATTATCAATTTAATCTTAAAAAATCCTGTGCTCTCGATAATAAGAGAAAAATTTGACTACGAACGCGACATCCATCCCTACACCAGACCCGGGTTCTCAACCACCAGACTGAATCTTGAGCCTCCCCGTGGAGCTACACTGCTGAGAAGCTATGAAATTAGAACGCATGGAAGAAGGCCGGTTCAGGTTGCTATCTACAGCCTTGCTGAGAAACCCGAGAATGTTTATTTTGTCCTGCCTATGGAGTACAATTTGCCGGCTGAAGAGCTTCAGATTCTGCTTGACGCCAGGGCGAAGCTGATTCGCCACAGGCCAATAACGCCAAGGTTTTCAGATCATTACCGCACTCGAGATTTCCTGGTTGAAAAAGGCAGGGAAATTATATCTCTGCTGGCAAAAGAAAGAGGACTGAACCTCACCTCGGAAGAAATTAATTCCCTTGCTGATTTATTTGCCAAGTACACTGCTGGCTTCGGAATTCTCGAAGACCTTCTCCTCGACCAGAGCGTGCAGGATATATACGTCAACGCTCCTGTTACGGACAATCCTGTTCACCTGCTCGTACAGGGCGAAGAATGCAGCACCAACATATTTCTCTCAGAGGATGACGTTGGATCTCTGATCTCTCGATTGCGTTCCCTGAGCGGAAGGCCTTTCTCGGAAGCAAATCCTGTACTGGATACCGACCTGAAGGGGTATCATGCACGCGTAACTGCGATTGGCTCGCCGCTCAGCTCAAATGGACTTGCCTATGCATTTCGCAGGCACAGATCAGAGCCCTGGACGTTGCTGCATTTGATCGCGAATAATACCCTCAGCTCATACGCCGCCGGGTTGCTTAGCTTCCTGGTGGATGGACAGGCATCAATCCTGGTCACAGGCAGCCGGGGTGCCGGGAAAACGTCTCTCCTCAGCGCGCTGATGCTTGAGATACCTCAAAAATTCAGGATAATCACCATTGAGGACACTCATGAGCTTCCTATCACCAGACTTCAGGCCATGGGCTGGAAGGTTCAGGGGCTTACCACACGCTCTGCGGTGGTCGGCTCGCCTTCTGAGATGGAGCCGGAGGAGGCGCTCCGAGCTGCTTTGCGCCTGGGCGAATCCGTTCTGGTTATGGGAGAGGTCAGAGGTAAAGAAGCAAAGGTGCTTTATGAAGCTATGAGGATTGGGGCTGCTGGCAACTCGGTAATGGGCACGATACATGGCTCCACATCCAGAGAGGTCTACGACAGAGTGGTATATGATTTAGAAGTACCTCCTTCTTCCTTCAGGGCAACCGATGTAATTGTGGTCTGCACACCGATCAGACCGGGCGGCGGGGTTTCGAGGAAGCGGAGAATAAAGCAAATATCCGAGGTTTTGAAGGAGGACACAACTCCGAATTCAAGTAGCATTTTCGCTGACCTGATGGAGTTTTGCTCAGAGGATGACGTGCTTGTGCCAAAACAGCTTCTGGACATGGGTCGCTCTGAATCGATAAAGAGCATTGCTGCCAAGTGGGGCATCAAAATGGAAGAGGCGCTTGAGAACGTAGCCCTGCGGGAGAAAATTAAGCAGGCACAGGTGGATTACAGTCAGAAGCTAAATAAACCAGAGCTACTTGGAGCAGAGGCAGCTGGGAAAGCGAATAACATGTTCTGGGTGCTTGTAGACGAATATCAGCAAAAGAGAGTGCTTGATCTCCATCAAATGGAAAAACGCTGGATGGATTGGTTCAAAGATTTTGCTGTTAACTATCAAAAGGTGTAGCGATGTTTGAGTCAAAGTCAAACTGGTATGCCAGAGCCTGCAAAAATTCAGCACGCGCATTAAATTTTCTGATCGGTGATAAAATAAAAATCGAGAGAAAAGGTAGTAAAGAGTTTCTACACTCCCTGGACTTCACCGGTATCGACATCGAGCCATACGAAGTTCAAGCTCTTGCTTATCTCCTATCCGCTTCTGCCCTGATAATTCTCCTTATCCCAGATGTACTAATACTGAACGGCTATGGTTTCAGGAGTGTACCATCTTCAACTTTAATTCTAATAATAACTTCAACCGCAGCGATTCCATTGCTGATATTCCATTATATGCGCCAGTATCCTGTGCTGTATGCAAGATATCTGAGGACGCACTCTCTCGGCGATGCCCCCGAGGTACTCTCGTACCTGGTTATGAATATGAAGCTGGTTTCAAACATCGAGCGCTCCATAAAATTTGCAGCCGAGAACTCGAATCGACCGCTGGCAAAAGATCTGCGCAAGCTGATGTGGGATATGCAGTTCAAAGTTTACAGCAACATTGATGATGGAATTACAAGCTTCGCAAGCCAGTGGGGAGAGTGGAGCAGCCACTTCAAAAGATCCATACACCTTATTAGAAGCTCACTGGGCGAGCCGGATGAGGCCCAGCGCATTATAACTCTTAACCGCGCTCTGGATGTAGTGCTGGAAGGCACAAAAAACATAATGGACGATTTCGCCAGCAGGCTCCACGCTCCAACCACTGTACTCTACTCCATTGGAGTGATGATTCCACTTGCACTTGTGGCAATGCTCCCGGCAGCAAGTGTAATCGGCTATAAGATAAGCACACTCGAACTCGCACTGATATATAATATACTCCTTCCTGTGATTACCTTCACCTACGCTTACTCGATTCTACTGAAAAGACCTGCTGCATTTACCCCTCCACAGATACCGCATGAACATGCAGAAATCCCTGGCAAAAAGCACAGATATGTAATAGTCTTAATAGCAGTAGCAGCAGGCACAATTATCGCGCTGCCCGGATTCCTCTTCCTCGCACTCACAGATCAGGGTATTAAGTCCTATTTCATGTCGAGTACCTCGCTGCACTCCCTCGCTGCCTTTATACTCGAAGACCTGAACAACTACATCCCCGCAACCTTACCCCTCATCTGGGGCATCGCACTCTCGATATCGATTTACTGCACAGGCGTTTACCTGCCTTATAAAAAAATCAGAGACAGAATAAGAAAGATGGAAATGGAATTCGCAGATGCACTGTATATACTGGGAAAAAGAATATCCGAAGGCAAATCCGCAGAAGAAGCCTTCGCCTATACCGCGGAGACAATGGAGGGCTCCGAAATTTCTTCCGTCTTTTCAGCTATCTCCTACAACTTCATCACTATGCGCACCACTATGAAGGAAGCCCTCTTCGACGAAGAATACGGAGCACTCAAAGAGGTATACTCGGATCGAATTCTCGCCACTATGAAGCTTTTCGTGGAAAGCGTGCAGAAAAGCAATGAAGCCGCAGGCAATGCGCTCGTAAAGCTGGCAGACCACCTGAAAGAACTCCAGGCAGTGGAAGACAGCATAAAGCGCACCCTCTACACGATGACAAATATGATGCGGACTACAGCAATGGTCTTCGCCCCGTTTATAGGAGGGGTCACTCTCGCGCTATCCGAAGTCATAGCAAAGCTGCTGGTAAACATAATGAGAGAAATGCCCACTTTACCCAGCGAGAGCAAAAAGTTCCTGCCGATGATGCCAAAATTCGCAGAAATGAGCATATCACCAGAGCACTTCGTGCTAATAATCGGCATTTATCTAATAATGCTCACGTTTATACTCATCCGCTTCATAGCCGGAATAGAGCATGGCGATGATAAAGCGCAGTTCATGTTCGACCTGGGAATAGCGATGCCAGTTGCGATCTTCGTGTTCTCCATATCCACGATAGCAAGCAGAGTACTGTTCGGGATGATAATAGGATAAGGGTTTGTATTACATAATATATTACCAAAATGTTTATATTTTTGTAATGCAATTTAATATTGGATATGAAAGTTGTAAGCTTTAGAATTCCCTGCGAGCTGAAGAAAGAGATGGATAAGCTCGATGTAAACTGGAGCGAGGAAGTGAGAGCGCTCATCGAGTCGAGAGTCAAGGACTACCGGAGAAAAAAAGCTTTAAATGAAATGGATGTTTTGCTCGCAAATTTGCCTGGTACAAAGGCTGGAACTGCTGCGAAGTACGTGAGGGGCGATCGTGATAGTCGTTGATTCCTCTGCACTGGCCAAATATATTCTGAGGGAGGAGAACTTTAAAGCCGTTAGAGAATATCTGGATGATGAGCCATATTCTCTTGATCTTGCACTGGCAGAAGCCTCAAATGCGGTGTGGAAGCACTTTGTGCTTTACAAGAAAATTTCGCGTAATAATGCTGCGCTGCTAATCAAGGCTTTGACGACGCTCAGAGATGTTGTGATTTTTGAGCCTCTTGAAAACTATCTTCAACCAGCTATCGAGATAGCAATGAGCGAAGAAACAACAGTCTATGATGCGCTTTATATTGCTCAAGCAAAGAAGCTTGGAGGACTATTAACAAGCGATGAAATCCAGGGCGAGATCGCCAGAAAGCTCGGTATTAAAGTTATTCGGATAAAATAGCAAATACAAATCACGGTAATTGCCAGATGTATTCTCCAAAAAAATGCAGCATCGCAAACCTTAATTAGACCACAACCAAATATATGCAAACTCGATTACCAGCTAACGCGGGCTCGTAGCTCAGTGGCAGAGCACTGCCTTCGCAAGGCAGGGGCCACGGGTTCAAATCCCGTCGAGTCCATGCATTTTTCATCATTATGATGATTATGAGTCGGAAATTTAAAAAACCAGAGGGAAGTAGTAAGGATTAGGGAGTTTAGCATGGGAGTCACTGGTATGAAATACTGGAAATGGCAGCAGCCTTCGGGTGCGCTGTGGCTTGTTGAAACAGACCAGGAGAAAGGCACGATTATCCTGCGTGATCAGAATGAAAAAGTCTTTCTGGTAAAGAAAGATTTGAAATCGCAGACAGTCAGGTTGATTGAAGATGAATTTTTGAGTGTGGTGGCGACGCTTGCTGAAAGTAAGTCTAAAGTAAAAGCTCGTGTGGCAACCGCGGATTACAATCCGATGTACGGATGATGGGCATTGCAGATTGAGATGAGCCAGTGAGGAACAGAACATGTGTTTGTTGCTATTGCTACAATGTCCACTTCCAGGGCGAGGTTTTATAGGAAACGTGCCAATAGAATAGCCTATGCCACGATCTCCAGAATTGCAGTCCCCATTTGCATTTCTTCAGGGACATCAATATGTTAGCCTCACGACTTTCCGCAAGAATGGGAGCCCCGTTGCCACGCCGGTATGGTATGCGCTTGGCGATGGCAAGCTCTATTCTTACACGGCTGCAAGCGCCGGTAAGATAAGGCGCATCAGAGGCACGCCGAAAGTAACGCTGGCACCGTGCACATTCACAGGTAAGCCGTTTGGACCCTCAGTTGAGTTTGCTGCCCGCATTCTACCTGCTGAAGAAGAAACTGCGGCGAGAAATGCTCTTCGCAGTAAATATGGCTGGAAGTACAAAATTGGTGATTTCTTCTCAAGATTACGCGAGCAAAAGCGGCACTACATCGAGATAAAGCCTATTTACTCCTAACATCTCTAAAAATATGCGCCGGTCGGGATTCGAACCCGAGTTTGGGGCTTGGCAAGCCCCAGTGATAACCACTACACTACCGGCGCTCTGCTTTTTATTCTATCTGCAGGGTATTAAATTATTTGGATTTACCTCAGAATGCCCTGACCCGGACTTGAACCGGGGACACCCAGATCTTCAGTCTGGCGCTCTCCCAAGCTGAGCTATCAGGGCGACCTAGGAGATTCCACTTTGTAAATCAGGACTAATAAAGGTTTTGTTCAACCTTTGATTCCCTTGAAGGGCGATGCTGCCAGTGCTTCCTCCATATGTTTTTTGAGCCCTCTCCAGAGATACAGCAGCAGTGCAAAAAGCAGTAGCAGAGCAAATGGCGAGTCGAATTCAACAGCTATGATGTCATATATCCCGTGAGTGATAATCGCGATTGCAAGGCCGCGGGAGATGCACTGCATTTCTCCACCCCTTTTGCAGGCTGCATTGAATTTTGCTTTGCCGAGGTAGAAGCCTATAATGCCTCCCCAGATCGCGTGTGCCGGTACAGAGGTGAGGGCTCTGAGAATGGCTGTTTCCAGGCCATATTGATATACGTAGGCAAGGTTTTCCAGGCTGGCGAATCCGAGTGCTGCAGCTACACCGTAGACTATTCCATCCATCGGTTCGTTGAACTCCGGACTGCTGTAGGCATATTTTCTCATGATGTAGAACTTGGAGAGCTCTTCGATAGTTGATATTGAGATGAAGTAGTACAGGAAAATGCCCAGGAATGTACCTTTTACTGGGTTGATGAGGTAGGCAGTAATGAACTCCAGCACCATTGCCGGGATAGTAACTATTGCTCCTAAAAGATATACTTTGAAAACAAGCCGCAGAGGCTCTTTTTCGTATTTATCCGCGTGGTATATGTACCATAAAATGAATAGCCCCGGTGCAAGTGCAATCGTAATAAGCAATGGAAGCGAGGCCATAACTATTCAGTTATTACAGTGAATCTATTGCTTAAGTCTTTTTCAAATTCTCTGCTCAAGCAGTCTGCCAGCTTGATTTAGCTCTCTGGGTACCCACCGTATCTCGAATGAATCAAATCTCGATATGAGCTCCTTTGCCTTTTTATGAAGCGGAATCAAATTCTTGCTTTTTATTTTATATTCCTCCTTTATCTGTTTCACCAGCAGCTCGCTGTCAGAGAGCACCTCTACTCTGGAAATTTTTTTCGTGTAAGCTTCCTGGAGTGCTCTTATGAGCGCGAGGTACTCAGCCTGGTTGTTGGTTACGTTTCCGGCTTCCTCCAGTATATTTTCATCGCCCAGAATTATGGAGATATACCCCTCTCTTAGCTCCCTGAGTTGATGTCTTTTCACTCCTCCGTCGATGTAGATCTTCATTTTTATCTGTCTCCAGAGAGTAGCAAAAGAATGGAATACAGAGTGGGCCCGACCGGATTCGAACCGGTGAACTTCGCCGTGTCTTGCGGCTTTAAAGCCGTGTCTTGCGGCTTTATTAAAGCCGTGTCAAGGCGACGTCATAGCCACTAGACCACGAGCCCTCGGCTTTTTATAGGCAAGGGATAGTATAAAGCTTTTTGTTGGTGGATTTCTGGGCAGGCGCGATATATTTTTATATGCTTGCATCACATTGATATATTATGCGATCAGCTAAAACAAAGGATGCTTTTCTATCGCCTATTAGAGTGGAGAAAAGGCTTCTGGAAGAACTTGACGCTCTTGTTGAGAGGCAGGGATATCGGTCAAGAACTGAGCTGGTAATAGAAGCAATAGAGGATAAGATAGCAAGCCTCAGGGGTGCTGAAATTATGGAACTCAGAGTTATTGCTGATGAGCAGGCAAAAAAAGAGCTGCTTGAGTATATTAAAGGTAAGGAGAGAGTCTATCCCTCTGACATTGCAGATGTTTTAAGGCTTCCGCTGGAGCAGGTCTTTAGAATTGTGAGCGAGCTGTTCTCGGAAGACAGAGTAGAGGAAGCATGATTGGCGAAAATGCTGGTGATTGCATCAGAGGCGAGCGCGTAGTTTGCGAGGCCAGAGCGATCTCAAAACCGGTACTTATACACAGGACTGGGAAGCACAGGGCACAAAGAGTGAAGCTTACTGGAAATCCTGCAGTGTGCTGGATAGAGAAGCCTATAAGAGAGAAAACTTAGAGCACAACCACATCATTCGAATCTCTAATCACTATTTCTCTCTCCCCTTTGTATTCCTGCAGAGTTCCCTGAACATTAACTCTATCCCCTATCTTTACCTTTTTGGCAACTTCTGCTGCACCTGCATTCTCCGGTATGAAGATCTTGATTCTGGTTGAGTTTGAATTCAGCTCCAGGATGAGATTTCCTCCAGTTCTGGTTGGCTGCTTTGCATTTACTACGCCGCTGATATGCACCTTCTCGCCCGTTCTGGAGCTGTTTGAGTAAGCGGTTGATTGCGACCCTGACAAGAAGAGGTAGGCTATTGAAAGTGTTGTTAAAGAGATGATTAAAAGTATCATTAAGATTCTTTCCTCTTTCTGGAGCATAGCATTTGCTTCGCAATCCAGATACTTAAATGTATTTTTTTGAAAATTATCCTTTTTTTGGAATCGAAACATTCTTTTATATGTAATAATAATACTAGTCTGGAGGCTTATCAAGAAGTGGGCTCTGACATCTGTACTGTTTGTGGTTTACCCGGAGAGCTCTGCATCTGCGAAGAAGTTGCTAAGGGACAGCAAGTTATAAGCGTTAAGGTTAACCAGCGCAGATATGGCAAGGAAGTTACTATTATTGAGGGTTTGGATCCGAGCGATATTAACCTCCAGGAACTGTCCAGTTTTCTTAAAACCAAACTCGCCTGCGGAGGTACCATCAAAAATGGTGTAATTGAGCTGCAGGGAAATCACAAAGAACGTGTGAAGGATATTTTGACCAACAAAGGATTTGCTCCTGAGCAGATAAAAACATAGCTTTTGAACCCGCAAGGAAAAAAAGCGAGGATTTTAAGTAAAAGGGGTTAGATCACGCGATCGCCATATTAACATATTTCAAATATTCGAGGAAGAATTAATTAAATTAAAAAAGAAAAAAGAAAGGGTGTCGGATTCTATGTTGGGTAGAATCTGAGCTGTACTATCTTTAATCCGTTGTTGTCGTACTGCCAGAGGTAGTCCTGGAAGTCGTCATCAAAGATGTCTACTGTGACCCATTTCCCCAGGGTAGTGTTATAGTAGGTTATGGTTGTCAGCTGCTGGGTTACATCTCTGAATCTCGGCTTTCCGGTATCTCTGAAAAGTATAACATTCCCTGTCGAGCACACTCTTTCTATCTGTAGTGTTGTCTCATTATAGTATTCAGCGCAGGTGGTTAGTAATCCATCGCGGTGTGGTTTGCCAAGTTCTCTAACGTAAACTTTGTAATTGCCTGGACCAACGTAATTACCGTTTTCATCATATATGTTGTTTGGAGCTGGCAGTTGGAATAATCCCTTTCCATCGGTCGCATCTGCGTCGATTACTGCGAATTCACCTTGCTGTAGATAAATATCGCTGCGTCCGTACTCGTTGACAAATATTCTGTGGCCGCTGTTGGCATCGTTTGGTAGAATGTCTGTCTTGTCTTTGCCAATCAGGTTCAGGTTGTAATGCGCCCCGCTCTGAGCTCCGTTTCCAGTTGCCAGAACGCCATACATCCCCACTGCTGCTAGCAGCACCAAGCTTGTTGCTATGACCAAGTTTCTCCTCTTCATTTGTTTTGCCTCCATTTACTTGGGTTTTTCCGCCCAAAAAAAGCCGGGCGAAAGGATTTAGACTCTTTATACCCGCAAGTATATATAACCAATAAATATATAATTTTTTTCAATATTATAATTATAATAATTATTAAATTGAAATTTTAAACATTATTTTCATTTTTTATTTCAATTTCAACAACTTTATTGTTTTATGCGATTTCTACAAGAAAGATTTATGGGCG
The DNA here is from genome assembly GCA_964631075.1 of uncultured Methanocellales archaeon. Lineage (GTDB taxonomy): Archaea > Halobacteriota > JAWCLZ01 > JAWCLZ01 > JAWCLZ01 > CAZVYP01. The sequence continues at coordinate 31,517 of CAZVYP010000007.1, forward strand.
AGCTCGGCTATAGCAGTGGAAAGAATGAACTGGCACTCAAAGAGCATCGATGAACTTTTCAAATCCTTTGACACCGGCAGCGAGGGCTTAACCGAGAGTCAAGTTAATCAGGCGCTTTTAAAATTCGGACCTAACAGGCTTAAAGAGAAGCCTAAGCCGCATGCTATTGTTAAATTTCTGGGGCAATTCAAAAGCGTGCCGATTCTCATGCTAATAGCGGCAACCATAATTCTCGTGCTTTTAACCGTTTTCACTGAGGAGAGTCACCTTACCGATGCAATCGTTATTTTAATTGTAATCTTTCTTAATGCAACAATGGGCTATATTCAGGAAGCGCGAGCTGAAAAAGCGATGGAGGCATTGAAGAAGCTCACAAGTCCAATGGCAAAGGTGCTGCGAAGTGGCGTGGAAAAGGAAATAGATGTTTCAGAAGTTGTGCCCGGAGATATTTTGCTGCTTGAGGAAGGCGACAGAATCCCTGCAGACGGCAGGATTCTGGAAGTCTGCAATTTAGAGGTAGACGAGTCCATGCTCACGGGTGAGTCCAATCCTGTTAGAAAGGGGACTGAGGTAATTATCGAGAAAAAAGTGCCTGTTTCAGATCAGCTGAATATGGTTTTTATGGGGACCATTATTACCAGAGGCAGGGGTAAGGCGATTGCTGTTGCAACTGGAATGAGCACCGAGATGGGCAAAATTGCAGCAGTAATTCAGGAGAAAGAGGAGGAGGAAACGCCTCTTCAGCAGAGGCTCGATGCCCTGGGCAAGCAGATAGGTACAATCGCAATAGTTGCAATGGTTATTCTTTTCATAATCGACATTATGATTCCTCCCAGCAACTTGGTTGAGGGGTTTTTGCTCGCAGTCAGCCTCGCAGTTGCAATTATCCCTGAGGGCTTGCCTATCGTTACTCTTGTAACCCTTGCTATCGGGATGCAGATAATGGCGAAGAAAAATGCTGTTGTAAGAAAGCTGATGGCTGTTGAAACCCTCGGCTGCACCACGGTTATCTGCTCTGACAAAACCGGCACGCTGACAAAAAACGAGATGACCGTAAGAGAAATGTACGTCGAAGGCAGGCGCTACAAAATTACAGGCGAGGGCTATAATCCTGAGGGTGAAATTCGGCTGGAGGGAGAGAGGACTGATTTTTCTGCGGCGGGCTTGCAGAGGGCAATGGAAATAATGGCTCTATGTAACAATGCACATCTGATAAAGAACGAGAGTAAGTGGAGTGTAATCGGTGATCCCACTGAGGGTGCGCTGCTCGCGGTTGTGGGAAAGGCAAAGCTAAATCCAAAAGCGCTGCTTGAAAAGCTTCCCCGAAGCGGGGAGAAGATCTTTGATCCAAAGAAGAAGATAATGACCACGGTGCACGAGACCCCTGATGGTAGAGTTGCTTTAATAAAAGGCGCTCCAGAGGTACTTCTCGGGCTATCAAGGTATGTTATGCATGGCGGGGAGACGCGAGAGATCAGCGAGGCTGAAAAGCAGGCTCTTGAGAGGATAAATCTTGAGTTCGCTTCAAAGGCATACCGGGTGCTGGCAATCGGCTGCAAGCAGCTGAAAGAAAGCGATGAAATAGATGAGGGAACTCAGCTGGAGAAGGGAATGACCTTTGTCGGCATTCTCGGAATTATGGATCCGCCCAGAAGTGAGGCGAAGCAGGCTATCGCTCTCTGCAAAGATGCCGGTATCAAGGTTGTTATGATCACCGGTGACCAGAAGAATACTGCAATTGCAGTAGCGGGAGAATTAGGACTGCTAGAGCAAAACGGGAAGATACTGACAGGGAGCGAGCTGGATCAGATTGATGTGGAGAAGTTCAAGCAAATCGTGGAAAAAGTCAGTGTATACGCCCGGGTTTCGCCAGAGCATAAGATGAAGATCGTAGACGCTTTAAAACAAAAAGGTCAGATAGTGGCGATGACCGGCGATGGAGTTAATGATGCACCAGCGCTTATGAAATCAGACATTGGTATTTCGATGGGTATTTCTGGCACAGACGTTGCGAAGGAGTCGAGCGATATGGTGCTGATGGACGATAACTTCTCCTCCATAGTTTCTGCGGTTGAAGAGGGCAGAAAGATCTATGATAACATCAGAAAGTTCATTCGCTATCAGCTTTCCACCAATGTTGGAGCGATTTTACTGCTCTTTCTAGCTACAATTATGGTTCCATCAGCGATTCCGATGTACCCGGTTCAATTGCTCTGGATAAATATTATGATGGATGGTCCGCCTGCGATAGCTCTCGGCTTAGAACCAGCGGGTCAGGATATTATGAAGCGCCCACCGCGAGATCCTGAAGAGAGAATACTGTCTGATACTATCTTGAAGGCTGTGTTTTTAAATGGAATAGTCATGGGTATCGGTGCATTTCTGCTCTTCTACTGGGCTTACAACTTCAGCAACCACAGCGATGCCGCGCGGTATGCGCAGACAATGACATTCACCGGCTTTGTGATCTTCCAGATGTTCAACGTCTTCAACTGCCGCTCGCTTACGAAATCAGCCTTTAAAACTGGCCTCACATCTAACAGATTCCTGCTACTTGCGATTACAGCCTCAGTGCTGCTTCAAATCCTGGTTGTATATACACCTCTGCTTAACACCACTTTTCATACCATTCCGCTTGGAATCAAAGACTGGGGGATTATAATCCTGGCCGCAACATCGGTGTTAATCATCGAGGAAGTCAAAAAGGCAATAAATAAGAGCAAAGATTAAGTATTTTTCACAGTATAATGTAGTTGGGGAGAATATGTCAGAGTTTATTTTCAGACTGCCCGGTGGCGAAGAGGTTGGAAGGGCGAGCGATATCGATGAGTTTCTGGCCAGTATAGAAAAAATTCCCACAAGCTCTATAGAGTTTCATATCGAGGGAGATCACTTCTCCACTTGGCTACGCGATAATGGCTATGTATTAATCGCAGATAAAATAAATGCAATCGCGGCGCGGGGTGATGAACTAAGAAGTGCAATTTTGAAACTGATCCGCAAGGAAGCGATGATCTACAGGATATACGGGCTTGAATATCTCGGTCGAACGGTGGATGCAAAGAATCCAAATATCTCAAAGATAGAGGCGAAACGATTTGTTGTTTTAAAAGCGATGAGCCGAATGCCTTCGATGGAGGAAGTCATTGGTATAGCAAAGGCAAATCCAGCAGTTAAAAAAGCGTGGGTTATGGAGATGCACGGGAATAAATGGAGAAAAGTGATGGATAAAATATCTATTTAACCCAGCTCTCTGCCCATTCTTCTCTTCATCCTTTTTTTCATCGTTATTTGCTCCTGACACTGACTGCAAACTTCCTGTGAAACATCTCCGCATTCCTTACAGAAAGGTGCTGCGCAGTGCAGGCACTCGATCAGTTTCTCAGCGTCTCTCCCGCATATCCTGCAAACTCCCAATCCAACCACAACCAATATCTTCAGTATAAAAGGTGAACCCACACCGATAGATCGCCGCATAGCTCGGGATCGCATTCCGATTTGCATCCCACACATGGAGCAACGATATCTTTTACCATAAGCAAATGATGATCAACCGCCTTTGGCTTTGCTATTTCAGGGATCTGCTTAACCGCAACTATTCGATAGGTTCTTATTCCCCTGGATGTCTCTTGCTCTCGCTTTATCAAACCCCTGGCTTCAAGAGAAGCTAAAGAGCGCGAACAAGCCCTGCTGTCAATCCCCAGTTTCTTCCAGAGTTCATTCTGCAGGAACCCCTTCTTGCCAGAACGAATGAGCTTTAAAACTTCTTCCTCGCCTACCTTCTTTGCCACTACAGCTTTAACCCTGGGCTTAACCTTAACCTTCGGCTTAGGGGGCTT
>CAZVYP010000007.1:35455-41008 GCA_964631075.1 uncultured Methanocellales archaeon
CCTTAGGCTTAGGCGGTTTCACCCTGAGCTTAACCCTAGGCTTCGGCTTAGGCTTGACCTTTCGCTTTTTCATGCCAATGCTCCTACTCCAGCACTGGTATCAAAAGCACAATGTTATTGCCGCGCAGGACAACAGCTCCTAAATTTCGAGTTCTCTGACCGTCAATGATCTCTGAAGTATCTGTTAGATATAAGTTGAGATAGTCATCTGCGCTCTCCAGCTTGCCCTCGAGCACATTTTTCTCACCCTTCATTTCGACTTTGATTCTGCTGCCTATCAATGCCTGCACTTTCTTGTTTGGGAACAAAATTAAATCCTCCAGATTCCTATTACACTCGTTATCAATAAACCTTTCTGCTAGTGAGATTTGTATGTGGCTTGTTGATATTAAGTTTGCTTATTCCAGTAAAATGCTGTCAATTTTTTGTTTCTCCTCTAAAATCCATTCAGAGATGTCCCCCTTTTGCTTGAGTCTTTCCATGATGGTGTGGATGTTGTGGCTTTTTGAATCGACTTCGCTTTCAAGCTCTTTCCAGCTCAACGGCGTTGAGACCGGCGCACCTGGCAGCGGTCTTAAGCTGTAGGCAGCGACGATGGTTTTGGAGCTGGAGTTCTGAAGCGGATCGATGAAGACCTTGCCCTTGCGACGTTCGATGGGCAGGATCCTTGAAATCACTTTATCTGGCATCAGGCTCTCGATCATTGCCCCGATTTGCTTTACAAAGCTCCTGGTCTGTTCGAACGTATACGTTCTTTCAACCGGAACGAAGATCTGGAGCCCTGTTGCTCCCGACGTCTTTGCCTGGGATTTAAGTCCCAGTAATCTAAGTCCGTCTCTGATTACTAAGCTTACAAGTCTGGCTTCTTCAAAGCCTGCAGGTTCGAAAGGATCGAGATCGAAAACAGCGAAGTCAGGATGGTCGAAATCATCGATCCTGGAAAGCGTCGGGTTCAACTCGATATTCGCAAGATTGGCAAGCCATATAAGTGCAGGCAGGTCGCTGCAAACTACGTAGTCGATGTCTTCTCCCGCACTTTCTGAATAATGACTGAAAGTCGAAATCCAGTCTGGAGTCCAGTCTGGCTTCCGCTTCTGGTAGAATCCCTCGCTTGCTATGCCGTTGGGGAAGCGGTGTAGGGAGAGGGGTCTGTCCTTTAAGTGCTTTAAAACATATGGGGCAACATCGTGATAGTATTTGATTACCTCTGCTTTGGTTATCCCTTCTGGCCAGATCGCTTTGTTTAAATTTGAAAGGATTAGCTCTCTATTTTCAATGTTGACTTTTATATCAGTCATAAGCGTCCCAGTTATCTGGTTATTCTACTAGGGGTCCTATCATCGATTGACGCTGCAATGCTATAATCCTAACTAACGACGTGAAAAGTGTGAAGCTTTATAGGCAAAGAATTTACAAATTACTTGGCAGTATGAAGGTCATTGTAAAAAGCTTTGCAAATTTCAGAGAAATCATGGGCAAAAGAGAACTTGAAATCGAGCTCAAGAGCAACTCATCGGTTGGAGAACTCCTTGAAAATCTTTGCCGCCGCTACGAGCTTAGAAACCAGCTCTTCGATGGAAATGCTATCAAGAGGTATGTTAAGGTACTGGTAAACGGCGAGGATATCGTTTTTTTAAAAGGCCTTGAAACGAAGCTCAAAAATGGAGATGAAGTAGCTCTTTTTCCCCCTGTTGCAGGGGGCTAAATTATATCTCTGATGCAGCTCAGCCTATCAAGCATGTAGTCTGGCGGTAGCGAGCGCAGTCTCTCCAGTGTTGCAAACCCTGTGAGTACAGCCACAGTTATTGCACCGGCTCTTTTACCCATCTGTATGTCCTCAATCATGTCGCCCACATAGATGCTCTCGCTGGCTCTCACTCCCACGTTTTTCAGCGCAACTTCAAGCTGATGGGGCGATGGTTTCCGCTTTTCAAAGTCCACTTCGTCGCCAAAGACCATCGTGTCGAAAAGATCTGCCACTCCCTGCATCTCTATATCCCCCAGCACTCTGTTTTTGTTGCCCGCTGAGACAAGTCCAACTTTCAGACCATTTGCCTTCAAGTATTCAAGCGTTGAAATGCAATCCGGGAATAGCCTGCCCTTTTTTCTTTCCTCTTCATACTGAGACAGCCATATCTCGTCAGCCAGCAGCCACCTGTCCTCGGGTATCCGCAGATAGCGATAGAACTCATACCAGTTCGGTGTTGCGTTTGAGCGATATTCTTCAAGTGAGATTTCAGGTATGCTCAGGCAGCTGAAAACCCTCAAATAGCAGTTGTAGTTCAGCATTAAGGAATCGTACAGCGTCCCATCCCAGTCGAACATCACCGCTTTTATGCTGTTACACTTCATTCTGCGCCTGCCTCTTTTACTTCAATTATTTTTCTTTCAAATTATTGATAAATCCTTCCATCGATCATGGAAATTTCCCGACATTGTTAGGCAATTACAATTTATCTCACATTTTTTTCATAAAAATACTATTGCGTATTTCGAGAGCGAAAAATGCTTACTAAAAACGGTAGATTGATAAAGAGGTAAAATTAAACTGAGAATCCAGCAGGTGGTTAAATGGTTGAAACCTTAAACATAGATCTGGGGAAAATGATTATCACCGGAAACCAGGCAATTGCCAGAGGATCCATAGAGGCCGGAGTGAGAGTTGGATGCGCCTATCCGGGTGCGCCCATTTCGGATCTGCAGAACACTTTTGAATCACTGGCAAAAAAACCGGGGTTTCCAAGGAATAATGCATTTACAATTAAGCTTGGCCAGGCTCTTGATAAAGCCGGCTACGACCTTGTTGCCAAGTGGGGCGAGCTGACCAATGAACCCAATGCCTTCTCTTTTGCTCTGGGAAGCATAACATGCAAGGGAGACAAAAAGCCCCGAGAGTACATAACTCCCGAGGAGTACGACACCGTTTTCGGAGATACAGTTTTTGCAAAGCAAAAGATCTTAACGAAGGATGAGATTCCAGCCGGTTCAAGGGTTATGTGCTCGATCAAGCATCTCGGCGGCAATACTGCTGCAGATGTGGCAAGAACGATTATGAACATCATCCCCTATCCAGGCGGCTTGGGCATAGCAAGCGGAGACGACCGCCAAGGTACTGCTTCACAGACAATGCAGGACAACAAAATCCTTTTTGCATGGCACTTCAGAATGCCGACATTCGAGGTTCACAATCCAGCAAATGCTCATATAACGGTGAGAAATGCTTACAAGCTCTGCGAAGAACTGGGGTTGCCATTCGCGGTTGTTGAGAACTACAATCAATCCTACCGTGAGGTTGTTACCAACGTGAATTTTGAGATCGATATGACCGCTAACAAGCGAAAGAAGGGATTCGTTCAGGATCCGCTAAATCTCGTCACGATCGGACCTCATATAAGACCCAAGGAAAAGAGACTCTGGGAAAAGCTAATCCCGCTTATGAAAAAGAAGTTCTCAGAAAAATTCGAGTACCTTAACAACGAGGTTATCCGCTACTCCGACAATCCCACGAAGATGGTCATAGTCAACGGTCCCTTCAGAGAGGACTTCAACTACATAAAAAGCGATGTGGCGAAAGCAAGAGAGTTCAAGCAGAAATATAAGAACCCGGTAGTAATCGCAAGCGACCTGGTATGGCCTTTACCAACCCAGCTCTATCAGAAGATCTTCGAAGAGAGCTCCATCGACGAGGTCTACGTTTTCGAAGAGGGCTATAGCAGATTGATGTACTTCGAAACCCTCGACTTCGTAAATACCGGTGATCTCAAAGCCAAAGTGAGAAATAAGGGCATTCCTTACGAGCCCAGAATGTATGAGAGATTCTCTTATGCCGGCCATATTATGGCGGGAGCAAGCTGAGGAGGTGGAAAAAATGGCAGCAGTTGCAATACCCAAACCCGAGGAAAGGACTATTAAAAGGCCTGTGGCAAACTGTACCGGATGTGGAGCAACCAAGGTTTCCATGGCATTGAAAGAAGGACTGAGGAGATACAACAAGGAAAACAAGACTAGCATCAAGCTGATCTACGTCGCTGACAGAGGCTGCGGCAACCTTCAGGGCTGGCACGAGTATGGCATAGTCGATGTAATCACCAACATGGGCATGGCACCGATGGTTGCACTGGGCGCCAGATATGCAGCAGGTCCAGGCCATATAGTGGTTTGTGCAAGCGGGGACGGAGCGTACAACTTCAACATAAACGGGATGAAGATCGCTGCGCAGGATCCGCCAAGCATGTATATAATCTATGACAACTACGCCATCCGCATGACAGGTGGACAGATAGGACTCAGAAACGAATACGAAATTGAGGGCAAGGCCATCGGATTCGACGTCTACTTCATCAATCCATATAGATATCAGGACAATGCAGAGGTCTTTAAAAAGCTCATCGGAGAGTATCAGAAGAACAAGGCAATCATGGTGGTGGCTGACGGCACATGCTCACGAGACCTCCGCGGACAGGTATCAGCAGCATCAGGGGTAAAGCTGGGCACCTTCTCAAGGAAGGATGAGTGCAAAGATATCGTCTATCAGAAAGAACGAGAAAAAATAGCCAGAGAGAACCCGGAGAAGCTCAAGGACATGCCCCCGTTCAAATGCAGACTCTGCGGAATGCACCTGCGCTGTCAGGCACTGCTTGAGAACGATCCGTCTCGATGCTACAACTGCGGAGCCTGTGCACACTACGGCTGCGAGTTCCTGACCTGCGCCGAGCCAAACCTTGCGATGGTAACCGAGCATCCGAAGAAGTACCTCGAAGTCTTCCAGAGGTATGCAAAGAGGTGATAAAAATGAAGAGAGATCTGGTAATCACATTTCCCTCACTTGGAGGCTCAGGATTTTTGACTCTTGCAGATAATGTTGCGGATGCAGCGGTCAGAGCAGGCTACTTTGCAATAGTATACCAATGCAGAGGCTTAGCTCAGGCAGAAGGACCCATGTGCCTCGACACTGTGATAAGCGAGAAAGAAATCCACGGCGCAGTGGCACGCGATGTCAACTACATGAACGCCTATGAAATGACCGAAGCATGGCGCATGTTTACGGAGGCAGGCAAGCAGACGGAGAAAGCATACACGAAAGACCTCACGATAGTAACTGACTACAAAGTGATAGAGCCAATTGCAATCATGACCAGCATAAAGGGACCCAGATACTACACCAGAGAAGAAATGCTCGAAGTCCTCAAGAGCTATAAAATAGCCGGCAGCATGCCTCGAATAATCGCCTACGACTTCGCAAAGTACACGCAGTTTGGCACAGTATTAAAAGGACCTTATTCGTTTGGAGTGATCGTCGCGGACCTCGAAAAGCGCAATGACATCGTGAAAATTCCCAAAGACAAAGCCGAAGCAGCAGTTAGAGAAGGAGCGCCACAGAAGGGCAAGATACCCCAGATGAACGTAGATGCGTTCCTGAAGGGATATGAAGAAAGAATGAAGGCAAAAGAAGGCAAAGTGATAATGCTATAACAACTATTTTTTTTCTATTTTCTATTTTAATTCAATTCTTGTTAAGGGCATTTTAAAAAAGCTCTCGTTTAGACTGACATC
>CAZVYP010000008.1:0-38426 GCA_964631075.1 uncultured Methanocellales archaeon
AGTCGTATCACCAACTGCAACAGCAGTCGTATCACCAACTGCAACAGCAGTCGTATCACCAACTGCAACAGCAGTCGTAACACCGACCAAGACACCTACTCCAGGCTTTGAAGTGGTCTTTGCATTAGCTGGACTGCTTGCGGTAGCCTATCTGATTGGCAGAATGAAGAAGTAAATTCAAGATAGAAGGCGCTAAAAAGCGCCTTTTCTAAATTTTTTTATTTTATCGTTTCTATAACCATATTTTTTTCTCTCAGTCGAACACTTTATTCGTACAGAATGTGATGTTCAAACCATAATCTTCCAAAAATTGAATAACACATTGGCCGCGAGTTCATAATTAGTGCGAGATACGGTGGGAATCATCATTTTTCGTAAACCTGTAAATCACTGCGCCGTCGCTCTCGTAAACTTTATAGAAAATATTTGTTTTTTCTCCGAACTTATCCATCCCCTTCTGATTATATTTCTCTTTCTCAACAGAGCCGATATAAATATACTCAATGTGATATTTGTCCAGCAGCTTTATTGCGATTTCCAGCTCAGCTGTGTTATAAATGGTGTTTGTATCCGAGATCCTCTGGCTTATTTCAGGATAATCTCTCCCCCATATCACTTCATGTGACTCCCATCCGATGAGTGCTGGCAGTCCTGTAAACGTGGAAATCCTTGAGGAATATGTATAGGATTTTCCCGGTGCTTCTATCATATTTGGCTGGTTTTTAATGTTATGGTTAATCCAGTTAATGGCTTTATAATCTTCAAAATTTTTTTCTATTAGGTAAGCCGATCCGTCGAGAGTTTGCCTGCTATAGCTTTCCCAGAAGCCAAAATTACCGCTCGACCACGATGCAGTCATGGCGACTGGGTGAACAAGAGAGATCATGATAATTAAAACTGCAAAAATGCGCCATATTATCGACTTTGCTTTTATATTTCCCTTTAATTTTTTATTTGCGTTTCCCGTTACTTTAAAAATGACGAATGATGCTGAAACACCCCATAAAACCCAGATTTGAAGATAAACCTTCATAACAGTGTTAAAGCGCTCGTAGGGATATCCGAAAGCGTCGCTTACGTAAATGGTATCGCAAAACAGCGATAAAAGTGCACCTGTTAAAATCAACAGGGATATGAATTTTGTCTCTCTTTCACTGCTTATCGATATTGAAACACAGCAGAGCAGCGCTGTTAAAGCAAGAATTATAAGAATTTCGAAATTTAAAAGGAGCGTAAGCATAACTAGAGCCACGCATATCAGCGCAGCTTTAATTCTGTGTTTTTTCATCTGCTCAACCAGATAGAACAGGTTATCGCTAAATAATAAAAACGGCAGTATTATAAGTATAAGGGCACCGAAAACCTCAACGAAATTCAGAAGAGGAGTTTTATGCAGTGCTATCCCGAGTCCGTTAAAGCCTCCGGCATTTCTCATCAGGTAGTAGGGCATGAAAAGGACAGTGCTCAGCAGCGCTATTCCTGCGAGTGCTCTTGCTTGTTCTTTACGCGGGAGGAAAATTATAATCGTCATTGCGCTTAAAATCAAGTAGGTCGGATACTCCCAGAGATTGATCGCTGAAAAATAGCCGAGGCAGAGTGCTATAAGCAGCAGGTCTTCAGTTTTCCTCTCAGATTTTTTGACAAAGTTGTAGAGTAGCAGTATAAACATAAGCTGAAACGGGATGGACATCATGTGGGCGTGCAGATAGCCGTGTATAAATGAATAAAAGGGATAGAAAATTGTGGAAACCGGTATTAATCCAGCATCCTCCCAGAATTTATAGTGTGTAAACCAGTCGACTAAATTGAATCCTGCTTGAGATAACGAAGCCATTAACTTTTCAAAACCTATAGCAAATCCAGAAATAAGGGTTAATAAAATTGTAATTAAACCGTAAAATGATTTTCCTGTTAAGTTGTATCCAATCCCGTATGCTGCGCTTGCTGCTAGCGCAAAGAACATGGCCATCGACAAATTGTAGGTTATCGTTGAAGAGATTCCTGAGAGCTTTGTGAGAAGAGCTACGTTAAGCTGGCCCAGAAAGTAGTAGTTCATTGTCTCTCCTGCAAACCAGGGATCCATGGGAGGGAAATAGTCGCTTCGCATGATGGATTGAAGCATGGCAAAATTCATGAAGTCCTCGGAGTGCTCGGCAGAGATGTCGGGTCTTATCGAGAGGATGTAGCACATGCTGAGAAAAGCGACTGCAAAAACAAGCTCATGTTTTACTATCATTTTCAGGTTTAAGCGTGGCTTGAAGGTTCCAGAAACGATAAGATAAAGCGCAGGCGCGCTGATCATCAGCAAGACATAAAAAGTTGTAATTGAGGTGAAAGCTGAAAGATGTAAAGCGGAAACTAACCACGTTAAATAAGTCAGTAAAAGCATTCCAAATATTTTGGAAATCGTGTATCCGCTGTCTTTAAGCTCGCTGCACACTGAAGCTACAAACGGAAGCACAACCAGCCCGGCGATCTCAGCAAGCAACCACCAGATAACTGTAATAGAGAAATCAATATCAAATCTCCTCGCTTTTAAATTTAATTCCTGCGATAATTGAAGTGAATATGATTGTAGATAAAATCTTCGCATTCTTAAGAATAGCTCTACAGAGCATAGGAGAACATATGGCTGATAAGGATCAGGGCAACTATGCTGATCTTTATTCTGATATTCCTCACAATAAATATAACCGGAAGTGCCCATACCCAGTACCAGCCTGCATAGCACTGGATTATAAAGACGGGTATCAAAAGGCTTATAAAAATCGCGTCGACTTCGTTAAAATCAAAATCATTTTGATCAATTTTTTTGATATTAACAATGGAAATAATCATGATCGGTACTGTGAAGAAAAGATAGAGCCATCGCAGTTGTAGCAAAATGAGAATCCAGAATGTGGCAAGCAGAGAATGGGTTAGAAAAATGGCAAAAATTACGATATACCATCTCCTTAACACTTTTTTCCCCTCTGCAAGGTAGTGAATTGCGAATGAGAAGTAGACGGCGTAGAGAGCAAAAACAGCAATGTTGTGGTAAAGCGCGATATCGTAAATTGCATCAACATTTGATAGCTTATTTATAAAGACCGCGATCAGCATTGAGAACCCAAAAAAGTTGCCCGGATTGCCTCCTGTGAACGCTCTTGTCGCTAAATGGGTTAAAATTCCTGAGGGGGATGAAATCAGGAAATATGAAAAAGAAATCAGAATTACAGATAGAAATGAGCCTGCTGATATCAACAATTGCTTTCTATTTCTCAGAAATTCCCCTAGCAAGATTGGAAATGAAAAACCCGCAACATATTTGATTCCTGTTCCAATGCCCAGTAATATCGATGGTAAGGCTGCCTGCCTGTAAGATGGTGCCGCTTCCCTGTAAGATTTTAAGGCAAATAGGGCTAATATTACGAAAAAAGTCATGACGATGTCGTTGTGCGGGTTCCAAGCAGTCTCAATTATACTTAATGGATTCATCGAATAAAGAAGGCCGATCATCATTGCATCCTGGATTTTATGCTCAAACTTCAGAGCGCACTCGACAAGCATCACTGCGGTTAAAAAGTCAGTTATAATAAAGAATATTTTAAAAATTTGAATGGAAGAGCCAAACAAAGCCACTATAGAGGAAATATAGAAAAAGACCGGTCCGTAGGAGGGGTAGCCGTAAGAGGGATAAAAAATTGTATAAGGATTTTCTCCCTGGAGGATATCATTTGCATAATTTACGTAAGCGAAAACATCTCTATTCAGCTTTGTTTGATCAAGAGGATACACCAACCGCAGGAAAAATAAAAGGAAGAACAATAGGATATAAAAATGTTTTTTATTCAAATTTCCCGGTATCTTCCATGTCTTCTTTACTACTCCAAGAATAAAAAGAGAGAGATAGCTCAGATTCAACAGCCAGAAAGAAGGGAAAAACAAAAGGTCGTAATCACCACCATACCAGTTTGCCTTCGAAATAGAAAGAATGTAGATAGAGGTAAAGTACAGCAATAAAGCTGCTGGCAGTAAGAGCTTCCTCATACGATTCTTTGAATGGGATTCACTGAATATTAAATTTTCTTACAATTACTTTCGTTCCTGTATAAAATATCTACCCGCATAGAGCTTCTTGAGATGGAGCAGGTAATCGGTGACTTCGTTAAGCCCGAATTTGCTTTTACCCTGTTTTCTATTAATAAAAACATATGGAACCTCGATAGCCCTGCTGTATTTCCCTTTTACAATGATTTCAACTAAAATTTTGAACCCCTGCGGATCAAGCTCCAATCCATCTATAATATCTTTCCTGAAAAAAAAGAATCCCGAGACAGGATCGTTTACGTTACCTGCAAGTGGCTTTGCAAGCAAAATAGCGGCTCTTGAAATGATCTTCCTAGTAGCAGGCCAGTTCTCTATACCGCCACCTTGGATATATCTGCTGCCGATCACGAGCTCCGCCTCTCCGTTTATTATCGGCTTTATCAGCTCGGGAATCAGAGCAGGGGGGTGACTGAAGTCTGCGTCCATTACCCCTTTGACATCGCCTCCGGCGATTTTGAAGCCATCGATGACTGCCGGTGAAAGCCCTTTTTTATCTTGCCTTTTGAGCACCTTAAGATTATATCCGTGTCTATCCTTCAGCTCCTGTGCAGTTTTCCATGTGAGATCGGGCGAGTCATCGTCTACCACTATGACCTCGCCTTCAAGCCTGCTCGATTTCAATGCCTCGAAAATTTCTTTTAACAAAGCTTCGATGTTTTCCCGCTCGTTGTAAGTAGGAACAACGATTGAAATCATAATCCTCACTTCGTGCTATAATTTAAAGAGCTGTACCATCCTCTCTCAACGCAATCCTGTGATAATTTAATTGACCCGAACTGTATATTTGCAAAGCTCTTAACCCCTGTATAAAGATCCGAGGTCAGATTAAAGTAATCGATATTATGAAGAATTCCCAGACCTAAAAAGTTGCTGGATCTGTCCGTTAAACCTACAAGCAAGTTTTCAAAAGCGCTTTTATCCGCAATTTCGATGTATTCACAATCAAATGCTCTGCACGCACTTTCCAGATACTGAACCCTGCCCTCCACAACTGCCAGGATCTCCTGCCCGCATTTTTCTGCTCTTAACACCCTGCATCCAAGAACGCTCGAAGCTTTCTCAGCATATATTACCACGCCGCTGCCCAGCAGCGTTCTTTCCAGTCCATAAGCAGCGAGATCTATTCTGAGATCTCTGGCACCGGCGAAGTGCTCTCGAAACGCTTTTTCCCGTTCACGTCTCCTGTCATCCTTCGACTTGGCCACAACCTCAGGTGAGACCGGAAGCCTCAGGATCTCTATCCCGGTATTTTCAAAGGTCCTGTAATAATCTAGCTCTCGATCTCGCTCCATAAGAATTAAAAGGCCTGGAATTATTGACTCGATTTTGTAAGTTTTCAGGGCTCTGCCAGGCCGCCCGTGAACATAGCCGGTGGTGTTTATAATCGCCGGTCCTGGAGCGCGATCAGCCATTTTCTTTGTGCCCACCACCATCTGCAGGAGGTGTCTCGCAGGGGTGGTTGAGCCCACGAAGTAGCCATCTATCATCTCCAGCTTATCGCACGACGAACTTTTTCTGCCCAGAGAAACAACAGTCGGAGGCCCGACATCGCTCTGGCCGATATCAGCGTCAACGATGAAGGAGTTTAATTTTGAGGCAAGGAATTTTATCAGCGTTGACTTGCCTGTGTCGACTCTTCCGATGACCATCACAGTATCGTTTTTACCAATTAGGCTGGCAAGATCGTTCCAGGCTTTATTATTCAACTTCAAGTTATCGCCTACTCTGCTTTCTTTTAATACAATTAAGTTTTTAATTGTTTTTATCGAAAAACTAAAAATGGAAAAAAGAGGGAGAAGTGGATTCCTAAACAAGCACCGGTTGCTTGTATTCCCCGAACACCTCTCTCAGCACGTTGCACATCTCGCCAACAGTTGCATAGGCTTTAACTGCCTCGATTATTGCTGGCATCATATTTACGTTATTTTTCGCAGCCACTCTCAGCTTTTCAAGGCTTTCCTTCACCTTCTTGTTATCCCGCTTTCGCTTCAGCGCTGCAAGTCTCTCTCGCTGCAATCTCTCGACCTCGGGATCGGGTCTGAGCAGCGCTGGCTTGATCTCTTCCTCGGTGGTGTATTTGTTCACGCCCACTATTACCTTTTCTCCGCTGTCGATGTCCTGCTGATATTTATAAGCGCTGTCCATAATCTCTCTCGCAACATAACCGCTTTCAATAGCTGCGAGTGCACCACCCATCTGGTCTATTTTTGAGATGTATTCAAATGCCTGCCGCTCGATTTCATCCGTCAGCCATTCGACGTAATAGGAGCCTGCAAGCGGGTCAACGGTGCTGGTGGCTCCTGATTCGTAGGCTACGATCTGCTGGGTTCTGAGCGCGGTCATAACCGCGTGCTCGGAGGGCAAGCAAAGAGCTTCGTCGTATGAATTGGTGTGCAGCGATTGGGTTCCGCCAAGCACAGCTGCTAGTGCCTGGAAAGCGGTTCTTACGATGTTGTTGTGGGGCTGCTGCGCGGTTAAAGTGTGCCCTGGTGTCTGGGTGTGGAATCTGAACTGCCATGACCTCGAGTCTTTTGCTCCGAAGCGCTCCCGCATTATCTTCGCCCACATCCGGCGCACCGCGCGGAACTTCGCAACTTCTTCAAGCACGTCGTTGCCTGAGCTCAGGAAGAAGCTCATCCTCGGAGCAAACTCATCGATTTTAATCCCTCTATCAAGTGCTGCCTGCACGTATGCGATGGCGTTCGCAAGGGTAAATGCGATTTCCTGCACTGCAGTTGCCCCTGCCTCTCGAATGTGATATCCGCTGATGCTGATGAAGTTCCACCGTGGCATGTTCCTGCAGCTGTACTCGATGATGTCCGTTACCAGCCTGATGTGAGGCTTTGGTGGGAAGATCTGGGTGTTTCTGGCGATGTATTCCTTCAGCATGTCATTTTGAATGGTGCCGTCGATCTTTGAAACATCTGCCCCCTGCTTCTCTGCCACAGCGATGTACATGGCAAGTAGCATTGGAGCTGTAGAATTGATGGTCATCGAAGTGCTGACCTTGCTCACAGGTATTCCGTCAAAAAGCCTCTCCATGTCCTCCAGGGAATCAATTGCCACGCCGGTCTTGCCAACCTCTCCCTGTGAGAGGGGATGGTCCGAGTCGTAGCCGATCTGCGTTGGCAGGTTGAAAGCTATGCTGAGCCCGGTTTGACCCTGCTCCAGCAGGTACTTAAATCTCTTATTCGTATCATCTGCCGAGCCATAGCCGGCGTACTGTCTCATCGTCCACAGTCTTCCACGGTACCCTGTTGGCTGGAGCCCTCGAATATAGGGATACTCTCCCGGGAGTCCTGTATCTCTGAAGTAGTCAAGTTTTGCTATGTCGTCTGGCGTATAAACTCTTTTAACTGGAATGCGTGATAGCGTGGTAAACTCCTTTTTCAGCTCCGGAGCCTTGCTCAAAATTTTTGCAACTTTTTCTTTCTCCCACTTTTCTTTTTCACTTCTAATTTTCTTTACATCTTCTTCTTTGAACACTTTCTCGCCTCCCTTTTGGTCTCGCCAATTGTGGCAAAAATTTTATCTGCCGCAATAAGAGGGGCAATTTTCCTATCAGCTACTTCTTCAACGAGTTTTTCTATATTCTCTCTCTCCATTTTTTTCATTACATAGTCACTCAGTTTTCTGTTCACATATTCAAGTATCTCTGCCCGGCATCTCTGCCTGCGGTGCTCTTCGAACAGCTTCGTTTCCCTGAGGTATTTCTCGTGCTTTTCAATCGCATTCAGCAGCTCGTCGGTACCTGAATTCGTCTCAGCAGATGTTTTTATAACCGGAGTTTTCCAGGATTTACCGCTCTGATCAAGTCTCACGGCTGATTCCAGCTGTATCACGGTTTTGTCCGACCCGGGAAGATCGGCTTTATTTACCACGATGATGTCGGCTATCTCGAGTATCCCGGCTTTTATTGCCTGTATCTCATCTCCAAGTCCGGGCGCCGTGGCTACAACTGTTGTATCCGCAACGCTTACTATGTCAACCTCAGCCTGACCTGTGCCCACGGTTTCAATGATAATGAAATCCTTGCCGAAGGCGTCTAAAATTTTAACCGTGTCTATGGTTGCTCTGGCGAGTCCTCCGAGGTGTCCCCTCGTAGCCATGCTTCTTATGAACACGCCCTCATCTGTACACTTGTCCTGCATTCTTATTCTGTCGCCGAGAATTGCTCCACCCGTAAAAGGGCTGCTAGGGTCTATTGCGATTATACCTACGGTTTTACCCCTGCTTCGCAGTTCTTTCGTGATTTTATCCACGAGAGTGCTTTTTCCAACTCCCGGCGGACCGGTAACTCCTATGATGTATGCCTTACCAGTGTGGGGATATATCCCGGATAAAGCAGCTTTTGCCTCGGGCGAGCAGTTCTCCACGATTGTTATCAATCTGGCGCAGGCCTTCCTATCGCCCTTCAGCAGCCTCTCAACAAGCTCCATGCGATCAATAAGCTCCAGCACTACTTTGTCTTTCTCACGTTTTCCCTTACGAATTGCACCGCAGTGGCAAGAGGTGTGCCAGGTCCAAAGATTTCTGCAACTCCTGCCCGCTTCATCGCTGGTATATCCTCCTCGGGTATTATTCCTCCTCCGACTACGAGCACATCTGTAATTCCTTTTTCGTTAACAAGCTCCATTATGCGCGGGAACAGGTGCACGTGTGCGCCCGATAATATGCTCAATCCGATTGCGTCAACGTCTTCCTGAATCGCAGTTTCAACAATCTGCTCAGGAGTCTGTCTTACACCGGTATATATCACCTCAAAACCGGCGTCCCTGAAAGCACGGGAGATCACCTTGGCGCCTCGATCGTGTCCGTCAAGTCCCGGCTTTGCAACTAAAACTCGAATCTTATCCTTCAACCAGAGACCCTCCCGCTCAAATATTAATTTTGCTGCTTATAAACTTAATGAAATTGTTGAAAGCAAAGCTCGGGAACTGTAAGAGATTTGCAAAAATTTAAGATAAAAATGTAAGGCTTTATCATGCTTTTATCCTGTACAGTGTTTGGCGGGCATCTTCAAAGTTGAAGTGCTTTTCAACGAAGTTTTTCCTGTACAGCAATTCAATTGCGTATCTCGCTGTTCTCGAAGGGAGATTGCTCTCAAAAATTATCTGCTTCTGGGTAAGCACGCCATTGTACTGCAATACCTTGAACACCAGCTTGGCGCTTGGAGGTAATTTTGCGATATTGTCTGACAGTCTGTTCTCTTTTTGCTCACCTGCTGCAAAGACGATCCCTCATTAAGATCACCGCAGTATCATTCTGTATATCTAATATTTAATTATTTTCATATGAATTATTACTAGCAGGAATATTTACTTCAGATATTTTTCCGGATTAATGTCAAATGCCTTTTTGCAGCCAGGGGCGCAGAAGTAAAATGTTATGTTTTTATAATCGCTCCTCCACTTCGCAGTTTTCTCATCCACCTTCATCTTGCAAACCGGATCAATCGCCACCAAATTTTTCACCCCCCTTCTTAATTATACCCGGCCAGATCGAGGCCGAGACGATCATCGACAGTATAAAAACATAGATCATCCCCCCATATATATCTACAGGTGAATAACTATTTTTAGCCAAGGCAAGGAAATAGAAGATCATGACCAGCAAAAGCGAGCTCGCAATGCTTGCGAATATTATATAAAATCCTGTTCGAGCCATCCTCATCTCACTCCTTCAATTTTTTCCCCTTCATAAGCAGAGTATTCGTGGTTACCGAGACCGAGCTCATTGCCATCGCTGCAGCAGCCAGAGCAGGATTTATCAGCAGAGGCGGAGAGGTAAATGGAAAGAGCAATCCAGCGGCAACCGGAATGCCAATGCTATTGTAAATAAAAGCCCAGAAGAGATTCTGCCTGATCTTGCTCATAGTCATTTTGCTCAGCCTGATCGCGTATGCCACATCTCTGACATCATTTTTTATCAAAACAATCTGCCCTGCCTCCAGCGCAACGTCAGTGCCGCTTCCAAGAGCTATGCCGACATCAGCCTGGGTCAGAGCAGGAGCGTCATTTATCCCGTCGCCAACCATCGCAACCACATTACCGACTTCCTGAAGCTTTTTGATCTCCTCAGCCTTATCCTCCGGCAGCACCTCGGCAAGCACGCGATCCATGCCAAGCTGGTCTGCAATCGCGCCGGCAGTTCTGCTGTTATCGCCGGTGATCATAGCTACTTCAAAGCCATCGCTGCGGAGCATTTTAATCGCCTCTATTGAGCTTTCTTTAAGCGTGTCGGCAACACCTATCAACCCTGCTGCTCTGCCGTCGACAGCGAGGAGCATGGCTGTTTTCCCATTTTTCTCAAGGCGCTCCATCTGCTCAATTAGCTCCTCAATATCTACATTGCTCTCGAGCATGAGCTTCCGCGTGCCCAGCAGTATTTGCTTTCCCTTGAATTTTGCCACAACACCGCGTCCCGGGATGGCGTTGAACTCCTCAGCGTCGGAAACCTCGAGTCCCCTCTGCTTTGCACCACTGACAATTGCACCACCCAGCGGGTGCTCCGATCCCTTCTCAGCGATTGCAGCAAGCTTGAGAACTTCTTCTTCCACAGCTCCTTGAACAGCGATAACGTCAGTAAGCGCTGGCTCGCCTTTCGTTAAGGTGCCGGTTTTATCGAACACAACGATATCAAGCTTTTCAGCTCTTTCAAGCGCTTCAGCCCCCTTAATCAGAATGCCGTTCTCAGCGCCCTTGCCTGTACCCACCATTATCGCAGTGGGAGTAGCGAGACCGACCGCGCAAGGGCAGGAGATAACAAGCACGGTTATGGAAATCAGAAGGGCGAATAAGAAAGGAGTGGTAGCACCATACGTAAGCGGCACGTTGAACTGCCAGTAACCCAAAAAGAACCAGTAGAAAAAGGCAAACAGAGCGATAATATGCACGGCGAGAATAAAATGCCCGGCAACTATGTCAGCCAGCTTTTGAATCGGTGCTTTAGAAGTCTGAGCATCCTCGACCAGCTTGATGATCTGTGCAAGGGCAGTGTCAGAGCCAACTTTTGTTGCTCGAAACTTGATCATACCAGTTTTATTAATCGTGGCACCGATAACTTCGCTTCCTGCGCTTTTCTCCACAGGAATGCTCTCTCCGGTGATCATTGACTCGTCAACCGCGGAGTGCCCGTCTACGACGACCCCGTCAACGGGCAGCTTCTCACCCGGCTTGACAATAACCACATCGCCCACCTTGACGTCCTCAACAGGCACCTCTTTCTCCTCGCCGTTTACCAGCACACGAGCAGTTTTAGCCTGCAAGCCAATAAGCTTCCTAATCGCTTCAGAGGTCCTGCCTTTGGTTATAGCTTCAAGATAGCGACCGAGCACTATGAAAGCGATAAGCAGCGCTGCTGTATCATAATAAGTGTGCTCATAGCCCATTCCCAGATCGAGAAAAGTGGCTGCCACGCTTACCAAGTAGGCAGCCCCTGTGCCTGTGGCGATCAGGAGGTTCATATCGGTAAATCCATGCCTCAATCCGCGGTAGGTGCCCTCGAAGAACTGTCTCCCGGGTACAAGCATTACTATGGTGGTCAGCACAAAAAGCAGATAATCATTGGTCAAAAACTCAGGCACAAAAGCAAAGCCAAATGCCTTTGCCATGTCTCCGAAGGAAATCGGAATAGCAAGTGCAACTGCTACGATTAAATTGATTTTCTGCCTTCTTATCTCCTGCTCCCTCGCAGCCCTCTCTCTGTCCTCGGCAACTGCTTTTTCGGGTTTTTCAACAGCGCTGTACCCGGCCTCGCTTATCGCCCTTAAAATCCTCGAAATATCCACTTTAGAGGGATCAAACTCCAGTCTTGCCTGCTCCAGCGGATAGCTGGCACTCACTTTGATCACGCCGTCAAGCTCTTCCACAGCGGTTTCAACGTTCTGTGCACAGGCAGCACAGTGCATCCCGCCAATCTTGAGAGTAACCTTCTGCTTTGCAGCGGCAAATCCTGCCTTCTCGATGGCTTTTTTCAGCTCAGCAGCGCTGATCTGCGAAGGCAGAAATTCAATGCTCGCTGTTTTGGCAGAGGCGTCTACACCTGCGCGAACCACGCCGTCAAGCTCGCCCAGAATTTTTTCAAGCTGCTCGGCGGCAGTGCTTGAGGGTATATTTACTTCAACCTGCAATTGCTCGGTTTTTGATTTATAGCCGAGTTCGTCTATTGTTCTGACAAAAGCCTCTAAATTCACGGCTTTCGGGTCAAAAGTTATGTTTGCCTTTTCAGCCCCGTAGCTGACATTTGCAACTTTAACACCTTTAATCTCTTTAAGCGCATCCTCAATGTTTTGAGCGCAGGAGGCACAGTGCATGCCCTCTATACCCACGAGAACCTTCTTCAGCCCCTTTTGATCTTCATCGCTCACTTAAATGCTCCCCTTCTGCTTGCACATTGCCAATGCGATATTTTTCCTGATACATAATAAGATTGTCTGCGTCTTCATTTTTCCTTAATGGCTTTTTTGCTTTATACAGAGAAAGTGTACCGAACATCGTCATGTACCTTGTCATTTCTTCGACCTGATCAAGGCCTGCATTGCTGAGCATCTCAGGCAGCAGTCCTTTTATATTATCCGACGTTTCTTCGAATTGCTCGAGGATTAGAGATATCAGGTGCATAAGGATATTCTGCGGCTTCCCGAAGTCAGCCACGTGAATCTCTCCTCCGGGTTTGAGCACACGAAATATCTCTTTAAATGTGCGAATTTTGTTCTCCTTCGTCAGATGGTGAAAAACCATGCTGGAAACAACGCGATCAAAGGAGCTGTCCGGGTATGGCAGCTCAAAAGCCAGCTGTCTTCCGCTGATGGATATAATCTTAGGACGTCTTTTGTGGAGAGCACTGTGATGCGGTCTCCAAATATTTCCTGTCTGAAGTGCTTTGTGTTGTATGTCCAGATTCCCTGGTTGTCGACTGATAGGGCAAGTGCGATTACTGGAGCGTCTTCTTTATCCGTGGTGAGTTTTTCTGCCTCTGGAATGTATGGGCTGTAAATCTTTGGGGGTATTGCCATTACGAATAGCCTTTTTACTTCGCTGATAATTTCCTGCAATTCATCATCTGACAGTTTGTTTTTGTTCCAGCGGTCTCTGTTTTCCCAGAGTGCTTCAAAGCAGTGCTCTGGAGAGATGAAGACTTCCGGGTTTTCAGCGATGATTCTCCGGGTTATGCCTTCTGTGAGGAGAAATGCAAGAAGAACGTTTGTGTCGATTATTATCATTTATTTTTTCTCGGAGCGCCACTTGTTAATCATTTCCTGGATATCTCTCTCATCCAATCCTTCTACTTCGAGCTTTTTGAGCTTCTGGAGGGCTTTTTTCCGCTCGAAGTCATCAAGGAACTCCCTGACTGCTGCCCTGAACCATTCATTCCTTGTCTTGAATCCAGAGTTTTTCAGAGTTTCATCAAGTTCTTTAAGCATTTTTTTATCAAGCCTGATGATTACCTGGGTTTCAGCCATGATATGATTATATCATTTTGATATCATATCAAACTTTCGCAGATTAGAGTTAGTGAATTTAAGCATCTGAATAAAAATTTAAAAATCCATATAATAATCATCGAGTATCCGCTCCCTGGATGCCATCCAAAATTGAAAAAAGGCAATAACAAAAAGTAATATAATACAATTTAACCTTCTCAGGCAGCCTCTTGAATTCTTTTTCAGCTCTGGAGTGGATAATTGCTTCAAACATATTAGCGCCTTTTAGACAGCGCCTCAGGAAGAACTAGTAAAATCCTGCGAGACAAATACCCACACCTCAAAGAATGGTGCAGAGAATATTTGTGGGCACCAAGCTGCTATCACGGCTCAGTAGGGAGCGGATGGGAAGCAGTTCAAAAGTACATCTCAGCACACAACACATACGAATATAATCGGAGATAATACCGAAAACTAAAGACAGGCCTCGTACATGTGTGTGGGGTGCTTGTGACTGCAAACGATGGGGGGATATGTGCATCAATTGGCTATCTTGAACCAGCATAACAATAGTAGCGCTAAAATGAAGGGGCACGAAAAATACTCAATCCTATAAGAAAGGGTTAAGTAACGCTTTTTCCTTATTTATATGTGGTAATTCAGATGCCGGTATTAACTGCTGTTCTTCATAAAGAAGAGGATATGTATGTGGCTGAATGCGTTGAGATAGGTACTGTAAGCCAGGGCCGGACAATGGAAGAGGCTATTGCGAATTTGAAAGAGGCTACGGAGCTCTATCTGGAGGAGTTTCCTTTAGAGAAGAGGAAGAGGCGCTCTTTTATTACGACCTTTGAGGTGCGTCAGGAGGATTCCCTCCGTGCCAAGGCTTAGAAAGGTCTCTGGCGAGAAAGCAGTGAAGATACTTTGCAATAAATTTGGTTTTTAGATTTCCGGGCGCTCTGGAAGTCATGTTCGCCTGTCGAAGATGACCTCTGAAGGAAAAGTCGGAACAGTTGTGCCAATGCATAAAGAACTGAAGATCGGAACCCTGAGAGGAGTGCTGAAACTGGCCAAAGTCGATTTTGTCTCTTTCAAGTTGCTGTAGGAAAAATCAACAAGTACTATGCTTCCCTGTTTCAGCGACATATCGTTTATTCCCTGGCAATTCTTTTGGCTGCGTATTCCTTCCACACTTTATCTTCGTTCTCCCAGTCGACTTTTTTGGGGAGTATCTCAACTTTTTGAAGCACAACCTTACCGGCTTCGATGGTCACGTCCAGATAATCGCCTACCTTTATATTCAATTGGTCCCGAATAGACTTGGGAAGGGTTAACAGCCCTTTAGATGATACTTTCACCAAATCGCGCATATCTTAGATGTTAGAATTCTAAGATATTAAACTTTTGGCTCGACGGAAAAAGGAAACAACCAGTGCAGTCCGGCTGAATCGTGCCCCCATTTTGGCAAATGCCAAAACAACCAAGAAACGAATGCTCCTTATGCATCCACCCCCTCAGCCGCGCCGCAAGCATCTGACCTTGTGTATACCTCTATTTTGTCCTTAATCTCAGGTCTGCCTACCACTTCGCCCCAGGTCGTAATCTTGCCAGTGATGTAAATATCCACAAATGTCTGCTTTTTTACTCCTTTGCTCAGCAAATCGCCCAGCACAGGATTTTTCTCGCTAACTGCTACGAACACAGCATCCTTAACCACTGGGATACCGAATGCACCTTTCTCGACTTCCTGAGGATAGATATCTCTCGATACCATGCCTATGTCAACCAGACTGGAAAGAGCATCGGTCATCCCTTTACCCGCTCCGCCCGCCGAAACGTCGATCTTAACGCCTGGATAGACCTTTTGGTATTCCTCAGCCCACTTCACCACCATTGGATAGAGCGCCCATGCGCCGGAAATCCTGATTGTTCCCTTGGGCTGCTCAGAGCCTATGCAGCCCAGCGTGAAAAATGCAAGCAGCATTACAATTACAAATATGCTCGGTAACTTTTTACCTGCAAAGACGATCCCTTCTATTTTCTATGCTCATTTAAAATCACCACGAATAAAAAAGAGAGCATGATATAAATTAATGAAGAAAGAGGCAAAAATTGCCCAGAATGCAGGCTCAACCGCCGGTCAATTGTGCCAGCTTCAAGCTTGCCACTCTGTCTTCGCTGCCGCTCACAATGAACACCAGATCATCTTTCTGCCAAACATATTTGTATATGAATTTCTGGGCATTTGGATCAGGATAATCGCCGAGAATTTGAGTTGCATCGTGGCTGTTAAAGCTCACGCTGCTGAATCTCTTAGCGGGTGCACCTTCCCGGAACTCCGGAAATAGTAAGAAGAAGTTTCTTGTGGCGTTATTGGCGTGAGCTGAGGAGGCGCATTTAACCACCAGGACATAGCTATCAACGGGAGCACCTTCTACTGTGTAAAACCCCTTAACCGCGCTGACCACACTTACATTGAATTCTCCCAGTACCCTCTCTGCTACAGAAGTATTATTCAAAGCGCCAACATACTTGAATTCCCCGGGAAGGTCCTTGGTAGGAATATATTGCTCAAGCCCGCTTATAGCCGGCGGGGGCTGCCACGTGCAGCCTGCAAGCAATATTATTAATACAAGTGTCAAACCAGCAATTATTGCCTTCTTCATTCTATCGCCTCGAAGCAACATCTATTATAAGCTCATCTGTTAATAACTTGTCGGTCAATTGAAGGTGAGGCTGCTGCGGCTATATTCTCATTTCGGTAATTTTTCTTGCCTTCACTTCTTTGATTTCATCAAAATGGTGTTCTTCTGTTATTATGAACTCGGCTTTTGCTAAAACTCCGGTTGCAGCTATTATACAATCTCCCCACGTGATTTTTTCTTTATATTTTCGCCTTAGAATTGCGGCCTGCCTTGAGATTTCTACGCTTAGCGGGACTATGCTCAGATCTGAATTTGCTATTTCATTAAACCGCTGTTCAGCCATATCCCTGCCGGCTTTCTTATGGGTTAAGGCATAGATTTCTCCAAGCACAATTGTCGGTACTAACCCGCTGTTGCCTAGCTTTCTGCAAACATATAATATTTTTCTTGTCCTGGATAGCACTTCCTCCTCTCTGGAGAAATAGTGAAGTACAAAGAATGTTGTATCAAATACGATGATCATATTAATCCCTTTAACGGAAGCTCTCTTTCCTGGTTTTTATCAGCTCTGATAGAACTTCTTTTGAATCAGCAAAGGCTGAAAGCGCTCCTGCAGAATCTGCTATATCAGGTGCAGGCTTTATTATCAGACCTTTATCAGTCTCCTCAAACGCCACCTTAATGCCTTCCTTCAGATTATACTTCTCCCTGTATCTCACTGGAATGGTCATTTGCCCTTTCTTCGTGATCTTTGAGTAATACATCATTTATCCCTTACTATTTTTTTTGGTATTACTAATTAATATGCCTTACCATTATTAAATTTTCCAACCAGAAGCAGCGCGGCGATAACCTTATCGCATGCTCGGTGCATTTAGGATTTGGGATCGTAATGGATGAGGAGCTAATTGGTTATATCAGTGGAAACATTAATAGAGATAGAATTATGAAGATTCTGGATTCGAAGGGAGCTGAGAAAAGCGAGGTTGTAGCCAAGGTGGCGAGAATTCCTTCAAGAACTGCGAGCAAAATCTTGTTTGAGCTGAAGGAAAAGGGGCTGGTTGAGCAGGAGGGGGAAAGTTTCAAGCTTACTGCTAAAGGTGGGGAAGTGGCGAAGGAAATTTTGAAGATAAAGTAATTTTTTTTGGTTTTTAAGAATATGAGCGATAAAATTGCAGTTATAGCAAGAAATTTGACGAAGAAGTTCGACGATTTCGTGGCAGTGGATGGCATCTCCTTTGAGGTTAGAGAGGGAGAGTGCCTCGCGTTTCTCGGGCCAAACGGTGCTGGAAAGACCTCTACAATCAGGATGATCTGTTGCATCTCGCCAAAGACCAGCGGAGATCTATCTGTGCTTGGCTTTGATGTGGATAAAAACTGTGCTGAGATAAAAAGCCAGATAGGAGTTGCACCGCAGGAGAATAACCTCGATCTGGATTTTTCACTGCTTGAAAACTTGCTTATCTATGCCAGATACTTTGGCATACCTCGTGATGAGGCAAGGCAGCGATCGAAAAATTTACTTGAATTTGTGCAGCTGTCGGAGAAGGAAGATGTAAATGTGGAGAAGCTCTCAACAGGTATGAAGCGCCGTGCAATTTTCGCCAGAGCGCTGCTGAACAGTCCAAGGCTTCTCATCCTTGACGAGCCAACCACCGGTCTGGATCCCCAGGCCAGGCATTTGATATGGGAGAGACTGCGAGCGCTAAGGCAGGAAGGGGTTACGATTATCCTTGCAACCCATTATATGGAAGAGGCAGAGCAGCTCTGCGACCGCGTATTGATAATCGACAGCGGGAAAATCCTGGTTGAGGCATCACCGAGAGAGCTTGTAGAGAGGTATATCGGCTGCGAAGTGCTCGAGCTCCAGGCAAAAGATCAGGAGATTATTTCTCAGCTCAAGCGCGAGGGAGTCGAGTTAGAGATGGTTGGAAATAAAGTCTATGTTTTTAATAAAGAGTGCAGTGAGGTGCTGAAGGGCCTTCAATCCCGCTTTCAACTTCAAGAGTATATGATAAGAAGGGCAACGCTTGAGGATGTATTTCTCAAGCTAACCGGCAGGCGGTTGAGAGAGTGAATTTGTTAAATATGCGCTCGCTGAGTGTTTGGCGCAGAAATCTAGAAGCTTTCCTCAAGACATACAAGACGAATTTTATCCCCCCTTTTCTAGAGCCGATCTTGTTTTTGCTTGCCCTGGGATATGGACTGGGAGGGCTTATTGGGCCGATGGATGGCACAAGTTATGCCGCGTTTATTGCACCTGCTTTGATTTCGATCTCGATTATGAATTCCGCTTCTTTCGAGTGCTCCTACGGCTCATACGTGAGGATGCACTATCAAAAACTGTTCGATGCTATGATCTCAACGCCAGTAAGCATAGAGGAAGTAATTGCTGGCGAGCTCTTATGGGGCGCAACCAAGAGCTTGATAAATGCTTTCATAATCCTGATTGTGATCTCTGCTTTCGGCCTTGTTTCCAGTTCAATTGCACTTTTGATCTTGCCGCTTGCGTTTCTGGGAGGTCTGCTGTTTGCCTCTATAGCGATGTGCTTCACAGCGATCGTGCCTAACATCGATTCCTTCAACTACTACTTCTTCGTGCTAATAACACCCATGTTTCTCTTCAGCAGTACCTTCTTCCCCTTATCAGCACTTCCGGCACAGATTCAATTGCTGGCATACCTGCTGCCGCTAACGCACGTGGTGATAATCGCAAGAGGACTTACCTATGGCAACATAGCAATTAGCGCGCTGGGTAATCTTGCCTGGATAGCAATAGCAAGCGCGATTTTCTTCGTGATCTCGATAAAACTGATGAAGCGCAGGCTAATTATCTGAAAATTTCTCCATCGCCTCAGGCGATGTCTTGAGCAGGGCTATGTATATCTCCACGGCGTATCTCTCGATTTCTTCAAATATTGATTGAGCTCTTGAGATATGCTCGCTTATTTCTGCAAGTTTTTTCTCCACTCCTCTATCCTCAAGCAGGGATGGATTCTGGCTCAGCAGAGCTTTTAGATATCGCGGTAAAAAGGGATACCTCCTCTCAACGTCTTCGCTGATATAAAGCGCTATTTCTTTTCGCGATGGCGGTGGATACGCTGTGGTATATTTTCGCTGGTGCTCAAAAAGTCTATCAAACTCTGCTTCGATTGATTTTAAAAAGCCCTCTGTGAGGAGCTTCTCATCATCGCTTGCGAGAAAATCGCTAAGCGTTTGCTCTGCGATTTTGTTCGATGCTTTTTTAAACCGCTTCAGCACATCCCGGTCAGTGCCGGTGAGGCATTCTTGGATGTAATCCAGGCATTCAAATATCATTTTTCTGGCCTGACTTCGGAAGCGCAGGGCTCTCTCGAGATCTCTATTAAGCTCCTCGGGAACAGGCATTTCGAGTGGTGAGCGTCCTTTACTGCTCATTGCTGCGAGCTTTCCGCGAAGCATGAGCTTTATGTCGATGCTGACTTTTTTTTCAACTTCATCGATCTTTTTCTGCCACTTTGCATCAGCTTCAGATTTATTCATGCTCTCCCTCTCTAACTTTTGTCATATTATGTACCCGTTAACTTCGTGCCACTGCTTTGCCTCGAGCTTTCCCAGGGCTTGAAGGAATTCCGTCTGGACTTCAAACTCGGAGAAGTGCAGGTGTCCGGCAGCCTTTCTCAATAAAATTTTTTCAGGAGTTCTATTTAGCGAGGTTTCAAATGCGCTCCTGATTCTGATTCTCGGCGAGCAATCATGAGCTATAACTGCGTAATCGAATTTTTCCCCTCTCGCATAGCTGCCGGTTTGCTTCAGAAATTCTTTTGCAAAATTATCGATATCCTCTTTTCTACCGCTGAGAATCGGGTGCTCGGTTTTTATAGGAATGTTGTCTATCAGAAGCACGTTTTTGTCCTCAAGATCTTTGCAGACTGCTGCATAGACATTGCCTATCCATTCTTCTCCCTCGAATATTTTGAAGAGTAAAAAAGCGGGATCGACGATGTGCGCCACACCGGGAATGAAGAGCCTGTCTTTGAGGCAGTCCTGGCTTACATCGCCTTTGGAAAGATCGCTCACCCCCCTTTCGGATAGCACGAAGCTTAGTGTGCCTGATTCCAGCTTTCCAGTTTTTGCTGAAAGATACCTTTCAATATCTGCTTTTTCGTTGAGCAGCGGTGCTAAGTGGCGATCGTAAAACTTCTGACCCACAATTTGCCTGTCTCTGACAATTGTTCTAATGCAATGCCCCCAGTACTCCGCAAGCAGATTCAATTTCATCACCGGGTCTGCATGCGCAGCGATTTTCCTTCTGATGTCCTCAGTTTCCCTGAACGCATATGCCTCGATTAACACCAGCACATACCCTGGTCTTTCATCGATCTCGCTGCTCTGGATCTCCTTCAGCAGTATCTTAATTAAAACTTCAAGATTTTCCGGGACGATCTCTGCCGCTACTGGCCGTCTCACTTTGATTTCGCTTTCGCAAATCTGCCTGCTAAATCGATTGTATATCCGGCTGTGCTTCGATTTTAGCTCTACTATCAGTTCCTTTACAGCTTTAATGTCGCTTGTGATTGGCATTTTTTCGGCAAAGCTTTTCAGCTCCATTTTTGCCGAGACTTTATAGTTCACATGGAACTTAACCCCGGGGGAGTCGAAGGCGTTCGCCAAATTCTCTGTCTCGCGCTTGAACTCAAGATAAAAAGGCGGTTTCTCTTCCTGAAAATAGTTATAGCAGTTGCCGTACCTTGCTATTTTCTCGAGAATGCGCTCCAGCGTGGTGTCTTTCTTAGCGATTTTACTGCGCAGTGCTTCAAGTCCGATACAGTCCTCATGATTCAGCCTTGAGAGGCGTATGCCGAGCTCAGCAGCTCTATCTCTGGATCTGGATATAAAAAATGCTTCCGCGCTTTTAACGCATTTCGGTATGGAAAGAGCTGGTGAGCTTAAAAGGCTAATTAACTCTGTGTCGAGCACCAACTCGCCCCAGTAGCCTTTCGAATAAATATCCAGCGCAACGATGAACCGATCCCAGTCTGCCTCTTCTTGCGTGACAAAAAAATCCAAAATGACGCTGCTGTTTTTCAAACAGACATCCAGCAGCTTCGGGCTCAGGTCCGAGAATCTGGAGCACCAGCTTTTAAAGGACTCTGCATTTTCAGTTACTTTTGCCAGAGCCGGAGTAAACGCGCAAATAGCATTCGAAGGTTCGACTTTTTTTTCTTTCAGCTGAGCGGCAAATTCAAAGATTGCCTCCATATGCTTCTCGAAATCTCTCCTCTCAGCAATCGGCGGAAGTGCGATTTTAAATGCCATCTCCGGGTTTATACCCTGTTCTGCCATTTTTATACCGGCTTTTAGGGCGGAGAGGAATTTTTGTTCATTTAGGGCTCTCAGTGCAGGAATGCCATTGCACATTGCTTCACAGGGATCGAAGCCATGCTCAACAAGTTTTATAGTAAGCCGGATGGCCTCTCTGAACTCATTTTCTGAGGCAACATGTGCAATCGCTGGCACTCCATACTCCAAATGATATCCTGGGTCTATCTGTCGCTCCACGAGCAGGTTGATTAGTTTCATAGCAAGTTCAAATTCTTCAGCATTTCTGAGAGCAGCAAGCGCAGGGGGAATGCCGTATGTGATTACAACCCATGGATCCATATTGCTTTGACGCAGTTTGCCAGTAAGCTCTATAAGCGAGTCCATAACACGGTCAAATTCTAATTTATGTGCTGCCATCGCTGCTTTAATGCACAGGTTGATATCCCCGGCATCGACTCCCTTCGCAAGTAACTTTTCTATTTTCTCAACTCTCGTTTTAAGATCCGTGTAAGATCTTGCATCCGAGAAAACAGAGATAATGAGGGACTTTGAGTCACTTTTGTGTTTTTCAAGTGCGATCAGCAGTTTCTCGAGCAAGATCATACCTTTTTCGAATTCATCATGGTTGCCCGAGAGCTTAGCAAATACAGGTATGCCAAATTGCAATGCCAGAAGCGGGTCTATGCCCAGAGTTTTTAATCTCACGGCAAGATCGATAGCCGATTTAAATTGAGCTTGGTTTACATCGCCAAGTGTCCAGGCAACGCCGTATTTGAAGTTGTCGCACGGGTCGATTCCAGACCAGGCGAGCTTCGCTCCAAATTGAAGTGACTGTGAAAACTGATCCATCGTTTTGCAGGTAGAGCTGAGCGCCCTCAAGCCGTAGAAGAGCGTTTCGCCGCCATTTATGTTACTTTCAGACATAGCCGTAACAAGCGATTCAAGGGCAAGTATCCCCTTCTCAAGGTCTTCAGCCGAGTTTGAAAACTTCATAAGCGACTGAATGCTGTATCTGAGCACATACTGCGGGTCGATATTTTTTGCAATCAATCTTTTTGCCATGGCGACAATTAGATCCAGCGCTTGCTCCCTTGCACCTGTTATCTCAATTGCTCTGGGGAATCCAAGTTTAAGCAAATCCGCCGGCTCCATGCCCTTCTTTGCCATCGCTAGACCGACTTCGAGTCCCTTTTCAAGCTGATCAACCCTGGATGAAGCATCTGCAAGCGAGGGTATGCTCTGAAGCACGTCCTTTATATTCCGCTCTTTTTCGCTTATAATTTCGAGCGTTTCGCTTAATAATCGAAGGCTCCTGATCTTGCTCTTTCCCTCAACTTTCAGAATTGAGGCAATAGCCTGGTGAAGGTAATCCTGGTGCCTGCATCTGATGCGGAAACAGAGATGTTGAATTTCTCTGAGATTCGCTTCAAAATCAGGCATATCTTTTGAGAGAGCTGGAACTGAGTAGTGGAGCAGTGCCCACGGGTCAATTCCCTGCTTTGCAAGCGACAATCCTGAGTCAAGCGCAAGAGTGAGTAAATTTTTATCCGAAATAGATTCGAGGACAGAGGGAATGCCATATCGCAGAGAGTACCCTGGATCTATACCTGTTTCTGAAAGCTTGCAAGCGAATTTTAAGGCTAAAAGCAGTTCTTCAGCATTTTTTGCCGCTCTTACCGTTGCAGGAAGTGAGTTCTCGAAAACTTGCTTGGGAGAGATTCTCAACCGCCTTACATTTATGAGAAGACGCTCAAGCCCGCTGATGACATCTACGCACGTATCTTCTGTCATCTCAAGGTCCAGAATTTCAAGCAAAATATTCTGGTCAGGATCGATGCCTTCATTTGCGAGCATTGAAGCTATGTCCATTTTTGCCCCTATCTATAATATCCCGGTACTTGGAAAAAAGGATTTCGACAGATACCAGACAGATATAATTATAACATATTCACATATCCTTTTCCGGGAGGCAAAAATATGAGAGCAATCTGGAGCGGCACTATCAGCTTCGGACTGGTTAATATCCCTGTAAAGCTATATGTAGCTACCGAGAGCAAGGATGTTGCTTTTACAAGCATGCATTCAACCTGTGGAACTCCCTTGAAGAGACCTTATTTCTGTCCGCACGACGCGAAGCAGGTGCCATACAGCGAGATAGTTAAGGGCTATGAGTACGTTAAGGGGCAGTACGTTATACTATCAGAAGCCGACCTGGAAAAGCTGCCGATCGAGACGGCGAAGAGGCTGGAAATCATTAGCTTTGTAAGCGCGGATGAGATCGATCCCATATTTTACGAGGGCAGTTACTACATGGGTCCTGATGGAAATGACATTAAAGCCTTCGAGCTGTTCAGAGCAGTATTGAGTCGTAAAAATAAGTTTGCTATGACCAAAATCGTGTTTCGAAACAAAGAGCATATTTCAGCGATTCGGGCTGGAGATGGACACTTAGTGATGTCAACGCTCTTCTACGCCAGTGAAATAAGAGACCCAGGGGCTATTGCGTACGCCAAACCCGAGATATCAAGCAAGGAAATGGAGCTTGCGGAAGTGCTGATCGAAGCGCTGTCTGGCAGGTTTGAGCCTGAGAAATACGCTAATAGATATAGAGAGGCACTGCTGGAGCTTATAAAGGCAAAGATAGATGGCAGAAAAGTGAAGGTTGTTGCACCTGAGGTGAAGCCAACTGTGGATTTAATGGCAGCGCTGAGATCCAGCGTGGAAAGCCTCAAGGGTAAAGCATGAGCTTGTTCGAGCAGAAAATTTCGCCCATGCTTGCAATGAGCATTGAAAAACCGTTTGACTCGCTCTCACATTTGTTCGAGATAAAATGGGACGGCACCAGGGCAATTTGCTTCGCCGGGGAGAAGCAGCGCCTTCAAAACCGCAGGCTGCATGACATAACAAAGCGCTATCCAGAGATAAAAGTAGAGATCAAAAAAGGCAAAGCTATTCTGGATGGCGAGATAATTGTTGTGCATCGAGGTAAACCAGACTTTAAAATGCTGCAGCTAAGAGAACAGCTTGACGATACCTTTAAGATAGCCAGTGCAGCGAAGGAATACCCAGCAGAGTATTTGGTCTTCGACGTAATTTATAGCGATGGCGCGGATTTAACCGGGAAGCCACTTCTCAAGCGCAAGCAGATTTTGAAGGATATTCTGAGTGAAAACGAGCAAGTAACTGTATGCGATTTTGTTATGGAGAAGGGAATTGAATACTACGGGGCAGCGACTGAACGCGGTCTGGAGGGAATAATTGCAAAGCAGATAGACAGCCCATATCTTCCTGGGGGAAGAAGCAATTTCTGGCTGAAGATAAAGAAGATTAAGACCCTTGACTGCATCATCTGCGGGATTACCGCCGGCAATGGAGCGAGAGCAGAATACTTCGGCGCCCTCATACTCGGAGCCTATGCCGGCGGCGAGCTGCAGTACATGGGCAAAGTCGGCAGTGGCTTTGACGAAGAGCAGCTAAAGTTTTTAGACAGGCTGCTGAGCCCGCTGAAAGGTATCTGTCCCTTCAAAGCAGTGCCGGATGTCGGAAGTGAAATCAAAAGCTGGCTCGAACCAGAAGCTGTGTGTGAGGTCAGATATCTGGAGCTAACCCAGGATCGAAAGCTGAGAGCACCTGTTTTCATTCGACTGAGAAACGATAAGGCACCCGAAGACTGCAAGATCGAGCTTTAACAGAGTGTGCTACTTCGCAGGTGCTCCTGAGTCAAATTCAAGCTCTATTCCGCCAATTATGCCTGCGATTACGTTATACAGGAATGCTGTAATTGCCCCGAAGATGAAGCCTATGATTCCGTACATTATTGGAAACACTATAATCACGGCAAAACCGAGTCCGGAAAAAGGATCCGAAGCACTGTAAGCACCATAGGGTCTGGTGATTGATCCCAGCACTGCAAATAACAGTGCCATAAATATTCCGACTATCAATCCAAAAATTGCCATTATAACTCCCTGAAATTTTGCCAGTGACATAACTCCGATTCTTTTTAAAACCGCCATTTTCAGTCTCTCCCGAATTTTTATTGTTATCGCTCCTGTACGTTGTTTAGATTTATATATCTAAGGTCATCGAGGCAAAATCACCTGGGAAATTGGAATAAGAAAAGAAGAAGCTTTAAAATGCTGAAAGCATTATTATCCATCTGGAGGTAAAAACATGGGAGTTACTAAGGTTTTTATCAATGGCGCAAATGGACTGGTAGGGAGAACTGCTTTTGCCGCTTTTATGCAACATCCAGTTGAGGGTGTGGAAGTAGTGGGTTTGAACAGCATGAAGGGCTCTAAGTCACTGGATGCTGAAACATTTGTTTTACTTAACAGAAGAAACTCAATACCCCAGCACGCAATTTCTGACATCTCAGCAGGCGATCAGGTCACCATAGGCAACCAGCCTGCGCAGATGCTGACTGTTAAAGGCAAAAAGATACCGTATTTCCAGCAGCCCACGTCTAAAATCCCGCACGAGGCACTTGGCACGGATGTGGTGCTCGAGATAACTCCCGCGGATGGACAGGCAAAGAGGGTTGAAGCTCAACTTGCGAAAGGGGTTAAAAAAGCGGTGATGGCTTCTCCCGCTGAAAAAGCAGACTTCGAAGGAGTATATATCCACCGCGCTCAGCTCAAGCCCGAGCACAGGAGCATCGATACGCAAACCTGCACGACCAATGCACTAATACCACCTGTATTTGCGGTTGATCAGGCTTTTGGAACAACAGAAGTCTATGCGCTTACAGTGCATGCTGTGACACCATCGCAGAGCCTGTTCGACGGTCCGAGTGGAAGATCAAGATATCCCATAGATGTGCTCAGGGGATTAGCCTGCATGGAAAGGATAGAGCCGGCTTCAACCGGAGCTGCGAAGCGATTGCCCAAGAACATACCGCATTTGAAGGGAAAATGCGCCAGCGATGCACTGCGCATTCCAGTGCTCGACGGCTCAATAGTCTATCCAATCGTGTGCATCACGAAGCAGCCGGTTACTGTGGATAAAATTAACGAGGTGTTGAAAGAGTTTGCCAAGAGCAAGCAATCAGGTGGCACAATTGCGTATAACGATGAGAAGTATCCCCTCACTTCAGCCGAGATACTCGGCAGGCCCGAAGCCTCGATAATCGATCCCCATTTAACACGCGTCGTCGGCACAAACGTGGTAATCCTCGCAGCATGGTATGACAACATGTACGGAGCGCCATATACGATGTTCAAGTGGGCGAGGTATGCACATAAGGAAGTGTGAAAAGGGGATTGATATCTAGGACTTTCTCCCCACTGGCATTATGTACAGTGGCTCTTCCTGAATATTCAAAATCTCCTTAACTTTTCCATCTATAAAAGCGCCCATAATCACGGCTCCAAGGTTTAAGGATACTGCCTGCAAATAGACATTTTGAGCAGCGTGCCCCGCTTCCATGTGAACATATCTAAAGCCTCTCTCTCCGTATTTCGAAGTAGTTCTGCTATACACTGCTGAAAATACTATGTCTACTGCAGCCTCTTTAACAGAGCTTTGCCCGACTGCTGCATCTCCCAGCGCCTCTCTTACGTCTCCATCCAGAACTTTTACCAGCTCGTGGGTATCTGATTTATATCTGTAGACACCTTTATCCAGCCCTTTGGTGTTTCCCGATACAAGATAGAGCTCGAGAGGATAAAGCGCACCCGCTGATGGAGCGGTTCTGCCTCCCCATGGTGAAGTTATTCCCTGGGCGCTCCAGAGAAGCTGCGAGACCTCTTCGATTGTTAACTCCCTGCCTGAATAAGTTCTGATCGATCTTCTTTTCAGCAGCGTCTCCTCGAGGGAAACATCGCCCTTAATTTTTGGGTCCACCAGTTTTAGTGCGCCTCCTGCTTTGACCTGAGACACGTTTTCCGGTGGCGATGGCACATAACCCAGACAGCCAGCGAAAGCGAGGCCAGTGCAGGTTCCAACAGCCAGCTCCAGCAGCTTTCTTCTCGTAATATGAGCTTCAAAAATTTCACCAGTGAAAATCTCAATCACCTCCTGCTATATTGAATATTATTATGGAAGTCTTATTGGTTATCATATTAAAAATATTATCAGCAAGGTGCCAAGGTTGAGGATTCGCCAGTTTACTCTTCTTCCTTAGAACACCATAAATTCGGCTTTATCGCTATCGAATCTTACTTTACCGGGACATAGGCTGGGCTTAGAGTAATCTCAGCTTCCCCAGCTCGTGAAAATCCAGGCAGCCTGTTTCTTCGCTTATCCCTATAACCTTGAGCATGTCAACATCGATTTCTCTTAATACCGGCGACAGCAGTTCCTGCTTGGGAACTATGTTTACATCGCTTCCCATTGCGAGTGTTGAGAATGCTGGTAGTACCACGATTTTTTTGTTTCTGTCAGAGCCGTATAGCAAGCAATTAATTTTCTCTCTCCCCCCGACTTCGTCGTACAGGGCTATCGCCGGGTGCTCGTGGGCGATTATTAGGCATTTTGCTTTCGATTTCTCCGGTGTTCTATGCCCATGTGAAAAATGATAGTCGCCGATCTCGAGTTCGTCGTAAACAGCGACTCCGAGGCGGTTAGCGAGACTGTTGATATAGTTGTCGTGGTTGCCTTTTACCAGCATTACTTCTTCGCATTTCTTTTTCAAAAATTCGAGGAGATCGCGTACTTCTCTGAATTCGTGGTAGCTGGTTTCGGAGAACTCGTGCTTTATGTCGCCGTTGATTATTATCCTCTTCGCTTTTTTTCTCTTAAAAATTTTTTGCAGAGTGGCTAGCTCTTTTTTGAACTGCGTCTTGGGAATGAACACTCCTTTCTCGGCCATTAT
Source organism: uncultured Methanocellales archaeon (assembly GCA_964631075.1). Classification (GTDB taxonomy): domain Archaea; phylum Halobacteriota; class JAWCLZ01; order JAWCLZ01; family JAWCLZ01; genus CAZVYP01. Next base: position 28,277 of record CAZVYP010000008.1, read on the forward strand.
GCCCTCGTAGCCAAGGTGGAGGTCTGCAATTGCTATTGCTTCGATGTCTTTAATATAAATTGCCAGATATGGTTTGATTATCTCAATTTTTTCCAGGATTTTCATTTTCTTTTTCCATGCGGTACTTCGATTCCTGCTTTCTTGATCACCGCGTTGTACAGCTCAAGCAGACGCCGCTTTCTGTCTTCCATGAGCATAATATCTGCTTCTCCGAGCACGATCAAATTGTGGGCAAATGGCGAGGGCACCGCTGTGTTGATAATTTCATAGTCGAGTTTGCCTTTTCTCATCAGCTTAATTATATCCTCGGCTTTGTTCAGATCCATTGTGTCCTGTAATATCTCGCGATAGGTTTCCTGTACCACAGGAAAGTTTGAATCGATTTCTTCGCATATGTTAAGTAGTGTTTGCGAGCTGAGCTGCTGTCTGCTGACGCTTATTTTATAGCCCTTGTAGTTGCGCAGCACCAGAAAGCTTCTTGCCGCGCAGTGTCTGAAGCGGCGCTTCATCAGCTCAGTCCTTCGAATATTTTGCTTCAAAAGCTCTTCGATATCGCTTTCCAGGAGAGTTCTAATTACCTGATCTACATCTGCTTCTCCAGCTTTCTTCTCCGGAATGAGCATTGCAAAACCATTGTCGCTGACGATTGTGGCGACGTTGCTATTTACAAGATCGGAGGTTATTATCGCTATCGCTCTTGCAATTGCATCGTTCACTCTTCTGCCGAACAGCGAGTGGAAGATTAGGAATTGCTTCCCTGAGAGGTCAGAGGTTTTTTCAATTAATATTCTCTGCTTCCCTGGAATTCTGCCGTGTGTAAATATGTGTTGTTCTTTAAAGTATTCATATATCGAGTTTGCAGCGTATTTATCAACAGGGTAGGTGCTGAGAAGCCATTTTACGATTTCATTTTTCTTTTCTCCTTTGTGCAGTTTTACTTTCATCTGCTCTCTGAAGCTCTGTATCTCTAGCGCGAGGTCGAAGCTCAGAGGCAGAAGCTCGGAGAACCACGCGGGTATTGTAGGAACAGCATCCGCTGGAGCGTCTTCCACGTAGCATCTCATTGCCCGTGCGAATCTGAATTTATAGAGCCTGCCGCCGAGCACGAATATGTCTCCCGGTTTCAGGCGCTCCAGGAAGCCTTCTTCTATTCCTCCTATGTATCGCTTGTCGCGGTAGCGATAGACATCGATTTTGACTTCATCCGGAATAGTGCCGAGGTTGAGATAATATATCAGCCTTGTATATTTCCCTCGCCTGCCAAATACACCCTCTGCCTCGTCAAACCAGATCTTGCCGTAGACCCTTCGATCTTCGAGGTCTGCATAGTGCCCGGCGAGGAATTTGAGCAGCGCAGTGAAATCCTGTTTTTTCAGGTCGCGATAGCAGTAACTGCGTTTTATAACTTTCAATGCCTCCCCTACCTCCCACTTTCTGTTTAGTCCCATCCCAACTATGTGCTGGGCTAAAACATCGAGGCAGTTTTTCGGTATCCTTACACTGTCCAGCCTTCGCTCTCTGGCGCATTTGAGCATAACTGTGCATTCGACGAGGTCATCGCGATCGAGGACGATTATTCTGCCCTTTGCTGTGTCCTTGAATCTGTGACCGCTTCTGCCAGTACGCTGCACCGCGCGCGTCACGCTCTTGGGCGAGCCGACTTGCACCACGAGGTCTATGTAGCCGATGTCTATACCTAGCTCCAGTGAGGTTGAGCATACAACTGCTCTGAGCAAACCGTTTTTCAGCTTGTCCTCGATATCCAGGCGAGTCTCTCTTGATAGCGAGCCGTGGTGAGCGCCGATTGTTGCATCGCTGTATTTCTCTTTCCACTTTTGCTTCAGGTGATACACCACGCGCTCTGTGCCGCTTCTGGTGTTTGTGAAAATTAGCGTGGTTCGATGTTTGCCTATAAGATCGTCGAGCAATTTATAAAGTGCGATGTTTGACTGCTCGGCGCTGCTTCTGACTATGTCCTGCATCGGTGAGAGCACCTTGAGATCAAGCGGCTTGTGCCAGCTTACATCCACCAGCCTGCAACTTCTAAACCTGTCCTTGCTATCGTAGCCAGCGAGGAACTTCGCTGCCTCTTCAAGTGGGTGAAGCGTTGCACCCAGGCCAATTCTGACGAAGTCATTATCCACAAGCTCTCTCAAGCGCTCCAGCGAGAGGCTGAGGTGCACTCCTCGCTTGTTGTTCGCAAGCTCGTGGATCTCGTCGATAATTACCCAGCGCACTGTTTTCAAGTGCTCGATAAACTTCGGGGCGTTCAGCAGCACTGCAAGGCTTTCCGGAGTGGTAATGAGGATATGCGGTGGCCACCTGAGCTGCCTCTGCTTTTCCTCGGGAGACACATCTCCGGTGCGCACGCCGATTCTTACCTCCGGCAGCGTTTTTCCCATCCCGCTTGCTATTTCTCTGATTTCGTTAAGGGGAATCAGCAGGTTCTTCCTGATATCATTGTCAAGTGCCTTGAGAGGCGAGATATAAATGCAGTAGACGCCATCCCGCAGTTCTGCCTTTTCACCAAGTTTGAACAGCTCGTTTAAAATCACCATAAAACCGGCAAGGGTTTTACCTGAGCCGGTGGGTGCAGTGGCTATGATATTCTCGCCGCTGGAGATTAGCTTGAAGGAATACTGCTGTGGAGGCGTAAGCTCTTCGAAGTTTTTTTCAAACCAGACTCGAACGTAGCTCTCAAGGCAGGAGAGGTTCTCCTCTCTGCTAAAAGGTTCTTTGACGAGGCTGATCGACATTGAGTCTATATTATTGGCATTATGATGAGATAAGTGTTACAGTTATGCGGCGGATGGGACTATCTTTTAAATGGAACGAATTTTTTTCTCACCCTTTCAAACGCAGGGTGGTATATGTGGTCTATAGCGGTGCCTTTTGCTTCTTTGATTTTCATCCAATCCACGAGCTCTTTGAACTCGCCGCCTGCAAGGCCGTCGGCAAGCATCGCATAGCCCTGGGCAGTTTCTTTGGTGACTTTTGCTCCCTCCAGGAAGCCCAGCGCTCTTACCGAGGTGTATTTGGACAGTCTCTCCTCGAGCTCATTCTTAACTCTGTCAATCCTGGTCACTCTGCCTGAGAAAAGAATTTCCTTCGGCTCGGGTACAGATACAAGCATGGAGGCAACTGCTTTCTCAATCCCCTCCATCATTGCATCCCACGCAAGTTCGCATTTCTCCTCTTTAAGGCACCCGGCAAGTTCTTCGGGTGTGGATTTACCGCTTATCAGAGCTGCGCCTCCCGTGAACACGTCATCTTTCTTCCACCGGCTTACGATCTGCACAAGCTCAAGATCAAGGTAGCCTGCGGTTAAAAAGCCGGGTGCAGCGATAGTCGTGCCACCGATGCCATCTACTATTCTGCCATGCTTGACTCCCATCACGGCGTTGTATCCAAAGCCCATTTCAACCATAATAAAAGAAACCTTTGAATATGGAATATCAAGCTCCCTCGCCTGGTCATAGACGCCAAGAATGCAGACGCTCATTTTATCCGCTGTCCCCATATCCATTTTATTAATCTTCCTGTAAGCCGGCACGGTGGAGAGGTTGATAACGCCAGGGATAAACACCAGCTTCCAGCCTCTTTTTTTCATAATCAGCGTGCTCTCGGTCATCGCGTAGTAGAGTAGAGCCCCAAAAACATTTTTTTTCACAGCGTTCTCGATTTCTTTTCTGTGCGTGAGCAAAATATAGTTATAATACCAGTCCCTGAAGTTCTTATAAGGTACATTTCCTATTGGAGTTATTTCAACACCGTATCCGGAGGGGGCGGCTATTAAATCGAGAGGAAAAGCTCCCTCGATTGCCTCAATAATAACTTCAGGCCTTCTCGCGATCTCCGGTGTATCAACAGGGCGCTCATAGCAAACCCTGCTGTGCTCAATCGCACATATATCCATGCTCCTGGTGCCAGGATCAATCCCCGCAGTTCTCATTTATCACACCAAAATAGAATGGTTTACAAAATTTAAAATAATATCGCAAAGAAAGGGAAAATTGATGAGAATACATCTCACTTCTCCAGCTCGCTTGCATCTGGGTGTAATCGATCTGAGCGGTATTCACGGACGCTTATACGGATCAATAGGTGTGGCAGTAGACAATCCCTGTGTTGAGATACTTGCAGAAAGATCAGACGGGGTTAAGGTAAGGTTTGGAAAAAATGTTGAGCGCATTAATGCAGGCGATATTATTAGGCGCGTTTTAAGGCAGTGCGGAATAGATGGAGGAGCAAAGGTTACTCTGGTAAAAAGCATTCCATCGCATATCGGACTTGGATCTACAACGCAGCTGTCACTCTCAATTGCAATGGCAATAACAAAGCTCTACGGCGTAAAAACTTCCACAATTGAAATGGCAAAAATGCTTGGCCGGGGCAGTGTTTCCGGAATAGGCACAGCAGCATTTGAAAGAGGAGGATTCATAGTTGACGGAGGCGTGGATAAAAAGCGAAAAACTATACCTCCAATTATATTTCAACACGCCTTCCCTGAATCCTGGTATTTTGTAATCGCAACACCCGATGTTAAGCGTGGGCTGAGTGAAAAAGCAGAGGCAAAAGTATTCAAAAAAGCATCTGCTGGAACCAGACACGCCAGAAAAATATGTCACCTCGTAATCATGAAAATGCTGCCCTCGTTGATTGAGCAAAACATCGATGAGTTCGGCTCTGCTTTAACCGAGATTCAAAAAAACGTCGGTGCCGCGTTTGCACCATATCAGGAAGGCGTGTTTCATAGCAAAGCAACAGAGGATATTATCAAGTTCATGCTTCGAAGTGGGGCAAAAGGCGCGGGGCAGAGTTCCTGGGGGCCAAGTGCTTATGCAGTCATCGATGGGGGGAAAGCAGCCCGCGGGCTGAAAACTGAGGTTCAGAGGTTCATTGACAGGGAATACGGTGGTATTACTATCTTTACCGGTGCAAATAATCGCGGAGCTGCTTTGAGGTTTCTGGGCTGAAGCAGGCATGGAAGAAAAAATCGGCGTCGGTGCTTTTCATACTATAAAGATTTCGAAGTCAGAAGTCAGGATACAAGGATGCTATAAGCACTGCAAATATAAACTCAGGCCAGACAAATGCCTTTACTTTAAAGGTTGAAAGCACGATTGAAGAGATATCCGGTACACCTGTTCAATCTTTTACTCCCAGATCAATTCCCGGCTTTGATTCAATTTTTGCCTTGACAGCGCTGGTTTTTGACCGCATATGGATGGCAGTCCAGGCGATTTAAATTCTAAATTATTTTTAATAAATATGAATATTTTAGTATTTACAACCAAAATAATAACAAAAATTAGCATAATAATAAATTATTTATAGCAACATATCAATATAGTTAACAACAATGATAGAAGAAAATAGTTATAGATTGATGGTCAGGATAATTGCGCTTATCATTTTATTGATTGGAGGGGTTATGGCCAGCTGGATATTTATAATCTGGCCGAAGGTAGATAAAAACCTCATTAAAGCAAAAATTTTCTTGAACGAAAAATTCCTGCGCAAGCTCTGGTTCTATATGTTCATCGGCATGACTTTTTTCGCCATGAATCAAACGCTGGTTCTGTTTTTCGGGTACAACTCAGATGTCAGCATACTCGCTGAAATATTCAAAGTTGTATTCGTCAGCCTGATTGTACTGGTGCTCAAGGACTACTTTGCTCTGGTCAGATCATGCCTCAGGACAGTGGTGTGATAAAATGATATGCAAAGAGAAATCATTTATTAAAGGCGGCAATTTTATCCAGACAAATATTCCCAGACTCGATAGCTATCTGGATGGAGGTATACCTGCTGGAAAGAGCCTGCTTTATTACATTCAACCCGGTGTTGAGGGTGATGTTTTCGGGATGCAAACTCTTTACCACAATCTAGTAAAAGGCAACGCCGGTGTTTTAATCGTGTTCAACTACTCGCCCAGAGTGGTGAGAGAAAACTTTAAAGAATTTGGATGGGATCTTGATCTTTTTAACGATAGATTTGCAATTATCGATGCATATTCCATGCTGGTGGGCGAAACTTCAAATGAAAAATACGTGGTTGAAGACCCAGAAAATTTAGAGCACATAGATCAGTTGCTCAAGAAGGCAACTGGCGAATTAAAGGGCGATGGTCTGGTGTCATTCTGCTCAATCTCTACGATAATGGACTTCTGCGGGGAAGAGAAAACCCTGGAGTATGTCCAAAAATGGAATGAACACATCAGGATCAAGGGCGGCGTTCCCATCTACACCTTCACAGCCTGGCCGTATTCGGAGCGAACACTGCGCATAGTGAAAGATGAGATGTTCGACGCAGTGGTAAGAGTAGGCGGCATCGCAGAGCGTGTGATATTCGGGCAATACTATGGCCTGGCAAGGGTAAACTGGACAAAGCACAAAAAGCAGGTAATGCTCTTCAAAGTGTTAAAGCCCGGAGGTGTGAGAGTGTATATCCCAAAGATACTGATCACAGGTCCGTATAATGCAGGTAAATCGTCATTCATCCACGCACTTTCAGATAGAGCAATCTCCGTTGACAGATTTGGCACTACGGTTGCACTTGATCATGGTCACGTAGACTACAATGGTTATTCCATTGACATTTTTGGCACTCCAGGACAGGAACGCTTTGATCCGATGCTTAAAACACTCGGTGGAGAGGCGATGGGGGTCATGCTGGTCATTGATTCTTCAAATACACAGGAATTTCCAAGAGCAAAAGAAATGCTTGCGCGCTCAAAAACGCATGGTTTGCCTCAGGTTGTCGTTGCAAACAAACAGGACATCGATGGTGCTTTACCAGTAGAGGAAATTAGAGAGAAAATGAAACTGCCTGAAGATATACCTATTATACCGACGGTCGCTCCCAAGAGGAAAGGTGTCATAGAGGCACTGGAAATATTAATCGAGAAAATAACCGAGGTAGCTTAAATGGCAACTACAATCGAACTGCTTAGGGCAGTGCTGCTGGATTTGAAGCGCATTGGCAATATAGAAGCCTCGGCTGTAGTAAGCAGAGACGGACTGGTAATTGCAAGCGATCTTAACGACGGTGAAGTATTTGCTGCAATGTCAGCGACTATGGTAGGTGCCGCGGAAACAGCAACATCAGAGCTGAAAAAAGGAGCACCGAATCGCGTGATCGTTGAAAGCAAAGATGGAAAATTAATCGCCACAGGGGCAGGACCAAAGGCGATACTTGTGGTGCTGACCTCCAATGAAATGGGCCTTGGACTGGTTCTCGTGGAAATGTCAAAGGCCAGTGAAAAAATCAGGGAACTAATAGCATAATCGGTAAATATCGCCTCGGCTTCTTCGTACCCGCACGTGCGGCGAAGAAAAGATATATATAAACTAGCTATCGAGTTTTCTCTTTTGGAAGCGAGCAACCCATCCGGGTCTTAAATCGATTGCTTAGGTACTTGATCGATAGGCTTTAATACTTTAAGGCAACTACTCAAAGCGGTGAGCGGTATGAAGAGGGATAGTGGGTCAGCTCTCTTGATATTGTTACTTATGCTTGTTGGGCTGAGCGCTGTTGTAAATGCTGCTTTTACGGTATCAACGCTCGACGCTAAAGATGTTGACTGCAAGAAATGTCATTCGGATAATCCGCACAGGATCCACGCAGCTGTTGCTGTAAGCTGCGAGCAGTGCCATGGAGACAAGCTCAATATTGCAATCCCTCAGTGCATAAAATGCCACAGCGGCAATATCCATCAGGTTCACACCAAGAAAGTTAGCACTCAATCGTGCTCCTACTGCCATAAAGATATAACCAGCGTGCATAATGCCTTCTCTCAGAATACAGTTTGCTCTCACTGCCACAAGGATGTAATTGCGGTACATGGATCAGACGCTTCATGCGCGAAATGCCACAAATCAGCTCCTAACATAGTCAAGCCAGTGATGTCAACCGGTGCCTCGATTATCTGCCAGAGCTGTCACGAGGGAACCAGCGTGGCGACAGTGCATGGTCCACCCGAGAATATGACGGTTTGCTATGGCTGCCATAAGGGAACTCAAAAGCTTGAGGGTAGCGATGTGCCTCACACGATACACGCAGGAAAAGCAAAGTGTGAGGACTGCCATCTGCAGGAAGGCAAATTGGTAAGTCCCCAATGCATACGCTGTCACAACGTAGATAACCTGCATACATTTGCTACCGTGGGCAAGAAAACAATCGTGACTTTGGCTTGCTCAATATGTCATCCTGAGATAAAGCCAACAACTCCGGCGGCCACAAAAACTGCGACTCCATCGACAACTGCGACGACTCCTGCAGGTACAGCAACCGCGGCTCCAACTGCTACAAAACCGGCTCCGGGTTTTGAATGTGCACTTGCGATTGCCATGCTGGTAATGAGCAGTATTGCAGGAAGAAGACTGAAGTAATAAAGCCAGGGCATTGAAATCTCTTTTTTTCCTCTCTATTTCAGGAGTGACAGGTGTGCTCCCGATAGTGCCCTTTATATTTTACCCGATACCTCCAACTTTATGGCTCAGGTTCATCGGTGAGGGTGTGCTGGTTATCATATCTCTATGATGCTTTTTCTTAGGTTGTTCTCGGGGTTTTCTTTGTGGAGTGTGATGGCTTGTAGAATTCTTAGAATTAATATCAGGAATGCGTGTGTCTTGACTGCGTTCCATCCCTTTACTGTTAGTCGTTCGAGTCCGTTCAAGCATTAAAAGAAAATAAAATAAAAATTTTATCTCGCAGCAGTCTTGTGAATGCCCGCTATATCCTCGCCGTGGCAGGCTTCGCAGCCCACATTGCGCGAGCCATGGATTTCCAGGAGATTCGAGCTTGGCCTCACTACATTGGGACGCGGAGCATGGCAGTTCTCGCAAACGGTGTGATTTGGTGCCGCTTTGGGGATTACTATCGGGGTTCCATGGCAAGTATCACAGGTTACCCCTTCGGTGGCAGCGTGAATTTCGTGCACGTCTTTGCCGTGACATTTCATGCAGTACTGCCCGCCATTACTGTGCTGGGTTATATTATTCGGGTTAGTATGGCAAAGTTCACATTTAATCGTTATAACTGGCACAGGGGTGGGTGTGCCCCTAAGTGTAGAGGTAGGGGCTGGCGTGGGAGTTGGAGTTGGAGTCGGACCCTGAACACATGCCCAGGAAAAAGATAGAATGGCCATTAGCAGTACGGTTATAAGCAACAGTTTTTTTCCCTCCATAACACTTCTCCACCTTTAAATAACCGATCTGTGAATTCTGGCTACCAATATTTAACATTTTCTTCTGACAAAACCTGCAGGGATCGCCACAACAAGCAATACCCTGCGAAGTCTGCCATAAGTTCAAGTAAAACAGCAGGATCTTCATCCTTTCGAGATGTCCAAGGTTAGATTGTGAAAGATTTATTTACTTAAAGAATAGAGTAAAAATGATGAAAAGCGGTAGGGGATTCAGTTTACTCGCTGTATTATTAGCATTCTTATTCCTCTATATATATGCTGGTTTGATAGTCAATGCCGGTCTCAGTGATAATAGTCCTGGAAATGTAACCGGACTGGTCAGTAAAACCGGTAATTTCTGGATCAACTGGACCTGGGACCCTTCTCTGAATGCTGACGACTATGATGTCGCGATCGACGGCGCTAATACAGGTAAAGACACAACTGATCTATTCTACACCGCCACCTATTATCCTCATGCTTTAAAAACAATAAGGGTCCGAGCTCACAATCACTCTACTAGCAATCATTCCGATTGGACTTATCAAACCACTCAGATACCAAACAACCCTGTTACTATAACCAACATAACCCAGAATTTAGTGGTTGAGCCAGGTCAAACGGTATATGTGGATGCAGACTATCTGGATGCAGATGGGGACATCCCTGATTTCTATTGCAGCAGAACAGATCTGTTCACCGATTTCAACAAAATAACCGGGGTTGGAAAATGGACCACAGTTGAAGCAGGTGTTTATTACATCGACTTCGGTGCCAGCGATGGATATGGCTCAGTCGATAACAAAACAATGGCAGTAAATGTGCAGCAAGTACAAACTCCCACACCAACACCGACTTCAACGCCTGAGCCTTCTCCTACTGCTACTGCTTCTCCTACTGCTACTCCTGAGCCTTCTCCTACTGCTACTGCTTCTCCTACTGCTACTCCTGAGCCTTCTC
>CAZVYP010000008.1:38526-40676 GCA_964631075.1 uncultured Methanocellales archaeon
CTACTGCTACTGTTTCGCCTACTGTTTCGCCTACTGCTACTGCTACGCCATTATATATCCCGCCACCCCAATCCACAAGCGAAAGTGGCGGAGGAGGGGGTGGGAGTGCTATCGTCGGTGAGCCCTTTGAAAATGTAGCTGATAAAGAGGTGCAATATATCTGGACAACTATTCCTGGAAAGGAAGTAACTGTTCAGTTCAAAAAGCCAACGCACTCCATCCTTGAGATTAATTTTGTTTATTCTCAAGTCGTGGATGAGCTCTGTATTACCGTTGAAAAATTGATAAACTCTTCTTTGTATGCAAACAGCTCTCTTTCAGGAGTTATCTATGAAAATGATAATATCCTGCTGAATGTGCCCAATTTAACATATATATCGAATGTCACGATTAAATTCCGAGTCGAAAAGGGATGGATATCCGCCAATAATATAGATCCAGCGAGCATTTCACTGTACAGATTCAAGGATGGCGTGTGGAATAAACTGCCAGCGGATAAGTTATTCGAAAATGAAACCACGGTGATTTACATAGCTACCACTCCTGGCTTCTCACCTTTTACAATTGCTGGAGAAAAGATAAAAGTGAGCTCACCGCTCCAGACAACACAGCAACCTACTATCCCACCAACTTATCTCCCAGCGCAAACCCCAATTTCAGCCCCTGCTTCTATGCCTCAAATAAAAGAGGCAAATGCAGACGACTTCACCACTGTCCTATCCTACATATATATAGCAGTTCTAATCGGAGGATTAATAGGGTTTACTGCGGTCACTTTCTTATATTATTACACAAAGCCCAAACCTCAATCCTGAGGCTAAATACTTTCAAGATTTAAATCAAGCAGCGCTTAAAACTTGATGCAGGGGATGAGAACTGGAGTTCGAGTTCGAATCTCCTAGTGACCTATTGCAGCTTCTTCTTTCAATTTCAAAGCGAAGAAAGAGGAAAGCAGCCCTCCAAAGAGTTTAAAATACTCGCTTAAATTCAAAATCTCAAGTCCGGCTATGTTTCCCTGAGCATCATAATCGATGACTACTGGCATATTACCCACTTTTTCTTCAACGGATTTCACTACTTTGTTATCGCTGAATTTTAAATATGCGGCATTCGCCTCAAAATCAATTCTTGTAGTGTATTCCATGGCTTTTTCACCAGTTACGCTTTCCACACTGTTTTAACCTTGATCTCTTCTTTCTCCTTAAACCAATAAGCTATGACAACTATTTTAATTTTATCGATAGCCTTTTCAAATCTAAACTTATTAGTTTCATCAAGCTCAGATATGGTCCTATCGGGATTTTTAATCGTTAGTTCAATTTCAGCCTCATTAATATCTCTGACAGCCATCATATATCTGGCGTGAGCCGTATATTTAATAATAGATTTCATTTGTGCATTTGAGTGAGATATTATACAACATAAATGTTTTTACGCAATCCAAAGAAGGATAATGCCCCAGAACAGTTGTATTAATACTACAAGACCACTTGCGATAGTTCTAGAATCGCCATTAACTTCTTTTTTCGGGAGCTATTTCGGGAGCGGTATGCGGGGGATGAGCAACGTAGTACAAGTTTAAATCAGTATCTTAAATATCTTCATTATTTTTGATATATAGAAGATTTTCAAGCTATTTTAATATGAGATTATGGTTGCATAACGAGGCCTCTGCTTAACCATTTCTGGTCTTAAATCCCCATTTCTCCAAAGTATTCCTTGAGCTTTTCCTCATAACTTTTTAATTCCTATTAACCTCTTCGCATTCTCGCCGAATATCTTTTTCTTAATCTCCACATCCAGGTCTAGTTGAACTAGCCAGTTCACGCAGTTTATCATACCTGTTTCTCTATCGCAATGGCCACTGATAGCAGGATAGTCAGAGCCATAGAGAATTTTTTGCTCTCCTATCTGTTCCACGGCCTCTATGAGAGCGAATTCATCGATTGTGGCGGAGATGTCAACATAGATATTTTCATGTTTCTTCGCAACGTCCATCATTTCATCGAACCAAATGCCGGGATATAATCTGCTGTAGCTCCCCATATGAGCTGCTATTATTTTCAAATCCGGATATCCTTCAGCCACTTTATCCAGGTATTTTGGATTTGCATTTCTGGATAGATAGGGCAACTCCCAGGGTCCTGGAT
>CAZVYP010000009.1:0-14227 GCA_964631075.1 uncultured Methanocellales archaeon
TCTTTTCGGCAACCGGATACTTAACAAGATATTTGGACTGGGATACGGTGTGTGGCTTAATGATATCCTCTCTGGGTACAGAGCCCTTACCAGGAAATGCGTTAGAGACTTGGAGCTGAATAAAATGGGCTTCGAGGTTGAAGCTGAGATAACTGCTGAAACTGTTAAGAAGAATTTCAAAATTCTGGAGATCCCGATCACATACTATTCACGCCCGAAAGGTGCTACTACAAAGCTCAATCCGCTGCGCGATGGTATAAAGATCGGCCTTACTATATACGGGCTTGCCAGGATGTATAATCCAATTTTCTATTTTGGAATGCTGGGAGCAATTTTCATGATAAGTGGGACTCTTATTGGCGCATATGTAGTAATGGAGTGGTTTCAGGGTATTACGCATATCCTGATGACAATTCTTTCCACGCTTTTAATTATTCTTGGCTTTCAAATGTTTATCTTTGCATTTTTAAGCGACCTGTATGTAAGGTTGTATCGTGATTTAATAAGAGAGATCAATAAGAGAAGATGAGTTCAGGAAATGAGGAGATCTCTAGCTGTTAATCTTACTGCTTCTTCAGAGCTGTATCTCGGCGTCCATCCCAGGCGCTTTAGCTTTGTGCAGTCCAGAAACATGTATGGCACATCGCCCTTCCAGCCTCTGTTGCCACCTGTATATTTGAAGCTGGGCTTCAGATTCATTTCTTCGCAAACGATCTGAGCTATTCTCCTGACTTTTATTGCATCGCTTGAGCCTATGTTGAAGACACTCAGCTTTTGCTTTGATTTCATTCCTGAAAACATGGCGTTTATGCAATCACTTATGTAGATGTAGGACTTGGTTTGATTGCCGTCGCCGAGAATTTCAAGGGTGCTTGAATTTGCATTTAGCTTGTTGATGAAGTCGTATATCACTCCATGGGTGCTGCGCATTCCTATTACGTTTGCGAATCTGTAGATCCATGCCTGCATATCGAAGGTGTGCACGTACGAAGTAATCAGTGCCTCGCAGGCAAGCTTTGAAGCGCCGTATATGGAGATTGGGATCATTGGTGCATAGTCCTCGGGGGTGGGTATCTCCATGGCCTCTCCGTACACTGTTGAGGTGGATGTAAAGATAATTTTTTTAACGTCGTTTTTCTTCATTGCTTCAAGCACATTGTAGGTTGCAATTATATTTTGCTCAAAGTGAACTCTTGTGTCTTTTGCACCGATTCTTACATCCGGATTGGCTGCAAGATGCCATACTTCTTCGATATCCCTAAAATGATCGGCAGCTTCATCATCCAAGAGATCAGCTTCTACGAATTTGAAGCCCTTTTTTCCGAAATGCTGGCTTATGAATTCCTTTCTCCCCGAGCTGAGGTTATCTAGCACAACAGTGCTCTTTCCCGTTTTAACCAGTTTATCCACAACGTACGAGCCTATGAAACCTGCCCCTCCAGTAACCAGTATCTTTTCTGTCATTCCGTCACCCCTTGACTACGATGTTGCCCTGAATCTCGCCTCTAACAAATACTCCAGGTCCTATCAATGCATTTACCCCAATAACGGTGCCTGCGTTTATCATGCTATTAATGCCGGTTTGCACGTTATCTGCGATTATTGCACCCAGCTTTCTCCGCTTTGAATCAATTGTTTTGCCCTCGACATTTACCTTAACATTTTTCTCATCGAACCTCAGATTTGCGATTATTGTACCTGCGCCAAGATTGCAGTTTTGCCCGATTATGCTATCCCCTACATAGCTCAGGTGACCTATTTGAGTGCCGTCCATTACAATGGAGTTTTTAACCTCTACTGCGTGTCCTATTTTTGCATTATTGCCGACCACTGTATTCGAGCGTATGTAGCAGTTTGGCCCGATTTCGCAGTTCTCTCCGATTATAGCCGGGCCGATTATATAGGTGCCATTTCTTAATACGCTGTTTTTCCCCAGCAAGATGCTACCTTTTATTGTTGCCCTGGGTTCAATTTCTCCCTCTATTTTTTGCTTCATTTTTTTCATTAAAAGCTCATTTGCCTTTAAAAGATCCCAGGGGTAGGTTAGATCTATCCATGAAGCGGCTTTATGCCAGCCAATCTCGAGGCCTGAGTCAATCATAATTTGAATTGAATCAGTAATTTCATATTCGCCTCTAGATGATAGAGTTGTTTTATCTATGGCCTCAAAAATTTTGGGGGTAAAAATATATACTCCTGCATTGGCGAGGTTAGAGGGTGGGTTAGAAGATTTTTCAACAATTCTTTTAACTTTGCCTTTGCTGACTTCAATGACTCCAAATTTCGCAGGATTATCCACTTCACGAGCGAGGAGAGCTACTTCACGCTTGTTTTCAATCAGCTTTTTTATATCTTCGCCACTCAGTATTCCATCGCCGTTGAGCACAAGAAATCGTCGCTCTTTTGATAAATTCTTTTCAGCAACTGAGATCGCATTGGCTGTGCCAAGCTGCTTTGGCTGTTTAACATATTCAATTTTAATACCCCATTTTTTTCCGCCTCTGAAGTACTGCTTTATCGTTTCTGCGCGGTAGCCGACCACGATCACAAACTCACTGATTCCAGCCTTTTTTGTGCTCATTAGAATTTGCTCTAAAATCGGCTTCCCAGTAACCGGGAGCATTACCTTTGGACGTGTGAGTGTTAGCGGCCGCATTCTCATGCCCTCTCCAGCGGCGAGTATTAATGCCTTCATTTTCACACCTTTAAACTGATTTGCGATAAGATAACTATAAATATAACTATAAATCTCTTAGCTCCACGCATTACCACTTCCATAAATGTTTATATTTTAACAGTCATATTGATAAGGGGTGAATATATTGAAAGCCGTTGTTCTGGCGGGTGGTGAAGGCACTCGCTGCCGTCCCCTTACTCTGCTCCGCTCCAAGGTCATGCTTCCGGTTGCCAACAGGCCTATTCTGGAGCATGTTATACGCGCCCTCTCGGAATGCGGGATCAGGGATGTATTGATTGTTGTTGGATTTAAGAAAGAGCGAATAATGGACTACTTCGAAGATGGAAAGCGCTTTGGGGTGAATATCGAATACGTGGCTCAGGCCCAGCAACTGGGCACTGCACACGCGATAAAACAGGTAAGAAATAAAGTTAATGGGCAGTTTCTTGTTCTTAACGGGGACAATGTTATTGAGTCCAGTGCTATCAAGGATCTGCTGAATGGAACAGAGGGCGATATCTCCATTCTGTCAGCAGTCAGGGAAGATGTCGCTGATTACGGCGTGCTTCTGGTGGAAGGGAAAAAAGTTACCAGGATAATCGAGAAGCCGAAAACTAATGCCAGCCACTATGTTAACACCGGTATCTATCTTTTTAATGAAGAGATTTTTCGCGAAATAGAAAAAACCAGAGCTTCTGAGGATGGAGAGTTCGGTATAACCACAACGATCGGACAGATGATAGATAGTGGTTACAGCGTAGGTTATGTTAAATCCAATGCGATCTGGCTCGATGTTGTTTATCCCTGGGATTTGATCAGCGTTAATGCAACAATTCTACAGCGTAAATCTTCAAAAGGAATCTCAAAAAAGGCTAGGATTGAAAAGAGCGTTGTTATAGATGGCCCGGTTACGATCGGAGAAAACACTGTTATTTACTCCAATTCCTGCATCGTTGGTCCTGCAATCATCGGGTGCAACTGCGAGATAGGACCTAACTCGGTGATTCAATCTTCTTCGAGCATCGGTGATAATGTTACCATCAAGCCTTTCTCGCAAATTGAAAACAGCACTGTTATGAATGGTGTTCAAACAGGCTCTCATGCTAGCATCATTAATTCAATAATCGGAGAGAACACAGTCATACGGTCCCATTTTTCGACCGGATATGGAAAGTCTGTGAAAGTTGAAACCAGCAATGGTGTTAGATATTTCGATGACATAGGTGCAATCATCGGAGAAAATTGCGACATTGGCACAAATGTGTTCATAAAAGCAGGAAAGATCATTGGAGTGAACTGCAAGGTTGATTCTGGAAAGATCATTTCGAGCGATGTTGAAAGCAACTCGATTGTATTATGAGAAGGACAAATTATGTGTGGAATTGTAGGCTACGTTGGGGAGAAAGAGGCGGCGCCAATTCTTCTGGACGCATTAAAAAGACTTGAATACAGAGGCTATGACTCAGCCGGAATAGCGGTTTTCAATGAAAAAATAGCCTGTTTTAAAAACGAGGGAGAGATTGAAAAACTTATAAAACTTGTGCCGAAAAAACTCGATGGTAATATTGGAATTGGCCATACTCGCTGGGCAACCCATGGCAGGCCCTCGACCATTAACGCTCATCCGCATCTGGATTGCACGGGCAGAATCGCTGTGGTGCATAATGGGATTATTGAGAATTTCTTTGAGTTGAGAGAGGAGTTAAAAAAGAGAGGACATAAGTTTACCTCTGAAACTGATACCGAGGTGCTTGCACATCTGATAGAGGAAAGCTACAAAGATGACTTTGCACTTGCGGTCAGAAGTGCTCTTTCAAAGGTCTCAGGCTCTTTTGCAATTGCAGTTCTTTGCAGCTTTGAGCCGGATAAAATACTGGTTGCCAGAAAGGATAACCCCCTTGTTCTGGGAGTCGGCGAGAAAGAGAACTACATTGCTTCTGACATCCCCGCAATTTTGACTTACACGCGCAAGATGATTTTCCTTGACAATGGGGAGATGGCAGCGATTACTGGCCGAGATATTAAGATAACCACACTTCAGGGTAAGGAAGTTCAAAAAGCGATCCAGGATATCACCTGGGATATTAAAGCAGCGGAAAAAGCAGGATACGAGCACTTCATGCTCAAGGAGATCAACGAGCAGCCCAGAGTTATTATGGAGATAACAGCGGGAAGAATTTCAGAGCACGAGGGCAAAATAATCCTCGGCGAAATTGGTTTAAGTGAGAGGGTGATCAGCTCTCTCGAGCGCATAATAATTGTAGCCTGCGGGACATCCTATCATGCGGGATATCTCGGCAAATATCTTTTCTCAAAATTTGCCAGAATGCCAGTGAATGTCGAAGTTGCATCCGAATTCAGATACTCAGACCCAGCAATAGTTGAGAAGACACTGGTAATCGGTATTTCTCAGTCCGGTGAGACCGCCGATACCTTGGCAGCAATCAGGGAAGCGAGGTCAAGAGGATGCACTACGCTTGCGATTACCAATGTAGTTGGAAGCTCCATAACTCGCGAGGTAGATGGAGTGCTGTATATCCGCGCAGGACCTGAGATTGGTGTTGCGGCTACGAAGACGTTTACCGCGCAGGTTGTATCAACATATCTACTTTCAATATATTTTGGACTGGTGCGCTACTGCCTGACCTCTGCTGAGGCAAAACGGCTGATCGCAGGTTTAAAGCAGCTATCCCGGGAAGTAACAAAAGTTCTTGAAAAATCAGGGGAAATAGAAAAGTGTGCCAACACTTGGTTTGAGAATTCAAAAACATGTTTCTTCATTGGGCGAAATTTGAACTTCCCGATCGCCCTCGAAGGTGCACTGAAGATGAAGGAAATTTCCTATATACCAAGCGATGCATATGCAGCCGGGGAACTCAAGCATGGTCCACTTGCGCTTATGAGTCCGGACGCACCGGTTGTAGCAATAGCAACCAGGAACTCGACGCATGAAAAGATGCTCAGCAACATCAGAGAGGTGAAAGCCAGAGACGCACCCATAATCGCAATTGCAAATGAAAGCGATATTGATATCGAGAGATTCGTAGACCACGTAGTAAGAGTGCCGGATGTCGCTGAAGAAATGAGTCCGGTGCTCTCAGCAGTCGTAGTCCAGCTACTGGCATACTACACAGCCCGGAAAAAAGGCTGCTCGATCGATAAGCCTAGGCACTTGGCGAAGAGCGTGACGGTGGAATAAACGAACGAAACCGTGTTTCTCCTTTTATACCGGCAGTCCCCAGAGTGGATACCATTTCTCGAGTTCGCCTTCTATCGGGAGCTCTTTTTCGAGCTCGGCTTTCAGTCTGAACTCAAGGGCAGTATCCCGCTGTTTTTCCGTTTCGCTGATCGGGATAAACGGATAGAATTTGCCCTGTCTGTAGCTGTATATCCAGTAAACATCTTTCTTGTTTTTAAACTTGAAAACCGCGCATAATATGCGGTCCTGGAATCCGCTTTCGATGAGGTTCTCGCTCACTATGTGGATTGTTGTAACCAGGTCTTCGAAGTCTCTGTCCTCGAGGAGTACCCAGAGGTAGCTGTATTCATCTTTAATTAGGCTGTATTTTGTGCCCGTGCTTTTTGCGGAGATCTCGAGCAGTGATTTGAGGTCTCTTTCCACTTCTGAAAACTTCGCCGATTCAACTGGTTTGAAGCAGATACCTGCCTTCTCCGATGGCTTTAGCTCCAGCTTTGTCTGAAGAGTAATGGTAGCTGTTGAGAGTGCAAATAGCTTGTCTATTCTGGGCTTGCTCTGCGCTGTCCTGCCAAGAATGGAGTCCAGGAAGCCCATTCAACGCCTCTATTCGCCGCGCTCCATCGCTTCCAATCGCGCGATCCGCTTCTTGATCGGCGGGTGTGTTGAGAACAGCTCCATGAGAGAGCCACCGGTCAGTGCCGGTACTATGAAGAACTGGTTCACGCCCTGGACTGATCTGAGATCCTTCTGGGGCACGCGCTCCATCTGCCCAGAGATTTTCAGCAGCGCTGTTATTAAGTGAGATGGATGTCCGGTTATTATTGCAGATCCTCGATCCGCTGCGTACTCTCGATAGCGCGAGAGTGCCTGTATCAATATGAAGCTTATGATCCAGACCACTATCGAAGCTATGTATATCAATATTATGCTGCCTCCATTTCTGTCTCGATCTCTACCGCCGCCGAACATTGAGCTGAACATAAACATTCTCATTATGTAAAATGCAACAGTCGAGATGAAGCTGGCAATCGTCATTACCATTACGTCTCGATTTTTAATGTGACTCAGCTCGTGGGCGAGCACTCCCTCGAGCTCCTGCTGGTTCAGGGTGCGCATGATTCCTGTCGTAACAGCAACGACTGCATTCTGCGGATTTCTGCCGGTAGCGAAGGCATTTGGCACAGGGCTGTCGACTACCGCGATTTTTGGCTTGGGGAGATCGCTCATTGCGCAGAGTCTCTGAACCATTGCGTGGAGCTGCGGTGCCTCGGTTTCGTCCACAATTCTGGCCCCCATTGTCCAGAGCACGAGCTTATCCGAGAAAAAGTACTGGATGCCGAGCATTAAAGCCGATATTATGAATATGAACCCGTATGAGACTCTCATGTAGAACAGCAGAGCTATGAATGCAAGATATACAACGCCCAGCAGGAACATTGTCAGGAACATTCTGAGCGTGAGCCCGGTATCGCTTCCATACCATCTCTTCATTTTAATTCTCCTTCGATTTTTTTAAATTTTATAGTTTAATTCTTTTCGCTTATATTTGTTTCGAATAGAAAAAAAATTACCTGTGACACCCTGCCTGGCAGCTCTCTGGCTTGTTGTAGGGCTCTCTCAGGCTCACAGCCCGCTTTATAAGCTCGTGTATCTCCGGCTCGCTTCTGCCCCTGATATCCACGAGGTTGTCGTTGCGCAGGAGGCACGGCTTTAACTTGCTATCGCTTGTGACTCGCAGGCGGTTGCAGTATGCGCAGAATGTGGCGTTGTCCAGCGGGCGAACAACTTCTACTTCGGCGCCATCCAGGAAGTACTTGCAGCGTCTGTGCAGCTCATTTGTCTTAACCGCGCTTGCCCTTCCCCTGAGCTGCGCCTCGATCTTAATTATATCTGCCTGATACTCAGCAGTGTTCCTGAAGTTCATCAGCTGTATGATCTGGAGCACGAGTGCTTTGTCTCTGACGAATTCGATCATTTCTTCTATTTCATCTTCATTTACTCCTTTTAAGACAACCATGTTGAGCTTTACCGGCGTCAGTCCCGCATCCAGCGCTGCATTTATTCCCTGCATTACCTTAGGGAAGCTTCCTTCGCTGCATTTTGTTATTAATTGGTACTTCTCCTCTTTCAATGTGTCCAGGCTTATGTTCACTCTGTTTAACCCCGCTTTTTTGAGTTCCCAGGCACGCTCTGCAAGCAATGAGCCGTTTGTGGTAAGCGAGACGTCTCTGAGTGGAGGCAGCGAGCTTAAGATTTCTTCAAGGTCTTTTCTTAATAGAGGCTCTCCGCCTGAAAATTTAACTTTGTTTATGCCGTATTCCTTTGCTACTTTTACGATGCGCGCTATTTCTTCCTTAGCGATCTCTTCGGCTTTATGTGCTGCTTCACCTTCGCCGTGGCAGTATATGCAGTGCATGTTGCATTTTCTGGTTACAGAAATCCTGAGGCTTGTTATCTGCCTTCCATACGGATCGATAAGTGCTATCATGTGATTCTCAAGAGCTATTGCTTATCAAAAGTACTTAACTTTTTTGAAATAAATTAAACAGAATATATTACATAAGGGGATTATTGTGTCGCTCTCTAAACGCTAGCTCGCTGAGAGGCATTCTGTCCGAAGTGCGCTTTCCCTTAGCAGGATAGCCGACTGCGAGCACCGCCATCAGCTCCAGAGACTCAGGTGCACCCAGCAGTGCATTTACTTTTTCCCTGTTCTTCAGAATCTCTCCGAGCCAGACTCCGCCAAGTCCTAGGCTGTGGACTGCGAGGAGCATGTTCTGAATGCAGGCGCCGATCCCTAGGATGTCCTTTGTCCTGTCATACATTGCTTTTTTATCCAGGAAAACCGCAATTGCAATGGGAGCATTTTTAATAATTCTGCCATAGCTTGTGAGCTTTGCCATTTCATCAAGAGCACCGCGATCATTTACGATGATAAATCGCCATGGCTGGTTATTAAGTCCTGAGGGTGCCCACCTTCCTGCTTCTAAAATCGCGATTATCAGCTCATCGCTTATGGGTGTTGAGAGAAATTCGCGGACACTTCTTCTGCTGATTATGGCAGAAAGAACTGGATTGGCTTCGGGCTTTGGCATTGCCAGTTAGTTAATCATCATTCTATTTAAGAGCATTGAAAAGCTGCATTACTTCCTCATCGGCTATCCCCACCTCATGCTTTGGTGAGAGTGTGCCTCTGCAGCGAGCAGCTTCGGCTCTTACCCTGTAAGCGTATTCCAGTCCGCTTGCTCTCGAGATTACATTTCTCAGAATTCCAAAACGTATGCAGCTCAGCGGGTTCCGCGTTCCCGTCTCGACCGTGCATAGGATACGATACATGCAGCTATTGATAGCTACCCTCATCTTCGCTTCGTCATCGCTAACAGAATCGCGCGGGTCATTGTAGCCTGCTTTGATGCAATCGCTGAGATATCTCCTGACAGCTTCAAATGGCTTAGCTCTTGGTACCTCGATGCTGGACTCTCTTTTTTGAAAAGTAAACCAGAAGTTGGCAGCACTTGAAAGCAGCTTCTGCTGAGATTGAGGCTCATCCGCCAGACCAAATTTCGCGCCATATGCCCAGGCAAGGGCTGCACTTGCTAAAATTTTCTCCTTTTCAGTCATAGCCCCCAGATAGATCTCTATCAGGAGCCGATAAATAGCTTTCGATTCCGCTGGATATAGATTTAAATAGCGCGGGATATGCATATCTTATATCGCCATGAGCATGACATTCGAGATTGTTTCAAAAGACATGATGGGTCGCGTTGGCAAGCTTGAGACACTTCATGGCAGGATCGAAACTCCTGCTGTATTGCCTGTTATAAACCCGAAGCTCCTTATCGTTAAGCCCGGGGAGATGAATAAGTTCGGGGCTGAGGCTCTAATCACAAATTCCTACATCATATACCGCTCTGCTGAGCTTAGGGAAAAAGCAATGAGAGAGGGACTGCATCGCCTTCTGGATGTTGAGCTTCCAGTAATGACCGATTCAGGCGCATATCAGCTCTCGCAGTATGGCGATCTGGAAGTTACTTCTGCCGAAATCCTTGATTTTCAGCAAAAAATTGGCTCAGATGTGGCTGTGCCGCTTGATATACCCACACCGCCGGATATCGATTATGAGACTGCGAGGCGGGAAATGGAGACGACAATAGCCAGGTTAAAAGAGGCAAAGGGACTGCCTGCGAAGAGCGGCATGCTGCTCACAGGCCCAGTTCAGGGCTCGACTTTTCTGAGTCTCAGGAGCGAATGTGCAAAAAAAGCCAGCGAGCTCGGATTCGATGTATACGCCATCGGGGCAGTTGTCCCGCTGATGGAAGCATATCGCTTCTCCGAGCTTGTAGATGTGATCATGGCTGTGAAAAAAGCGCTCCCACCGGGTGCCCCTGTTCATTTATTCGGCGCAGGTCACCCTA
Organism: uncultured Methanocellales archaeon; assembly: GCA_964631075.1. Classification (GTDB taxonomy): domain Archaea; phylum Halobacteriota; class JAWCLZ01; order JAWCLZ01; family JAWCLZ01; genus CAZVYP01. Next base: position 10,292 of record CAZVYP010000009.1, read on the forward strand.
TGATGCTTGGCCTGGCGGTAGCCCTCGGCTGTGATCTCTTCGACTCCGCAGCCTATACCTTATTCGCAAAAGATGGCAGATACCTTACTGCTGAAGGTACTTATAAACTTGAAGAGCTGGAGTATCTGCCGTGCGGCTGCCCGATTTGCTCAGCTCATTCAGCCGGTGAGCTGAAGCAATGCGAGGACAGTGCTAAGGAAAAGCTGCTGGCTGAGCACAATCTATACATCACATTTGCTGAGCTGAGGCGGGTGAAGCAGGCCATTAGAGATGGCGGTCTTTTTGAACTGATTGCGTTGCGCTGCAGAGCACATCCAAGGCTTCTGGATGGTCTTAAAGCAGCAAAGAGACACGCTGATCACATTGAGAAATTTAACCCTGTTTCCAAGGGCACTTTCTTTTACACTGGTCCTGAGTCAGCCCACCGCTCGGAAGTTCTGAGACACTGCAGGCAAATCCTTCGATTAAACGTTGAAGGGAGCATTCTGATCGCTTCCAGGAAAATCGCTCTGGAGAAGCAATTTGATAACGTGTTCTACCTGAAAGCACCTTTTGGACCGTATCCTATCGAGTTAAAAGAGACTTATCCCATCGGACAGGCGGAAGTTCCGGAGAGCCTTGACGAGGAAGCTATCGCAGTTGCACTGGAAAATGTATTGAGATTTGTCGAGGCCAGTGCATCAAAAAATCCAATTACTTTTGTATACGACAAAAGATGGGAGCACTCGATGATAAATAAAATAGCAAGATTTGCAAAGGTCTTTAGATTTGAAGATCTGAGCCGGAGGAATGGTTTTGAGGCTCTTTGAGGTCAGACGCAGGGATGGAGCTGCCCGAGCGGGCATTTTTATGGAAAAAACTCCCACGCCCGCGGTGCTCAGTGTTAAGTCCCTGAATGAGCTTTTCAGCGATGTGAAATATAAACCCCTGCCGCTCCGCATACCTGAGGAAGCTATTGTGGCTTTCGAAGGCTATTTTAAGGCTTTTAATTCGCAGCAGAATGTTTCCGTGGGTCATCCGCACTATCCCTTGTCAAAAGAGAGCAATATTTACATCATAGGCAGCGCAATTCAGCTCAGTGGCAATGCAAGAGCATTTACCGATGCGGTCATTAAAATTCGAAGCTCCATCGCAGGGGATGCAGCGCTCTACGCTCCCGCGCTGGCAACGCCTGAAAATGCAGCCATGCTGATTTATACCGGTATAGATCTGGTGGACGAAGTTTTACCACAATTTCTAGGCTACAATGATGTCTACCTGACACAGGAAGGCGAATACCAAATTGAGGATCTGAGAGAGTTGCCCTGCGCCTGCTCGATCTGCCAGAATATCACCGCCGAACATCTGCGAAAGCTGCCGAAAGCCAAGAGGGCAGAACTGCTCGCACGTCATAACTGCTTGAAGCTGGACGAAGAGCTCAGGAAAATCCGGGAGTTCATCCGCACTCAGAGCTTGAGGGAGTATGTTGAGGGCAAATGCAGGTCGAGTCCATGGCTGACAGCTTCGCTCAGACTGCTGGACTTCAGCTACAGCTATCTTGAAGAGCGCACACCAGTTGCCCGGAAATCCACTCTGATTGCCAACTCAATGGAATCTTTGAACCGCGTTGAGGTAAGGAGGTTCGCGGAGCGCGTAAGATCAAGATATCGCTCTCCCGCATCATCCATACTGCTTTTGCTTCCCTGCTCGGCAAGAAAGCCCTACTCGACTTCTCTTTCGCATTCGAAGTTCATCGAAGCACTTGGAAGGCATCGCAAATATGTGCACGAGGCGATCATAACATCTCCTCTCGGCACTGTTCCCAGGGAGCTAGAAATTGTGTATCCTGCGGCACACTACGAGGTCGCTGTTACCGGCATCTGGGATCTTGAGGAGCGAAGATGGGTTGAGAGCTGCCTCTACGACTTCCTGACACAGAATAAATACGAAAAGATCATCGCCCATATCGAGGGAGCATATAAGGAGATCTGCCGGAGCGTTGAAACAAAGCTGAAAATTGAGATCGAATATACAGCGCTGCAGGGCAAAAGGCTCACATCCAGCGAATCTCTCGATAATTTAAATAGAGCCGTAGAAAGAGCTGCCGGAGAAGTTGGGAAACAGACCGTAAACAAATTAGATATTGTCCGTGCGGTCGCCTGCTATCAATTCGGACTGGATGCAGGAAGGGTGTTGATAGGGGAAAATATTGTTTTAAAAGGCAATTTTCCGAAGTGGCAGATATTTGATGGTAAGAAGCAGCTTGGTACCCTGAATCCTGCTACCGGCTTGCTCTCGCTTTCACTCGATGGAGGGAAAAGAGTTGAGCAGTTTGGTTACATCGTAGAGATCGATGCCTTTTTGCCAAAAGGCTCAATTTTAGTGCCCGGAATCATTAAAGCCGATCCGCAGATCAGAGAAGGCGACGAAGTTGTTGTCAGAGGAGCAAGAGCATTTGGCGTAGGGCGCGCTTTAATGTCTTCATGGGAGATGACACACTCCAGAAAGGGTGCTGCTGTTGAACTCAGACACGTAGAGGCGCTATAGTTATGAATATCCTTAACAGGCTTTTAAAATCCATAAGAGATGCCCAGTGGCAGAAAGCTCGGGTTAAGCCCGCCAGCATACCGGTTGCGGTATGGCTCGAAGACGACTTACTTCAGGGCAAGCAGGTGAAGGCGCTGACAGTTGTTTTCCGCACAGCCGGCTGCTCATGGGCAAAAACCGGTGGCTGCACGATGTGCGGATACATCTACGACGCAGCTCCATCGGGTGTATCCAACGAGGAACTCCTTAGCCAGCTTCAAATCGCAATGGAAAAACTCGCACCAGAGGTTAAAGTCGCGAAGATTTTTACTTCCGGCAGCTTCCTCAATCCCGCGGAAGTGCCCTTCGAAGTGCGCGATATAATTCTGAAAAAGCTGGGTGAAAGCACCGAGAAAGTAATAGTCGAGACGAGACCGGAATTTGTAAGAAACGAAGCAGTTTTAAAATGCAGGAAAATAGTTAAAAATCTGGAAATAGCGATCGGACTGGAAACCAGCAGCGATGTCATAAGACTGGAAAACATCAACAAGGGATTTACCTTCAGCGACTTCATTCAAGCCGCAAAAGTAGCGCACAACAGCAGTTCGACAGTGAAGGCATATCTACTGCTCAAACCGCCATTCTTAACCGAGAGAGCCGCGATTGAAGACATGATCAGCTCTATCAGAGATACAGCTATGCACGCAGATACAATTTCAATCAACCTCTGCAACATACAGAGAGGCACACTCGTTTACGAGTTATTCGCTAGAAAGAGCTACCGACCACCCTGGCTCTGGAGCGCAGTAGAAGTGCTGAAACAGGGCAAACAGATCCTCGGAGAGGAAAAAGTGCTAATGTGCGACCCTGTAGCCGCAGGGACAAAGCGTGGACCTCACAACTGCGGTGAGTGCGACAGCACAGTTGCAGCCGCGATAAAAAGGTTTTCACTGACACAGAGCGCTGAGGTGCTCAGCGGTCTTTACTGCGATTGCAGGGAAACTTGGAAAAAAGTGCTGGAGCTCGAGGACTACACGTTCGGCGCGCCGCTGATTTAAAAGGAGGCAAGTCAAAGGAAAATCGTTGGTTTGAGTTCTTCGTTTTGATGGCGAGCACATTTACTTTCATTCATCAAAAAATTCCAGAAAAATTAAAAACATCAGCAGGAACCCGAAAGTTTCGCTAGTCGTTGATTTCTTTCATACCTCCCCGCGATTTGAAGTTGGTTTTGTTATCTAGGGCATCGCAAAAAAGGTGGAAAATAAGGAAGAATTAATGAAAGCCGGGAGTTTATTGAAACGACCAGGCGCTCCTTCGCATCCCAATTCAAAAAACCGACTGTATTGAGTGTCTCAGGAGAGCAGATGAGAAAAGGTGGAAAAATGCCTGCGGTTGTTAAAATAATGCCTGCTAAAATCACGAGGTGGAAAA
>CAZVYP010000009.1:14327-39474 GCA_964631075.1 uncultured Methanocellales archaeon
AAATTCTGAATTACTGCGTTATTGAAAAGTCCACGCATATATTAAACTGATAAGGCGCATACGGGCGCACAATTCTTTTGTCGATTATTCTCACTTTTCTTCCGCTATCATTCGCTGCCTTCTCTATCTGCTCTATCGCACTCTGGAAAAGATCATCAACGTGGCCGATTGAATAGTGGTGGACAATGCATTTCTCTCCGGCAATTTGCATTGCTTCCGGCAAATAATCATATGCAGAGTGCGGGAGGTTCATTATTATTCGATCCGCTGTGCCCCTGAGATTTGAGGCCATCTCACGTACGTCGCCCTGCATCACTTCGAGGTTGACGATCCTGTTCAGCGTTAGATTTCTCTGCAAGAATTTTATCGCATAGGGGTTTTTATCGATTGCATATACCCTCCGAGCTTTTCTGGCGATTTGAATTGCAAATGTGCCTACACCTGCGAACATGTCCACCGCGACCTCGTTTGCTTTCACCTGCTCGACCACTCTATGCCGCTCTGTGGATAAGCGCGGGGTGAAGTATGCCTTCGCTAGATCGACTTCGAATATGCTCCCGTACTCCCTGTATACTGTAAAGGTTTTTGTTTCTCCTGCCAGAACTTTGAATTCTCGCAATCGGTACTCTCCTCTCACGGGTGTTGTCGAATATAGCACGGTTTTTATTACCCTGTGTATTTCAAGAATCGCTTTTGCAACTTCCACGCTTTCGTGTTCTGTGATTGCTATATCTCCAATAATTTCGAAAGACGGGGAGAAGCCCAGGATGTCTTCTATTTTCCCTCGCTTCCTGGCTTTTTCAAATTCCATTTCGAGGACTTCAAATTGCTTTAATACAGAGCTATCTCCTGAAACCGGGATATACAGATGCGTGGCATCGCTTTTAATCTTGAGCTCTCTGTTGATCAGCTCTGATAGCAGAATTCTCGTTTCTTCGCCATCTTTTTTAAGCACTTTTACGCAGATTGACCTCATGTTTTCTTTTTCCCTGTTTTAAAAATAACTCTAGCACCGGCTTGCTCTCGAAGGCTTCGCTGAGCGGACGGATTTCAAGCGTGAAGCGTTTTGACCTGATTGGAAATACTTTACCCCAGTTTATGACTCCTTTTCCAATTCCTCTGTGAGTATCGATCTTTCCATCTGTATCATGGATGTGCACATTTTTTATTCTGCCTCCCATTTTATTCTTCAGCTCAAGCATTTCTCCAGAGAGATATGCATGTCCCGCATCGTAGGTAAATCCGATGAAATCCGATTGCTCTAAAAGCACACCCTCGATCAACAATTTACCTGTCTCCCTTGATGTGTTCTCGAGGCATATTAATACGCTGTATTCCTCTCCAAGTTTCCCCATTTTTTTAAGGCTGTCCTGAAATACGCTGTCGTAGTCGAATAGTTCGCTGAAATATATAAATCGGTCTTTGCTGTAGTACTGCAAAACTGTGCCAGGGTGAGTATTCAGCAGCTCAGCGTTTAGCTTGCGTGCGAATTTAACTGAAGCTTCGATATAGCTTAATGCAAACTTCCTTAAAACCGGGTTCAGCGATATCAAGTTTATGTCGTTTGAGCCGTGTATCGCAAGGCTCAGGCACAGGCTCGCCGCTTTTTCCCTGATCGCTTTTTTTTCCACGTGAGAGAGCATTTTCGGGTTCATCGGCGGAGCGTCTGTGCAGTTGATCTCCAGAAAGTCGAATCCATGCTTTCTCACTTCCGCCATAACATCAAATAGATCTTCAATGGTTTTTATCCCAGGTGGTGTTGAAACCCCAATTCGCTTCATTTTAAAATTACCTTTTTATCTCTAATAAAATATTTCTCACACCTATTTCACATCCTATGGCTTAAAAATAGCGATCTCGCTGTTTAGGGTCTATCAAGTTTATCGACACGAAGGAGAGGGGCGGCAGTTGCTATGGCTGGCTTTGAGACGAAAGCCGATTAAGAAACAAAGAAGAAGCTTGCACTTAGTGGGTCTCAAATATCTCCAGTCCTCTTGTTCCAGCGCCCATCGCCGGCATTTATTATTAATATTTAGCGGAAGGCTGAAGCTATATGATTTATGGATAATTGTGGAGGAAGCTGAGATGAATGCTCACTCTGCAGCCTTGTTCAATATTTGTTAAGAAATTGGATCTACTTACAGAGCAAGGACACCTTTTTATACTCTGATGCTTCACAAAGCAAAACCCTTAAATATCATTATATCAATCACTAATCGGGTCTCCCCCCTATCATTCACTTGTGATTGGGAAAAATATCTTTTTTATCCCAATCATAAGTTATTGTCTCCAGCAATTGCCATCACCGGGGAAACCATTTTTCTCATCGTGTCTCCTCCATTTATAACTGATAATCCTGATTTTTAAAATAGATCTCTGCATTGAGTCTGGGTATAAGTGCCATCAAAATTGCCTGTTCGGTGAGGGTGATGCGGTCGATTATTCCTTTTGTCAAGTAGCCTATTGATCCGGTTGTCTCACCTATTTGCTTTATGCCTGTGAGCTCTTCCATTACCTCGCCCACCTCTGTTTTATCCCTCAAAACCTTCTCGATCACTATCGAAGGATATTCGAATCCCGCACCGCAGCCTATTGTTATCCTCTTGCCATCATAGATCGCGCAGTATTGCACATCGAGAAAGCCTGATCTGGCAAATGGGTTTTTCACCAGCCCGGCTTCGATGCCTGCTGAGAGCTCCGCGTCGCTGCTGAATGCCTGCTTTGCTCTCTCAACTGCACCTCTGGCTATCTCGCTATCAAATGGCTCGCTTCCAACCATGGAGTCCACAGCTACTGAAATTACTTCTACGTCTTTATAGATCTTTGAGAAAACGTTTTTCACTGCGCTGATTTTAACGGGATTTGTTGAGCCCACTGCAACTTTCAAAGCAGCTCTCCCCTCAATCCGATCTCTCCCCTCCTTATTCGCGTGGAAGAAATCGGCGAGCCATCTTTTGCGTTTACAAAATCTATTTTGATGACCTCAATAGGCTTCAGTCCCCTCTCCCTGCGCATCTGGTTTATCTTCAAAGCAGTAGGATACGTTTCAGGTGATACCACGATGTAATCGTAATGCTCGGAGACAGTGTTGCCGAGAGGTAGAGCTATTTCTCTGATAATGGCTTTTTTTTTAAAATTTTTCTCGATAAATTCCTTTAGATTTTTGATTCGCTCTTTGTACGGTCGAATGGAGTGTTTTTTTTTCCTTGCCATTTCATCGGAGGTAAGGCCTATGTGCACTTCTCCCAGCTCAAATGCCTTTTTAAGAAGTGCTTTATGCCCTTCATGTATGGGGTCAAATGTACCGCCAACTACGACTTTTTTCATCCTATCTCAGCCTTCTTTCTCCTGGCTACCTGCTCCATTTCTTCATTCATTCTTTTAATCTCTGACAGGATCATTTCAACAACAACCGGAACGCTTGATTTAACTTTCGGGCTTAACTCCGCGTTGAAAGTCTCTTCGCGTTCAACCTCTATACCGAATACTATAATTTCCTCAGGCATTAATTCAGGCTGGATGATTTTTCCGACCCTGACTACATCAGCGAGATTTAAGTTATGCATAGCAATCGAAGTCATTTCTTTATCAATCAGCTCTCTGTCTGTGAACCGATAGACCTCTCCATCTTCTCCATCTATCGTTGAAATGGCATCAACAATAATCACCTTACGAGAATCTTTAATTAAATCCAGAATTGGAATCCCACCAGCACCGGCATCTATTATCTCAATATTTTTCGGGAGCTGCAGCTCTGAGAGTCTTTTAATAACGTGTATGCCGACACCCTCGTCACTGGTAAGTATATTTCCACAGCCCAGTATCTTAATTTTCACAGCACTCAGGTTTTGTCTCTTTATATATAAAGTTATTATTAAATAGTTTGCAGTCACTAGATTTTGAAGCGCTGGTGAGATTATGGTTGCTAGTAAAACAATGGCTGAGAAAATCCTTTCAAGGAAAATTGGAAGAGAAGTAAGCGCGGGCGATCTGGTAGTATCACCGGTAGATCTTGCTTTTGCGCACGACGGCACCATGCCCCTTGCGATTCAGCAGATGGAATCGGGGCTGAAAACGCGCCGTGTTTTTAATAAAGAAAAAGTTATCGGGATATGCGATCATGCCTCGCCATCGCCCAGCGAAAAGGTATCTAACGTCCACATCTTTATGAGGAAATTCGCAAGGGAGAACAATATTCCTTTTTTTGAAAATGGCGATGGTATATGCCATCAAATAGTTGTCGAGAGGTATGCCGCTCCCTGGAAGGTAATCGTGGGTGCTGATTCCCATTCCTGCATCCATGGGGCACTGGGGGCGTTTGCAACCGGAATGGGCTCTACGGATATTGCTGCGATCTTTGCCTACGGCAGGACCTGGTTCAAGGTGCCTGAGAGCCTTAGAATCGAGGTTGGAGGAAAGCTGGGGAGACACGTTTATTCGAAAGATGTGTTTCTCCAGATCGTCGGCACGATCACAGCGGATGGCGCAACTTATAAATCAATGGAGTTTCTGGGTGACACGATTGACAGAATGGATATTGAGGAGAGGCTGGTTCTTAGCAATATGTCGGTTGAAGCAGGTGCGAAGCTTGGACTCTGCAGGGCGGATGAGAAGACGAGAGCTTTTCTGAAGTTATACGGACGCGCCGGGGAATACAGTGCTCTTGAGCCGGATAAAAATGCGGCATATGAGGATGAAATTGAAATCCTTGCAGATACGATTGAGCCGCTTGTTGCAATTCCCCATCGTGTTGACAGTGTGAAAGCTGCCAGTGAGCTTTCTAACATCGAGCTGGATCAGGTCTGCATTGGCTCTTGCACAAATGGCAGGCTTGGCGATCTGAGGATAGCTGCCAGGATTTTGAAGGGTAAAAAAGTTAACTCAATCACCCGCCTGGTCGTGTATCCCGCCAGCAGGAGCGTTCTGATTGAGGCGATGCATGAGGGAATAATTCAAATCCTTGTAAAAGCAGGCGCGTCAATCGGTGCGCCTGGCTGTGGATTCTGCATAGGCAGAACTATTGCTCTCGGCGATGGTGAAAAAGTGCTCTCCACGCAGAATCGAAATTTCAAGGGGAGAATGGGCAACAATAAAGCCGAGATTTATATCTGCAGTCCAGCAACTGCGGCAGTATCAGCGATAACCGGCAGAATAACCAATCCTCGTGATTACTCGGGGGTGAAGTAGATGGCAATAAAGGGCAGGGTGCTGCGCGTCTTTCCCAGGGATACGAATACCGATGAAGTGATCTCCGGGAAGTATAAGTACGATGAGCTGGATTTGAAGAAACTTGCGGTTCATGCTTTTGAGTCTGTCGATCCAGAGTTCTACGCAGATGCTCAGAAAACTGAGAATGCAGTTCTCATCGCTGACAGCAACTTCGGCTGCGGTTCATCCCGTGAGCAGGCACCACAGGTGATCAAAGCATGCGGCGTTAGCTGCATAATCGGCGAGTCATTCGCACGGATTTTCTACAGAAATGCATTCAACATAGGCTTACCCCTGCTCGAGTGCAAGGGCATAGCTTCCAAAGTAAAGCAGGGTGACGAGCTCGAGGTAGATATAGGCAGAGGTACTATCAGAAATCTAACCAGAAACGAGATCTATGAGTTCAAGCAGATACCAAAGTTCATGCAGGAACTGCTCGGCGCAGGCGGCTTACTGCCATATCTCATGGAGCACGGTGGCTATAAGACGTAAAGTTGCTAGGGAATAGTTGCATTCACAAGCCAGCTGATCGTTTGAGTTGTGCCGTTTGCGTTTCTACCCGAGACGTTTACGTAGTAGATTCCGCTCTGGTTGAAGAAGTGGATGTAGCTATCGTTGTTGTTGCTCTGCTCAAGATTATTCAACATCCATTTCCATTTTTCAATCTTCTGATCAGCCGTTGCATTGAAGTATATTGTCTCGACCTTTGCTATTGAAATATTCAAGGAGCTGTCCTCTGTCTTATTATTATACCAAGACACTATTTTTGGCGCAGCTGGTGGTATTTTTTCCTCTACTCCGGTAAGGAAATCGGCGATATTGGAGACCAATTGGCTGTTATCCCAGAGAGAGTTGTATGGGTCAAGCATGACTGTGAAGTCGCCTATCGCAAGGATTTTTTCGTCGATGAATACTATAGGTGATAGATTAGTCTGTGTCTCTATTTTTGAGGAACGTGTATTTTGATCGGCAATTGCTATGGCAATGCCTTTCTCGCCGGGTGATATCGAGCAAGCAGTGTATAGCGCGATTTTTTCCAGCTTCTTTGTTATTATGCCCGGCTTGAATTCCTTGATAAATATGTATTGATAGTTCCCATCGTTTTCCCTGAGATTGTAAAGGTAGTCATTCCAGAATAGCACTTTGAAATTACTTGCGAGGCTATTTATCTCGCTTTCTCTGGACGGATCTGCAATCAGCAAAAGCCTCCCGCCCCTTTCTACAAATTCTTTGACCTTTTTTGTCTCGTCTGCAGAGTATGCGTTTGCTGGAGCTATTACTATTAATGCCTTCGATTCCTTCAGGCTTTCTTCAAACTTGCCACCGTCACGTAGAATCTCAATGCTGGCACCTCTGGATAGTATTCTTGATAGCAGTGTGTCCAGCTCGCCTTTGCTAAATCTGTTGTCGTGTGCGCTGTCTATCAAAACCAGTCCAGAGCCCTTTCCCGGGGTGTCTGTGACTATTCCAGTTTGCGAGATGCGTGGGGTTATATTGAAGTCATGCATCCCGGTTGCTGGAGGGAGGTATATGCCTCTGTAAAAATAGATTATCTGCAGCGCGAGCACGATTATTATCACGAGGATCAATAAACGCGTACCGCTCTTCATAGTGATCACCCTGTCTCCATATACAGGAAATAAATCACCGGTGCGGTGTTCGACTGCTGATTCAGTAGCGATTCATTCACAAGCAAAGGATATCCAGCATAGGAAATATTAAGTTCCTTATTTATGTCTATATTTTTATAATTCGCGATTTTCGCCAGCTCAGCGGCTTTAGAGATAGCCTGAGAGCTTGAACCAATTTCGTCCACAAGTCCATTTCTCAACGCTTCTGTTCCAATGAACAGCTCAGCCTTCGACAGGTCTTCCTTTGAAAGCTTCAAGCGCTCGCCCCGCTGCTGCATAACCGCGCTTAAGAATCCTTCCTTCACAGCATCAACGGTGCTGGCGTACTGCTTCCTGTCCTTACCCGTGGTCTTATACGGTCCAGTTGTAATTCTATCCTCGGGCAAGCTTACCGGTTGCGGGAGGATTGAGATAACGCCTATGCTGCCAACACTTGATGAAGGCTTTGCGTATATATAGTTCGAGGCAACTGCAATGTAGTATCCTCCTGATGCACCAATACCGCCAATAGAAGCAACAACCGGTTTTTCTCGGCGAAGCTGCAGCACTTCCATGTATACCTCTTCGCAGCGCGAGGCCTCGCCTCCAGGACTATCTATCTCGAGCACAACTGCTCTGATCGAATTATTATCACGGGCATATCTTATCAGTCTGATCAGATCTTCAGTCTTCTGATCTTCCAGCACAGAGCCTTCAACTCTTATAACGCCAACACCAGGCTGCTCGAAGAAGAGATTAAAAATCAGAACACCCAGAAGTACGCCAGCTATTACCACTAATAAGCTTGACCTGGCAATCTTATTTTTGAGTTCAGATGATACCATAAGAACGCTCGATTATGCATTATTTAGACTCGATCACAATTTCATGGCCACTGAGGTCAATCCTTGAAATACTCCCGCGAACACTTTTCGATTCCCCGAGTATGCCCACTACCTCGATCTCCTCACCCTTTACCGAGACCTGAATCACGTCGTTCATAACAACAACTTTCTTTTTTCCTTTTTTAAGCACAACTTTAGATTCACACATAACGATCCATTAATTTTCAAGACGATACTATATAAATAGCTATCTGGAAATGGTTTAACGCCAACGCCAACCAGCGGCATTAAATGTCGAAATGTTAACGCCCAGCGTAGGTAACTTTTTTATCATAGTTATGCATTTGAATATAATGGGATGGATTGGTAGCGATAGCTCATCAGCGCAAAGGGTAGGGAAAACCGGTGGATCCCGTATTGGATATCAGAAGTGTGATTGCAAAAACTGCCGTGCAGATAGCGCGCGAGATCAATGCAGGTGCAATAGTGATTATTTCAGATGACGAAGGCCTTAAAGACTTTTTGAAAAAGGATATTCCTGTCTATGTGGCAAAATTCGAGGGAAGAGTTGAAGGAGTGCATGAGGATATTTCTATAGATCTAATCCCCAAGCTCATGGGATCGTCTGCAAAGATTAGCGAGTGTATAAATTTGAAGGCAAAAAGCCGCGCTGAGGTTCTGGAGGACGCTGTTACAGTTGCATACGCTGATGGCAAAATAAAGGGAGATCTGATTGTGGGAGTGGTGGGAGTTGGCGTTGCAGCAGACTCCATTATAATATACAATGTGAAGGAGAGCCCAGTAATTCAAAGCCTCAAAGAAAGTGCGGAGCGTGTTGATCCAAAAGTTATAAGATCTGTGTTGAGGCTTGCAATGGATATAGGGAGAAAAGGTAGAGAAGGCCGCCCGATAGGCACCGTATTTGTAATCGGAGATACAGCTGAAGTGATGAAGAAATCACATCAGCTTATCCTGAATCCATATCATGGATACAACGGCAGCGAGAGAGATATAACAAAAGTAGAAAACTGGGAAACTGTTAAAGCCTTCGCAATGCAGGATGGTGCCTTCATAGTGGATGAAAAAGGGACTATTCAGAGTGCCTGCGCCTATCTAGATGTAGATGCCAAAAGCGTTCAGGTTCAAAAAGGACTCGGGGCAAGGCACGCAGCAGCCGCGGCGATCAGCAGAGACACGCGTGCCATATCAATAACTGTTTCGCAGAGTGGCGGGACAGTGAGGATATACAAGGACGGTACACGTCTGATCGAGATCGAATCAGGCATCGAAGTAAACCGACACAACCCATAAGGAGAACCTTAACCGATAGTTAAAAATATTCATTATACTATTCTTTTACATCATCAAGAGGAAGCTGCATGCCGCGGAATATAGTTGTTGAGCAGATCAGCCGCACACCCCTGGAAGAGCAGAAGATAGAGCTCGTTGAGAGAAAAGGAATAGGGCATCCTGACTCGCTTTGCGATGGCATTGCCGAGGCTATGAGCCGGGCGCTATCAATCGAGTACTTAAATCGCTTTGAAAGAATCCTTCATCACAACACAGATCAGGTTGAGCTCGTTGGTGGAGAGTCAAACCCGACTTACGGCGGGGGCGAGATTATCCGTCCGATGTTCATTTTGCTCAGCGGTCGTGCCACTACCTATGCAGGCAAAGAAAAAATTCCAGTTGGCAGAATAGTTTTAAAAGCAGCCAGGGAGTATCTCAAAAGCGCTTTGAGAAATATCGAGGATCATCATATTATAATCGATCAGCGACTAGGCCAGGGATCCGCTGATCTGGTTGATGTTTTCGGACGCCCCGGGACTCCAAAATCAAATGATACCTCATTTGGCGTCGGCCATGCTCCATTTTCAGAGACGGAAAAAATTGTTTATAACGTCGAGAGGGCTATAACTACTAAGCTTACTCCAAAGCAGCCCGCCATAGGTGAGGATATGAAGGTAATGGCACTGCGGGAGGGAGACCTGATTACGCTGACAGTTGCAGATGCATTTGTTTCGAAGTACGTTAATAATCTCGAGCACTATAAGGCGATAAAAGCTGAGCTCACAGATTTCATACAGAGAACCGCTGAGAAATACACACAGCGAGACGTGAGCGTGGCTGTGAATACTGGTGATAGCTACGAAAGCGGAATCGTATATCTTACCGTCACTGGTACAAGTTCCGAGATGGGGGATGATGGTTCTGTGGGAAGGGGAAATCGCTGTAATGGGCTAATTACCCCTAATCGGCCAATGAGCATGGAGGCAACTGCAGGTAAAAATCCGGTGAATCATATAGGCAAAATTTACAACTTACTGTCAAACCAGGTCGCCCAAGACATCGTTAAAGTTGACGGCGACATTCAGGAGGTATATGTGAGAATCCTCTCCCAAATCGGCAGACCGATAGATAATCCCAAGGTAGCCAGTGCACAGCTGCTGCTGAAGAAGAATGCAAGTTTGAATGAGCTCAAGCCAAAGGTGGAAGCGGTCATCGACACATGGCTGGCGGATATCACGAAAATAACTGAGATGGTCGTTAGAGGAGAGCTCGCGACATTTTAGAATTGCGGGAAGATATAAAATAAATAAAAGAAACAGTTGCGATCTATTCTATTTTTTCTTATTTTTCCAGGCCGGCATTTTGCTCATATGCTCGTCGGTTTTCTTCTCTGCCGCCGTTCTATCCAGATTATCACGCGCCATCCAGAATCTGGTCATGCCCTCGCGCACCTCGTTCTTGGGTTTTAAAGTTCCATCCGGATGGCTGCAGTAAACGCAGGATTTATTACCTGGTTTATTGCCGCCGAATTCTTCAGGCTTGTTCATCGGCATTCCACAGCTTATGCATTTCATTGATAATCACCGGTTAAATCTATGATCCTCAAAATATTAAATCCTCTATGCAAAGCTTTCTATAGGTGAATTTGCATATAGCTTCCCTGTGACCAGGAGCAAGATCACGGACAGGATTCTGATCGCGCTTGACAGCTGTCCCCGCCACGGTTATGACCTTCAGCAGTTACTCATCGCGAAAGCCGAGAACATAAATATAACCACTCTATACCGCTTGCTGCATGAGATGGAATCCGAAGGTTTCGTGAAGAGCAAAATGCAAGCAGGACCATTTGGTCCAAGGCGAAGAGTGTATCAAATAGGTCCAAGAGGGGAGAGCAGACTCAGAGAAATTCTGCGAGATTCGATAGATACAGTGCTATATTTTTATGACGAATACAGACACGAGACGACCAGAGATTTACTGCAAAATCTGAACAGCATTCCTCCACAGGAACCATCCGGTCCCATTTTATTTTCAGTTTTTCCCCGAGCGTCCAGACACGACCTTGATTTAATGCAGTATCTCAAGTTACGCGGGAAAGATGAAGCACTATACATTCTCGGGAAAACAAACCTGATTGGCAAACCAAAAGTGCCATTCAAATCTTTAAAGGGAAAGCCCTGGGATATTGCACAGAAGAGCGATCGTTTCTCAGAGGTCTGGATGACTAGACTTCCTCCAAGGGAAAAATTGCCAAGCACGATTGTGGAGATCAAGCGGGTGCTTAAGAAGCAAGGCACATTGAGAATACTAGCACCTTTCGCTTTCTTTGGTGAGCCAGCCGAGCCCTCTCTTGAAGCATTCATAAGGGTTACATCTGTCCACCTGTTTCCCGATCTGGGGGTTGTGGAGGGGGATGAAGTCGGCTCAGTTCTGGAGATGAATTTTAAAAAATGCGGAGCTTTTCAGGTATTTCCTGGCTTTATAGTATTCTGGGGAGTGAAAGAATAACAATGGAAAAAAATAACCTTGAAGGCAGAAAAATAGGCGAATACTTCATTCATATCAGCGAAATAAAAAAGGGGAGATTTTCCGGGGAAAGCACCTTCGTGCTATTGCTGAAGGACAGAAAAAATCAGGTATCAAGCCAGCCAGTTGCAGCAGTCAGATATTTTCAGGGCACCCGGGAGATCAGGCCTTGGATGGAATTGAGCTACAGCGGGACAGCGAAGATCGGAGAAACCCTGATTGATCTTTCAATAGATGATCTGGATATCACTTTTTTTAAGACTCTTTCTGAGCTGATACCACCTGGTGGACATATTATGGTCAAATATCTCGATCACCCGGATACATCGAGGGCGCTTACCATTGGGATACCTCCTGCTGCCACTCCGCTCGGCTATCTCCTCTGGAAAAGCGGCTTTCGCTGGTTCAAGGACTGGTATTTCCCGGAGGGCGGGAAAGAAGGTGATCCTAAGCTTCAGGCAAACAAGCCTTTGACCGAGAAGATCGCCAGAGTCAGAGTAAAAGAGATTGCTGAAGAGCTCAAAGAATTTTTGAATATGAGCAAAGGTGAAGCTGATTTTGAAAATAACTCGAGAAAAATTGCCCTCAAGATCCTCCGGGAAATTGAATTGCAGGGCAGCAGTTCTGAATAGATTTAAATATGTATTTGAGTATAAATTAGCAGAGGTGTAAACTATATGGCGGGGATATTTGACAAGCTATTTGGCCATAAAAAAGAAACGGCGGTAGAGGATTACGTAGAAATCGAGGGGCAGTTCGAAGGAATGGCTGAAGAGACAGGAGCAAACATGTTAATAAAAATTGCAGAGCTCGGAGGCCTTCACGACCTACCTGATTTGAAGAAAGAGGTCTATAACGGCAATGTTGTAATAGTCGATTACTCTCTCATAAGGCATGACGACTTAAATCGAGACCGAGCACTTCGCGATCTTAAGCAGGTGGCAAGCGATGTGCATGGAGATATAGCGGGTCTTGAAGAGACAAAGGTCATCGTCGCTCCAACAGGCGTTAGAGTGGATCGCACAAAGATAACGCCTCGCGGGAAGAAGAAATAGATGGAGTATCATTTCGAGGGCAAATGCCCTCTATGCAGCTCCGATATCGCTGTAAAATGGTATTTTGACAAAATACCTTATTTTGAGGAAATCCTCTGCATCAGCAGCACATGCAAATGCGGATTTAAATACAGTGATACCATGGTGCTCTCCCAAAAAGGGCCGGTGCAGTATGAACTTCAGGTCTCAAAAATAGAAGATCTGGATACCCGCGTTGTGAGATCAACCTCCGGAAGCATCTACATACCTGAGCTCGGGGTGGACATCGAGCCAGGTGCCCTCTCTGAAGCCTTCATCTCAAACGTGGAGGGAGTGCTCGATCGAGTCGAAGGAGTAGTTGAAATCGCAAAAAGCTGGGTAGAAACCGAGCAGCAGAAACAAAAAGCCGAGGAAGTGCTAATGGCAATAGCAGCGGTAAAAAAAGGAGAGAAAACAGTGACCCTGATAATCAAAGATCCACTTGGTAACAGCGCGATCGTCTCGGAAAAAGCAAAGAAGAGAGCTCTCAGCGAAGAGGAGATAAAGAGCTTGAAGACAGGGATAACAATAGTTGACCTCCAATGAAAAAATACTGGGATGAAGCACCCAACCCAAAGCAGGGGGCAGCAATCTTTTTATAGAACCTTTGCTCTACTAATTTACTGCTTTGTTGCTGTTATAGCAGATTCTGAAAATAAGAGGAGGTTATTGTATGACAAATGGACAGCTTGCTGGTCAGCCTATTTATATTTTGAAGGAGGGCAGCCAGCGCACAAGAGGTAGAGATGCGCAGTCGAATAATATTCTTGCAGGCAAAATCGTCGCCGAGGCAGTTCGAACGACTCTCGGTCCAAAGGGTATGGACAAGATGCTTGTCTCTTCCTTTGGCGATGTGGTGATCACCAATGACGGTGCCACGATTTTGAAGGAAATGGATATTTCTCATCCTGCTGCTAAGATGATAGTGGAAGTGGCGAAGACGCAGGATGAAGAAGTTGGAGATGGCACGACCACGGCAGTCGTCATTGCTGGCGAGCTTTTGAAGAAGGCTGAGGAGCTGATTAATCAGGATGTTCATCCAACGATTATCGCCCGTGGTTATCGAATGGCTGCTGAGAAGGCAATTGAGATTCTGGATAAGCTTGCCTTTGATGTGACAATAGAGGGTGACAAAGTTCTCATGCAGGTAGCGACGACCGCTATTACTGGAAAGGGGGCGGAGATTACCAGGGATTCGCTCTCGAGTTTAATAGTAAAAGCTGTCAAGGCGGTTGCTGAGAAGAAAGATGGAAAGTACATTGTTGACAGAAACGATATAAAGGTTGAGAAGCGAGTTGGCGGCACGGTTGAGGACACATCGCTGATCGATGGTATTGTGATAGACAAGGAGCGCGTGCATAGCTCGATGCCCAGGAAGGTGAAGGATGCCAAGATCGCTCTGCTGCAGGATGATCTTGAGGTTAAGAAGACGAAGACCGATGCAGAGATCTCGATCAAGTCGCCGGATCAGCTCAGGATATTTCTGGATGAAGAAGAGCGAATGCTCAAGACTATGGCTGATAAGATCATTGCAAGCGGTGCAAGTGTGCTCATCTGCCAGAAGGGAATTGAAGATCTGGTGCAGCACTACCTTGCGAAGGCAGGGATTCTTGCGATTCGAAGAGTCAAAGAAAGCGATATAAAGCTTATCTCTAAGGCTACGGGTGCCAGTATTGTTTCAAGCATAGAAGATCTTGGCAAAGACGATCTTGGTTACGCCGGGCTTGTTGAGGAGAAGAAGACCGGCACTGAGGATATGATATACATCACAAAATGCAAAAATCCAAAGGCGGTCTCAATTCTGGTCAGAGGCGGCACCGATCATGTTGTTGATGAGCTCGAGCGGGCTATAAACGATGGGCTGAGAGTGGTTGAGGCGGCGATTGAGGATGAAAAAGTTGTTGCAGGCGGCGGTGCACCTGAGATCGAATTAGCTCTCAGAATGCGTGAGTATTCCGCAAAACTAACAGGGAGGGAGCAGCTGGCTGTGCTTGCATTCGCGGAGGCAATGGAAATCATTCCGCGAACTCTTGCAGAAAACTCGGGTCTCGATCCGATTGACTCACTTGTTGACCTGAGAGCTTCCCATGAGGCAGGCAATAAGACCTTTGGCCTGAATGTATTCACTGGTAAACCTGTTGATATGAAGAAGGCAGGCGTGATAGAGCCGCTGCGTGCCAAAACCCAGGCTGTGCTCTCAGCCACAGAAGCGGCATCGATGATCCTGAGGATAGATGACGTGATAGCTTCTTCAAAAACAGGAGCGCCGGGAGGAGCCCCGGGTGGAGCACCTGAGGGTGATTTAGACTAGCTCTTTTTTTCTTTGCTTTTTTTCGTATTTTATAACTGGATTATGAAAAAATCAATAATAATCAAAATAGTTCAAAAAAATCTAGTTAAATAAAAAATACCAAAAAATGTAAATACTATAATACAAATTAATAATTAAACAAGAATGCTGAGAGGGGATTGGAATTCTTGAATATTTTGAAGCCAGAGTGGATTGAAGAGGCATTGCTGGGATCGCCAGCCAAGCTGCAGCTTCAAACTCCTGTGTTGAAATGGGAGGCAACTTTAGATGCAATCACCGAAGCAGTTAGTGTGCTCAGCATTGACCGAAGGATCCTGCAATGTAACAAGGCCATGGTAAATCTCGTGGGAAAGCCGTTTAGCGAGATCACAGGACGTTCTTGCTGTGAACTCATGCATGGCACAACAGTTCCCATTGAGGGATGTCCTGTCGTGCGTATGCAGCAAACCCGGTGCCATGAAAAAAATGTTTTTTCAATCAAGGACAGATGGTTTAATGTTAATGCAGAACCGCTATTTGATGAGAGCGGCAATCTGTTTGGAGCCGTCCATGTCATAGCTGATATAACTCAGTTTAAACAGGCTGAGGAACGCCTGCGGTCAGCTAAAGAGCAATTGAATTTTCTTCTCTCCTCCACACCGGCTGTAATTTATTCTTATAAACTTTCCGGAGATTTAGATTTCAGCGCCATATTTGTTAGTGAAAATGTCATCGCCCAGCTTGGGTATGATTCACGGGAATTCATCGAGGATTCCAGTTTCTGGGCAAATCATATCCATCCCGAAGACAGAGAGCGGTCCTTCACGGCGTTGAACCAGCTTTTTGAATGCGGGCATATTGCTCTTGAATACCGCTTCCTGCACAAGGACGGAAAATATCGGTGGATTCACGATGAATCGAAGCTTGTGAGAGATGGATCAGGCACACCTGTTGACTTAGTTGGTTACTGGATAGATGTCACAGAGCGCAAGCGAGCCGAAGAAGAGCTGACGGTGAAGCATGAGGAGCTGCAGAGGGCGTATGATGAGTTGAAAGAATTTGGTGAGCGGAGGTCTGATTTTGTGAATATGGCTGCGCATGAGCTAAGAACTCCTCTGACCCCTATTGTTGGCTATCTCGAGCTCTTGAAGAATCGGGTTACTGATAAGGAAGCCCTGGGCTTTGTTGAGGTTATGGAGCGCAATGCCATGCGCTTTAAGAAGCTTATCGATGATATGCTCGTGCTATCGAGGCTTGATGCCGGGAAGCTGGAGCTCCGTGTTTCAACTGTTTATGTAAATGGCGTGATTCAGTGGCTGCTTGATAACTATGCTCTTTGCAGGCACAGGTTCATCGTTGACATACCCGGTGATTTGCTGATTCAATGCGATGAGAGCAAGCTCTTTCAGATCCTGGATAACTTGATTTCGAATGCAGTGAGATACAGCGAGAGCGATACCCAGGTTAAAATAGTTGCAGTAGAACGAGAAGAGGACTACCTATTTAAGATCATAGATCAGGGAGCCGGTATTGCTGAGAAAGATCAGAAGCGCATATTCGAGCGCTTCTACATCGTAAGTGGAGAAAAACTCAATCGATCTGTTCGGAGAACAGGCCTTGGTCTGGCGCTTGCGAAGAGCTACGTCGAGCTGCATGGCGGCCAAATCTGGGTGGAAAGCAAAGTAGGAAAGGGCTCTACGTTCTACTTTACCATTCCAAAAGAAATCAAGAGTCTTTGAGTGCTATTCTTCTTGTAAAATTCATTATTTTTTTTTGCCTTTTACCTGGGCTTCATACAGCTCTCTGATTCTGTCTACTGTGTCTATCTCCTCGATGTCTTTATCCTCGCGTATTTTCAGAACCCTTGGAAAGCGAAGGGCGTAGCCTGAAGGATAGCTCTCTCCTCTCTGTATTTCGTCGAAGGCAACTTCCAATACTATCCTGGGCTTCACCTTTACAAGTCCCCCTGTATCCTCAACAGCGTCCTTTCTCAGCTCCGTTGTTATCCACTCGAGCTCTTCGTCGCTCATCCCTGAGGATACCTTTCCGATTGCTGTAAATTCGTCCCCACTTTTTGCGCCTATGAAGTATCTGCTGAGGAAGTCGTGCTTTCTGCCTTCGCCGTATTCAGCAGCAATTATTACAGCATCTAAGGTGTCAAGAAAGCCCTTCAGTTTGAGCATTTTCTTGCCTCTTACTCCCGGCGAGTACTGCGCGTTTAAATCTTTGACCATGAGTCCTTCATGTCCATCCGCGTGGGCTTTTTCAAAAAACGCTTTTGCTTCATTTATATTTGAAGTAACGATTCTCTCTGCAAGTGCTATTCCGCTATCCTCTAAAAGGTCTTCGAGTATTGCATATCTTAATTTGTATTTCATCTTAGTCAGATTGGATCCGTTAAGGTATAAAACGTCGAATGCGAGAAAGCTCAGGGGTATCAAACGGCTCATTCGCTCGATCTCATATTTTCTCCTGATGCGCTTCACCAGCTCCTGAAATGGCATTACTTTTCCTTCGCTTGCAGCTATCAGCTCGCCCTCTATTATGTAGCTCTCTGCTTTTATCTGCTTCACATTCTCAATGAGGTCGGGCAGAGATGAGGTTATATCCTTCAGCCTTCTTGTAAATATTCTGAACTCCTCGTCTTTTTTATGCACCTGCACTCTTATGCCGTCGTATTTTATCTCAAGGGCTACCTGTTTTGACTCTTCAAAGATCTCTTCCAGATTCGAAACGTGAGAGGCGAGCATAGGTTTTACTGGTCCGAGCAGCTCGATGTTCACGCTGTCCATTGCTTTATTTCCCCCTGAGGCTATCGCAGCGATCTCCCCGAGATCAGGCAGGTACATTAGCCCGCGCTCAAGCTTTGTTTTTGATACATCAAATGCGCCTGCTATCGCGTCTTCCATCAAGCCCTGTGAGAAACCGACCTGTATGTTTCCGAGCAGAGTTCGTATGATATATTTTGCCTCAGCAGGTGAAGCTCGAAGGAGCAAGCCTGTAAGGATATTTGATATTCGTATAAAGCTGTCCTCGCCTTCTACATCGGCTATTTCTTCTATTGCCGAGTATACTTCGCTGACATCGAGTGCCTCCTCCGAAATTGCCGACTGACGCCTGGTTTTAAGCGCAATCTCAGCGGCGCTGCCGAGATCGCCTGTCTGCCGGTGGAGCTTTATGAGCTCAAGTTGTTTTTTACCGGTGATTTCGCTCAAGACTTTTCTGATTGTGGCAGTTGAAACCCCAAGCTCTCTGGAGTCGAATTCCGGGAGCACTCTGCCTACTATCAACCTAGTGACAATTTTAAGCTCTCGCTCTCCCGAGTTTCTTAAAACTTCGGCGATTATCTCCACTTTCTCATTTCGGCTGTTAACCCCGGCAACTTTTTCAAGCGCTTCGATAAGCTCCAGGTACTTCATTTGCTTTCTAATAAGGACGTTGCATAATATAAAAGCTGGGATTCAAACCAAAATGGTTAAGCGTGTGTGAATTATAAGATTAAAATGGAGGTGTTGAGATGGAGGTAAAGCACATCTACGATAAAATTTTAGTTGCAACCGACGGCTCCAAGAACGCTGAAGTTGCAATTGATCACGCGGTGCACATCGCGCAGGCATGCAGGGCAACTTTACATGCAATTTATGTGGCAGACATTGATGCCTATGAGCCGGGATCGCGTTCGAGCGGCACAAGTATTCATGAGCTGCTCAGAAAAAAAGGTGTAGAGGCGATTAAAAAAGTTGAGCTCGAGGGGGAGCTTCACAAGGTCAGGGTTAAATCAGCGATTCTTGAGGGAAACCCAGCGGAGCGGATCATTGAGTACGCTAAAGATAAAGAGATAGATCTGATCGTTATTGGTAAGCTTGGCAAGACCGGTATCTCCAGATTTATGATTGGCAGTGTTGCGGAGAGAGTGGCTCGTGCCTCTCCGACTCCTGTGCTGATCATTAAGAAATAAAAATTAGAGACGCCTATGCAAACATTATGCCGGCGCCTTTGCTTTCTTCTTCCTCTTCTCCCATTACTTTTTTAATTGCTGCTTCGAAGTCCTGCATTGTTACCGATTCTCGATCTGCTCTGATTGCGAACATCCCTGCTTCCATTGCAACCGCTCTTATGTCCGCGCCAGTTGTTCCATCTGTCATGGAAGCCAGCTGCTCGAAGTTAATTTCCTCGGCGAGAGTCATTTTTCTGGTGTGTATCTTGAAGATCTGCACTCTGGCTTCGAAGTTGGGCATGGGTATTTCGATCATTCGATCGAATCTGCCGGGGCGCAGTAGAGCCGGATCCAGAATGTCTGGGCGATTTGTTGCGGCTATCAGCCTGACTTCTCCTCTCACGTCGAATCCGTCCATCTCGCTGAGCAGCTGCATAAGAGTGCGCTGTACTTCGCGATCTCCTGAGGTAGTGCTTTCAAGCCGCTTTGCGCCGATAGCGTCTAATTCATCAATGAATATAATGCTGGGCGATTTTTCTTTTGCCATATCGAAGAGCTCGCGGACGAGTCTTGCTCCCTCGCCTATGTATTTCTGCACCAGCTCCGAGCCAACAACGCGAATAAATGTTGCATTGGTCCTCTTCGCCACGGCTTTTGCCAGCAGGGTTTTACCCGTGCCGGGCGCGCCATAAAGGAGCACCCCCTTCGGCGGCTCTATGCCTATCCTTGAGAATGCCTCGGGCCTGATCAACGGCAGCTCCACCGTTTCTCTCAGCTCCTGGATCTGTTGATCGAGTCCGCCAACGTCTTCGTAGTCTACTTCTGGTGATTCGGAGATCTCCATGCCGTAGACCATGGGATCTTTGGGCGATGGCAGTACGCTGATAACCGCAAGCGTTTGCTGGTTCATCGCAACTCTGGCTCCTGCCACGAGTTTTTTGCTCTCGATAAACTGCGAGGCACTTACTACAAATTTTGGGCCTGTGCTGCTTTTTACCACAACTTTGTCATCGCTGATTATATCCTGAACCGTGCCAACTACAAGAGGGGGGATTCTCAGGCGCTCGAGCTCGCTCCTCAGCTTGCGCACTTCTCGCTCAAACTTGACCCGCTTGTTCTCGGAGTTGCGCTTCTCGTTCTCGATGCGCATTGCCTCTTCCCTGAGCCGCATGTTGCGCTCTTCAAGCAGGCGCACTCTATCCATCAGGTATTTGGAGAACTCGCCTTCTGATATCTCCTGTGTCTGGGTTTCGATATCTGCATTTTCGCCTTGATCATCGCCGGCTGCCAACGCTTATCACTCCATTTTTATTTCTGATATGCATTATATTTAAAACCATAGCGATATATATCTTTAGGTTTTAAATATGCCTATGCAGTGTGAGATTTGCGGCAGCGAAATCAGGGGTAGACCTTTTCTGATCAGGGTTGAAAGAAGCGAGCTGAATGCATGCAGCAATTGCTCCAGATTTGGTACGCCTGTAGATAAACCTGCGCAGGTGTATGCTAATGGCTCGCGATATGGAGTCCCCACATCCAGACCGAGACAACGGAGGCGGGATATTTTTGATCAGATGGGTGAGGATGTGGTGCAAAATTATGGTGAGGTTATTCGAAAGGAAAGAGAAAGGAGAGGCTTGAGCCAGGAAGCCCTTGCTCTTAAAATCCTTGAAAAGGCCAACGTTATACGCAAGATCGAGCGCGAAGAACTCATGCTTGAGGAGAATGTCAGAAAGAAGCTGGAGAAAGCGCTCGAGATAAAGCTCACCGAGTCGATGGAAGAGGCGGATCTCGGGAAGAGGGGCTCAAGAAGAGATCTTACGCTGGGAGACATTGCCACCATCAAGAAGAAAAAGTAGCTGTGATCGCATGCCTTTTATAAGCAGAGCAGTTGAAGTGCTTGATCAAGGGGGAGTTATTGTTTATCCAACTGAAACGGTCTACGGTCTCGGATGCGATCCTTTTTCTTATAAAGCCGTGAAAAGGGTTTTTGAGATCAAAAAACGTGCTGCAGGCGAACCATTATCACTCGCAGTATCTTCTTTTGAAATGTTAGGCGAAATTGCGTATCTGGATGCGGAGAACCAGCGGTTTGCGGCTGAGTTTCTCCCGGGACCGGTTACCATTTTGCTTAAGAAGAAAGAGGCTGTACCGGAGTTCGTAACCTCAGGCTCCCGGGTAGTGGGTGTACGTTTTCCAGATCACAGCCTGGCTCTGGAGCTTATTTCTGCATTTGGCAAGCCGATTACCTCCACAAGTGCTAATATCTCAGGCGAGCCCCCCCCAGTGAGTGCCAGAAAGGTGAGGGTAAAAGCCGATCTTTTGATAGACGGCGGAGAATGCAAGTACCGCATGGCCTCGACGATCGTTGATCTTGTTAATAAAAAAATAGTTCGAAAGGGTGCGAAATACGAGGAGGTTCGTCAGTATTTAGAGCGGTAGCCTGACAGTCGCTTTTGTCAGGTGGCGAGGAACTAAAGGTAAAGAATGGTAGGTAAAATACACTCAATCTCCTCGCCCTACTTGCTACTCTGTTTGAATAGTTATTAAATTTTTCCCTCAAACTGACTCTTTACCTCTACAATTTCAACTGCTCCGGGTGGCAGGAACCTTGCGATCTCCCCGGGACTCGCGATCGTTCTAACGATCCTTTTATCCTCCTCGCTTGCTTTCTCCAGCAACATTGTGGCAATTTTCCTGACTGCCTCGTTCTGCCCAATATCGCCTGGTTTAAGCTCGGCGTAGTACTTCGAGTTTTTAATGATCGCGCTTTTGGGACCGGCTATGGCTCTTGTCTCATCGTTGATCTGAATCCCTATCGCTATTCCTGCCGCTACATCGTGGAAGTAGTTGCGCTCGCCTCTTATCATAAAAGAGCCTTTGGCGATGTACTCTCCTGACTCAGGTGTCTTTGAAACCTGCCCGGGTTTAACCCAGTAGCAGTCGCCTGCGAATTGCTTTGCACTCCAGACACTTGAGTATGAAACAGCGAACACTGCTGCCTCCTGTAAGGTGCCAGCGGGAACCTCTCTTCCCTCTGTTTTTATAATTACTGCCGGCGCTCCCTGTGCCTGTGCGTGGAAGAAAATGTCCTCAGGCTGCATGTACTTTTTTACCAGCTCTTCATTTGTATCGGCATCTCTGCCGCCTGCGACTAAAAAGCCGTCTGAGGATATGAACCAGCGGAATCGATCGTACCAGTGCTCTTTTTTTCTTATCCTTCGCCTCGGCGTGAGGTCAACTTTCACTTCAAATTTTCTCGCTTTTTCTTTCTCGATTTTCTGCTTTGTCTCGATGATGGCTGCCTCAGCTCCCTCGAGTTTTTCCCTGATTTTCTTGGCCCGCTCGTAGTACTTTGAGGCATTCTGCGGTAAAGTGGAGCCGACGTTCAGAGTAATATTTCTCCCTTCGAGCTCTATCGCTATGGCCCCTCTGGCTTCATCTATGCTTTTGATCAGATCATATTTTCGGTGAATTTCCTTCCAGGCGACTTTCTTTTTCCTCAGCTCTTTGATTTCACCCAGCAGCTTCTCGATGTTTTCATAGCAGGAGTAAATGAACTGCCCCTTCTCAAAGTACTCTTTTTCCTCTTCAGCGAGTTTTCTGACAGCATCTTCTTGCTGTTCAAGCATTCTTCTGAAAATCGAAAGCCGCTCTTCCTTTGCCTTATCGGTTTCAACCACAATTTTTTTTACAGCCAGTTTTGTGAAGTACTCATCGAGAGCAACATTGAATGTGGGCTGAATTTTCCGCTCATACCCCTGGTACTGCAGCAGCTCAACGGGAAGCACATCGATCTCCTCTCCGTCTTTAATTACTGTATGCGGTTTCAACTCCCTATTTAACAGCGGAGCAAGTAGCTCCTGCACTGCATCGTAAACTCTGTCTATCTCACCGCTTTCTAGCTTTTTCTTATTCTTGTCAACTTTTGCACGCAGGCAGATCTCCTCGGCATAGAGCCCGCCAAGGTTAAGGCGAGTTGCAAGTACTCGAACCAGACCTTTTTCTGATTGCCCCAGCAACTGCACCATATCGTTTTTCTGTACTGCAACAGGATTTACCTGAGGCGGAGGGTATTCGTATTGCTCACCGCGCCTGATCTCTCGATCCTGAAAGCTCAGAGAATGAAGGGGTAAAATAATTTTTCGCTCCCGGTCGAGCAATATCACATTCCCTTTTGAAAAAAGCTCTGCTATAAGGAAATTCTTACTGTCTTCCCGCTCAATTGCTATTTCGATTATTCGGTCGAAGTCATGCTGTCTGATTTCAGCAATCCTTCCACCGGAGATATGTTTTCTTAAAAGCATTGCAAAGCTGGAAGGAGTCTTGGGGCTCTCTCGCGGATATTTTGTTAAGTGCAGTCGCCTGCCGGCTTCGATCACCAGATCGATGCGCTCTCGGTGCTCTCCTCTGTGATATAGCTGGAGGCGAATCTCCTCACGCGTGTGCTGATATACCTTGTCGATTCCAGCACCGATCAGTGACTGCAGTTCCTGCACCATAGCGGCAACATCGACGCTGGACATAGCCTGCTTCATATAGCTACCACTAGTAGCCTAAAGGTGCACAAGGAATTTATATTTTTCAGCCTGAAAGTGTTAACTGCAGTGCAGTGCCGCTCATGAATTAGAGTTATAACCCCACATGCTATAATTTATCATTGCAATTGATATAGTGGTCAACCGCAATCTGCAACGCTTTCTTCGTGTCGGGCACTTTCGTTTTTCTCTTCAGCTGATCTATATCGTCCTTTGTAAAAGGAGCTTGGACATATACCAGTTCTATCATATAGTTATAGTTATTATTATGTATAAGTACATAAATATTTGGTTCGTAACACCAAAAAAATTTAAAAAATTGGTAAATAGTTCAAAAAGTGTGCTAAAATAAGGTAAAAAATCTTCACCCTACGTTTCTCGCTCGATCTAGATTTTTTTGCTCCCGTTTAAAATCCTGCAATAGCTTCAGAATAGAACCGAAGCAATCATTGTGTCCTTTAATAAATCACTTGTGATTTGTGATCTAAATGCATCGTCAATCCTGGCAATCATCTCGATAAGCTGAAAAACTCTGTAAAGATTCTTGGTAGCCTGTTAACGCTCTTTATCTGTCATCTCTTATTATATCTACGCTTTTTATGGTTCTTTATCTATCACTGGAAAATAAGCAAAAAGCGCATTTTAACTCGAGTTTCCTGTTTCATGATTTTTTTTTAATAATTCTGTTTTTTATGATAATTTATCTGGGTTTTAGACGGCTAATTATTTATCAGTCTGTGTATCGATTTTCTTAGAATTGAATACGCGGTTGGTGTGTGGATGGTCTCCGATGTTGATCGTCTGGAACTGGGTAATGGGCGGTTTGAGGTAATCAGAATTGGCTGCATGCGGTTTGAGCGGCTTTCTAAGAACGGCAACCCTTGTACCGATCGATGGGTGGGCTATTTTGAGCATAAGGATGTAGATTTACCTGTTTTTGCCTCTTCTGAAAAAGCTTTTACAGTTGAACTGATCAGCAAGTGCTGTGAAGAGATAGAAGAATTCCTGAAGGCTGTAGAAGCAGAAAAGAAGGAACCTTCAAGTGGAATAAGCAATGTCTCACCGCAACCTATTGTGTTTATAACCTATGATCACAACGCCAAAACCTAAAAGGAGCTATTTTTGCAGTTTCGACTCTGGATTAAAATATGCTATTATATTATACATAATGATTATATAAATGTCCAAAAAAAATTTACGTTTGCATGCGCAGGACTGAAAATCAAAAGTCGGAGTTTTTCAGCAGGCGAATTCAAGCTCTGGTTGAGAAAAAATCTGCCAAATTCAATGCGAACCAAAAGCTGACTGTTAAATGAATTGCTATACGCCACGAGTTCATTCAATGCTTGCCAGTTTTATTATCAGTTTTGATAATTATACCAAACAACTTATATAATCGCGAATATAAATAATATTTGGTTATGAATCCAAAATTGGTCCTGGTCTGCATCTCCATTTTAATCGCAATGGCAATCCTGGCAATCCCAGTTTTGCTATTATAAGCCGCGCCAGTGAAATAAAATTTCATAACCTTTAATAACACCTATCTTTTCTATAGAGAAACGATGAAGAATGCGCTATTTCATTTCGAAGCGAGTTTGGTGAAAAAGCATAATGAAAAAAAGAAGGAAAAAAATTAGGACTGCGAAGGAACGACTGAGGAAATGGGTAGAAAGCATGACGGAGGAAGACGCAGAGATGGTAGAGAGAGGTCTGGCAGTAATTTATGAAATAGCGATTGACGAGAAATTGTAGCGCCGAATCTTTTTTTTACAAAAAAATTTTATCGAATTGCGAAGTTGCGTAATCGCTATTTTTATCTAATATGGG
>CAZVYP010000010.1:0-38370 GCA_964631075.1 uncultured Methanocellales archaeon
AATGTAACACCTCCTCCTGTTAAAAAAGCAATAGTTGATGTGAAGATAAGTCTTGACAAGCGGGAGGTTGTTGAAGGAGATGAGCTGATCGTAAAAATTGAAGCGACGAATATCGGCAATGCGACTGCAAAAAATATTCGCTTCGAAGGCATTGTTCCAGATGGTCTTCAGATTTCAAAGGATATAGACTATTTCATTCCAGTTCTTGAGGAGCGAAATGTCAAAAAATATGAATCGGTGCTTAAAGCAGTAAGACCCGGAACATATAATGTTAAGATAAACACCATACATGATGGTGGAAGTGAAAATTTCACTTCTGATCTGGTTCTGGTAAGAGAAGGCCCTTTCGCGTTCCTCTTGAAGCTCCCGGCTTATTTTTATATATTGCCAGCCGCTTTTGTTGCAATTGCAACAGGCTGGATATTCTGGAGGCACAAACAGTATAAATATTAATACGCATCACTATCTAGGAGATTTGGATGATAAAAATCCTTCTTATAGGGCTTGGACAGTGTGGCAATAGAATTCTGGATGCTGTCAATAAAGCATCTTTTCCAACTTCATTTGGAGAGACGCTTGTCAGATACTATTCTCGACAGAAATTTCCAAGCCCGGTTGAAACCATTGCGATTAACACGGCGATTAACGACCTTAAGGAAATGAGATATACCAAGGCAAAGGATAGAGTGCATATCCCCCATTTACACGGCGTAGGAGCAAATCGAAACATCGGTAAACAGGTTTTCATTGAACACCTGGATCTGATAATGAGAGAAATAGAGTCAAGGGGAGAATTTGATGTGGCTTTTATTATAACCTCGACATCAGGTGGCACCGGCTCGTCGTTTGCTCCTATGCTCGTGAGAGAGCTTAAAAAGCATCATAACTATAAGCGAATGGGACTCTACGGCGTGGTTGTCCTGCCCTTCAGAGAAGAGGGCTCAATTTATCTTCAGAACACACTGTTCTGTATACGGGAGGTGGTAGAAAGTGGTATAGATGGAATAATCTTGGTCGATAACCAGTTTCTGAAGCAGGCGGGCGGAGATATTAAAAGTGCTTATGACAACATCAACAACATGGTGGCAAGAAGACTGCTTTTTCTCTTCGAAGCCCTTAACAGCGAGATGATGATGGTGACAGATCTGGGAGATTTCAAAACCGTTATGGAAGGCGGAACAGGGCTCGCGACCATAGGATACTGCAGAGGGGATAATAAAACCCCCATCAGAAGCACAATACAGGCAAGTCTCTCCCCCAAAGGATTGCTCTTTGCATCCAATCCATTCGAGGATGCTGCTCGCGCAATGATTATAATCCAGGGTGAGAAAAAGCATCTTAACATCGATGACATTACCAAAGAAGTCGAGGGACTTGCTAACCGAATTGGACACGTTTTCAAAGGAATAATGGTAAAAAAAGGCTCGCCCAAGGTGCTCTCTATAATATCTCTGGAAAAAGCACCCGAGCTCGACAAGTTTTATATAAAGGCGGTTGACGCAATTCATAAAGAAAGAGACCGCAAAGAGCGATTAAAGGAAAAAGAAGAAATTTTCCCTGAGTCTGAAGGTCTGGAGCCCTATTATTAGTTTTTGCAGAAAGCTACTCAATATCGTCTATTTATACCAGTCGAGGCTCTCGCCCACATAATTTATCAGGCTGCTGAACAGAT
This sequence comes from uncultured Methanocellales archaeon, assembly GCA_964631075.1. Classification (GTDB taxonomy): domain Archaea; phylum Halobacteriota; class JAWCLZ01; order JAWCLZ01; family JAWCLZ01; genus CAZVYP01. The sequence continues at coordinate 1,673 of CAZVYP010000010.1, forward strand.
CCTTCGATTCTTTGCTCATCGAGGTTTTCTCAAGAGCTAAAATTGCCTCATTCGAATACTTCTTCGAAGCAGCCTTTGCCCTTTCAAGCGCTCCACAGTTTCTTACGATCTCCCTTAATTCATTTATTTGCTTCTCCCTGACCTTTTCAGTCTCAAGGATCTCTTTCAACCTTCTCAATTCCCTACCTTTTGAGCACTCAAATGAGTATACAATATGCAGCGGCTTCTTACCGAGTTTAACATCCCCGAATGGAGGTCTGCCGTATTGCTCCTCTGTTGCAAATGTGCCTATTATATCATCCTGTATGTCGAAAGCATAGCCAATGCAGGAAGCAGCTTCGTTCAATGCCAGATAATCCCTGGGGGGCGCATCTCCCAGAATTGCCCCGCTTGAAATGCTGAATTTGAACAGAGAGGCAGCACGCCTTGATGCCATCGCTTGCCACTCCTCAAAAGCTGGTACTTTATATTCGAAGAGCAGGTCGAGTATCTGGCTTTCATTTACCTCTACAAAGCTGCCGGTACAGAGTTCCCTGACCTGATCTACCTTTGATTTTTCGAAGCTTAATCCATTTATTATTTCCATCGCCATTGTAAATAAAATATTGCCGTAGAAAATCGCAGCTCCCTCTCCAAATCTCTCATCGAATTCGTCGATATACAGCCTGTGAAACGCCTTTCCTCCTCTTCGAAAATCGTCTCTATCCACCAGGTCGTCGTGAATCAAAATGCTGTGCCGGTATAGCTCCAGTGCTGCGCAGAAGTCAAGGAAGTTATCATCCACCTTTCCCGCGTAACCTTTATACGCCACCAGACTTGAAAAAGAGGCTATTCTTTTGCCCTTTCTGAGTGTGTATTCCTCACCATTTTTTGTCAGCTTTGCTATGAATTCATGGTAATCTCTGGCATCTCTGACTTCGCTTTTAAAATGCTCCCTGAGCTTGCGCTCAACTTCCAGTGAGTAGTCATCCATGACTTCTTCAAGAATTCCAAAGGCAATCATAGCTGGTTGACGATCAGAAAGCAAAGGATAGGTCTGCTTTCAATTCAATTGTTTTTATTATTTCTCTATAGTTGGCAGCACTTTGGTTTGCAGATAGTTCAGGAAAATTTTCTCCCGCTCGATTTCGATCTCAAGGGTCTTTATCTCCTGCGGATAAGAATTGAGTCTTGTAGTGTACTCCTGCGGTATGCCCAGCTCCACTTCCCTCAATATGTCCATTGCTATTTTGAGCTTCTCCTGTTTTTCCCTCAAATTTTTGATCCTGCTCAAATTTGTCTCTATCTTCGATTTGTGTTCGTTCTCGAGTTTCCTGATTTGCAGATATAACTGCCTGTCTGCAGTCTTCTCTTCCTGGATTGCTGCAGGTGGTTTTGGTCTTTCGTGAAACATTGAGCTTATTTGCTTGACAAATTTCTTGTCATCGCCTTTAATTTCATCCATTTTTCGTCTCCTCCGCAATGAAGACAGAATGTTCACTGCTCAATCTGTCCTGTGAAGATACAAACTTTTTCCATCCCCATTGCCAAATCATCATAATGTACACGGGAATATAAAAACTTTTTTGTTCGTCTCACATCCTGCTATGCGAGATAATAAATCAGCTCTTTTATCTGTGCTGTCATATCGCTTATTCGAATATTTTCATCATCACCGTGGGCATTGCTCTCAAATGCTCTGCCTGCGCCGCAGTACACGATTCTATTTATTCCTAGCTCCTGCTCTAGGAATGCCATGTCCTCCGAATAAGATGCGCCTGCCTCTGCGAAATCGCTATCGCGGTAGCCCTGCGCAAGCATGTATGCTTGCTTCATTTTATGGTGGTATGGTGTGCTGGTATTCACAAGTAAAGGCGGATATGCGTGGAAGTAGTTGAGCTCGAATTTTGCTTTAGATCTGGCACTGGCTTTTTTGACCGCAAGCTGGATTTCTTTAACAACTTCTTCATAGTTTTCCTTATATGTGTACCTTCGATTTATTACAGCCCGGCATTTCTCCGGCACAATATTGCTTTTGATGCCAGCATTTATCATGCTTATGTTGAACATTGGTGAGACATATTTCGGTGAACCGGGATGTGGCTCACGGGGTATTTCTGTCTCCCTTTTTTCAACTTTTCTTTTGAGCTTCAGCAGCTCATTTAAAACAGGAATCATCTCTTCAAGCGCATTGATTCCCATAAAATTGCTGCCTGAGTGAGCGCTTTTGCCGGTTGCTGTTATGGTAATGTCGATTGAGCCTGCGGTGCACAGCAAAATCTTCGGGTCCTGGGTGCCCTCAAGGCAGAGCACGTGTCCATCTTTAGGAATATACCCCTTTCTTGCCAGGTAGAGTATTCCGGGATAGCCACCTATTTCTTCGTCGGTGCAAAGCACCACATTTATGTCGAAGGCTGGTTCAATTTCAAGATGGTTCATTATTTCAAGTGCTGTGATGAGAGAAGCGATTGATCCTTTCATGTCGCTTGTGCCCCTCCCGTAGATTTTGTCCTCTGCGATCTCCCCTGCAGGATTATAATTCCAGTTTTCACCCGCGGGTACGACGTCTGTATGGGCGTAGATAGTGACAGGCTCTTTACTGCATTTTTTTCTGGCAACCAGGTTTACCCTTTTTCCGTGAATCGGCAGGGGAATTTTTGCAAGGTAACGAGGTGGCACAGCGACTTTTTCGGTCTCGAAGCCGAGTGCTTTTAATCTTGGTTCCAGAAATTTTACTATCTCCGAGTAGTTTTCGCCGGGTGGATTGCTGGTGTCGATAGATAATAGATGCATAAGGATGTCGATTGCTTCATTCACACGCTTGTTAGAGAGATCAAAAGCATCACTAATTTTCTTTTTCACCCCTGATTTTTCCCCCCAATCCTTTGAGCAGCTTCTCGATATCAGCCTGTACCTCATCAGGGTTACAGTCTCCCATTATCTCCAGATTATATGTCACGCTGTATTTCTCCTTACCGAAGCCTTTGAAGATATCGACAATCTTTGCCGAGATTACATTCTCCTCCCTGGTGATAATATTCCCTATTACTTGAGGATCAACATCTCTATTAAAAATAATTGAAATATCCCTTGAGAAATGCTTCAGATTTTCTATCTTCCAGCTTCGCAGGTCTTCATCGCTGAGCATTCGCACATTTTCGATTTTCAGTTTTTCTGTTCTCCTGCCCTTTTCAAGTACTATATCGCGGGAAGTAACTTTTTTAACAGCCCCGTAGTGCACAACATCAGAGTAGATATTTTTGAATGCACGCTTCCTTCCAGCTGCCTGCAATAGCTCCCGGCGCTCTTCGATCTTTGAATTTATCAGCTTATCCGATCTTCGAAGTGCAGCTTCTGTTTCGCCGTAGTGCTTGCTCGCGGCGCGCATTTTCTCAACGAAGCCCTCAACATTTTTTTGCTTCACAAGCTCGATGAGCTGCTTGCATGTCTCTACATATTTAAGGTGCACTTCTTCCATGTCGAAGCTTCTCTGTATCTGGGCATAGAGATATGGATTCTGAGCGAGTATTCGACCCGTGAAGTCAACCATTATCTCATAAACGGGGCTCATCAGCCTTCGAGATTTTGAAACCTCGAAGTTCAAAGCCTGCATTGTTACGCCTGCTGAGATGTAGGTGAAATGAGTGAGCCCCTGTATCACGCGCATCATACGATCGTGCTCTTCGGCACTCAGCTCTTCAAGGTGTGCTCCTTTTTCCTCGAAAAAGCTTTTTAACTTTGGAAGCCAGCGATCGCTCCTGCCCTTTACCGGAACGAGTATTATTACCTGGCCCTCGACACCTTTTACCGTTGGCCCGAAAAGTGGATGGGTGCCTATTATCTCCACATCCACAGGCGAGAAGCGCTCCATTGCTTCTACGGGTGCTCTTTTTACTGTGGTTATGTCCATAAGCAGAGAGCCTGATTTGAGGTGTGGCGTAACACTTTTTATTACTTCCACTGTTTTTTCTATCGGCACGGAAATTAAAACAGCATCATATTTCCCTGCTTTTTCGATCTCTTTTACGTGCTCGGCACCCAGATGTTCTGCTACTAAAGTAGTATTTTCATCAACATCGTAGATTCCGACTTCCATGCCGCTGTTGAGGAAGAAGCGGGTGAACCATCTTCCCATCTCGCCTGCGCCACCCACTATCAAAATATTTCTGCAGAACTGCACCAGATCACCACTTTCCATTGCGGATCGATTTGCGCACTGCTTCCTTCATCACTTCAACAGGTGGCTCTCTTTTCAGCCAGATTTTAAATGCCTCTGCACCTTGGTAAACCAGCATGTCTATTCCCGATATCGGGCGCGCGCCAGCTTTTCTGGTTTCTTTCAGAAGTCTGGTCTCCAGGGGATTATATACGATGTCGAAGACCACGAGTTGAGAGTGCATCTGCTCGCCTGATACGAGAGTTTCATTTACATCCGGAAACATGCCGACGGAAGTGGTATTTATCAGAATATCCATTTTTTCTATTATCGATTTCAAATTTTCAATTCCTGTACCTAGGGCGATGCCTGCTCTCCTCACGTCATCAGCCAGCGCAATTGCCCTGCTTTCTGTGCGGTTCGCGATTACAAGTGCAGCATTCTTCATCGCAAGCTGAAAAGCGATTGCCCTCGCCGCTCCTCCTGCACCAAGAATCAGCACACGCTTATTCTCAATTTCTACTCCGTGCGTTTCAAGGGTCTTTAAAGCGCCGAGTCCATCGGTGTTATAGCCTTTGAATTCTTTCAGATCAATGGTGTTGACCGCGCCAATCAATTGTGCAGTTTGATCAAGCTCCACGATTTTCGCGGCCTGCTCCTTTAGAGGTATTGTTACATTCAGTCCGCCGAATCCCAGTGCTCTTGCCCCTCTTACCGCTTCGGATAACCTGCTGGGTTCGACTTTAAATGGATAGTACCTGCAGTTCATTTTCAGCGCTTCGAATGCCGCATTGAACATCACCGGTGAAAGGCTGTGCTCAATCGGATAGCCGATTACTCCAAAGATTTTTACCATAACAATCGCCTTATTTCGCAGAGCTCTTTAACTGTCAGCTGTCCCGGTGCGGTTTTCTTACCGATCGAACCGTATGCAAGGATCGATCCATAGACTGGTGCTATTGCCCTGAACTGTCTTCCGGGGCTTCCCATCGCAATAATGCAAACTGGCTCTCCTTTTAACTCCAAGCTGAGCTTCAGCATCTGTATCACGTCTTCCAGGGAACTTGCCATTACTGCAACTTTTGCCAGGTCTCCCGTAGAGAGTTCTTCCTTCAATATTTTTCTCAATTTTGAAATCGGAGGTGTTTTCTGGAAATTGTGATAGGAAATTATTGCGGTAATGCCTTTTTTCTTTGCTTCGCTTATTATATTATCTCGATGCTTGCAGTTCAGCTCGATATCAACCGCGTTGACTCTGTCAAGAAGGGAGAGCAACAGATCTGTGCGCTCTTTCTCTGTGCCTCTATAAGCGCCTCCCTCTTTTTTTGATCTGTTTGTCGCGATTATAGGAAGCGAGCTCTTTATTTCTGCAGGGTTGATACTTTTAAAGAGGTCTAGCCTGATCTCGATTAAGTCCGCGCCGCTCCTCTCTGCTTCTGAAATTTGCTTGTGGCTGGTAATTGACGCAACGATTTTTGGCTTTCCCATTTCAATTTTAATTCTGCGGCTCATGCTCTCATTTTTCTATTATGGTTTCCTCGATTTCTATGCCGAAATGCCTTCCTTTCTCTTTTTCAGTACGATTAATGAGCACTTCATCCCCTGTTTTCAGGGTTGTAATTGAAACCGGCTTGCCATTTTTGTTAACAAGCTTTATGGTCTCTGCATTCTGGAGAATAGTTTTATAGCGCCCGTTCTCCACTTCTACCTCGATCAGTATCAGCGGTCTCCTCTCGATCTTCGTCCTTCCAACCACCACCCTGCGTGTCTCTCCTTTATGGCTCACCGCAAGCACCTCGTCTCCGGCTTCCAGCTCTGAGAGATATTTTGTTTTCTCGCCCACTTTAACATAGGCGTGCACAGGTCCGGCGTTTACCCTGAACGGTCTTGCTGCAGCATAGGGGCTTTCTTCCACTTCTCCGTGCACTAGGAAGAGACCGCTGGACTGGGAGCCGATAAGCATTCCCTCTCCCCTGCTCAAGAGCGAACATGTGTCAATGCAGACGCGGTCTCCCATTCCAACTGCCTTTATCCGCGTTACCTTTGCAGGTATCAGTGATATTTTAGGGCTGATGTACTCTTCAACCATTTTTACTAATTTTTTGATATCGTTTAATTGCTTTGGAGCAATGAGCACTCCGTCGGCACCATGCTCAAGGATCTCGAGCATGAGCTTTGCTTCTCCGGTGTTCGAGATGCTGGTAATGATCTTCACATCGCTGTCATGGAGATTCGCGATCAGATTCTCCAGCGGGATTACTATCCAGTCCAAGGCTGAGATGATTAGATAATCCAGGTTCCTGCCAATTTCACTTGCGAAAAGCTCTTTCTGCTTGGAAGTAATCTCAATATAGCAGGCGGTTTTTTTGCCCTTTGCCTTCGCCAGCGCAAGTGCACTTCGAATCTCTGTCTCGTTTTCGCTTTTTCCAACAATGATTATATCTGCATCGCTCTCTCCGGTTTCAAGTAAAGCTGCGATTTTAATGTCGCCCAGCTCGCGAACCTTCGCAACATTGCTCTCATTCACAAGCACGCAATCAGCGCCGGCTTCAAGGGCTGTGGTTACCAAAGGCTTTATGCGGGCCCAGTCTTCATTGTCGGCTTCAACCCAGATGCTCTTATCGCGTTTCATTTCAGCTCCTCGATTGCTTCATCTGCTGAAGCACCATTGTGCACTATCCTGGCTATAGCTCTGGTGATCTTTGTGGGATTCTCATGCTGAAAGATGTTTCGCCCTATCGCTACGCCTCCAGCGCCTGCATTTATAGCATCGCTCACCATCTGGAGAAATTCAAGATCGGTTTCAACTTTTGGACCACCTGCCATTACTACCGGGACAGGACATCCTTTGACAACTTCCTTGAAGCTGTCTATATCGCCAGTGTAATTGGTCTTCACGATGTCCGCGCCAAGCTCGGCACCCACTCTCGCTACGTGTGCGACGATTCCTGCGTCGTTAGGATTTTTAATATCTTTCCCCCGGGGATACATCATCGCAAGCAGGGGCATGCCCCAGTAAGCACATCGCTCCGAAACCATGCCGAATTTCTCAAGCTGGGCTGCCTCAGTTTCTGCACCTACGTTTACGTGTATGCTGACTGCATCTGCACCCATTTTGAGCGCTTCTTCCACCGTGCAAACAAGCACTTTGTCGTTAGGATCCGGAGCGAGGGAAGTTGAAGCACTCATATGTATTATCAACCCTATATCCCTGCCATAGCCTCTGTGGCCGTGACCGATCATTCCCTTTTGCTGGAGCACGGCATTCGCTCCTCCCTCAGCTACTTTGTTCACCATCTCCGGCAAGTTCACGATACCTCTAACCGGTCCCAATGATATTCCGTGGTCAAGAGGAACTATCAGCGTTTTTCTCGTTCTTCGATCGATTATTCGCTCGATTCTGATATTCTTTCCAATTTCTGTCAATCTATTACCTCCTGTTTTTTAACCGTGCTAGTGTGTAACACAGTAGCACAGTAATTAGAGCACATCTCATATAAGTCTTTTGGTTATGCCGTGTAAACTGCCAAACACTGGCTATAATACCGACACTTGGCACAGTCAACTACACCGTAGTTGGACTGGGAGCAACAAAGGGTACTATAATCGTAAAGTCATGGTAAAATTTTTTTTATTAATTTTTTACCATTTTTGCCAGCAGTTTTAACAAATTTTAATACCTCCTGCACAAAATTACTAATGTGGCTGGACTCAAAGTGGAGCTTTTATTGAAAAGCGACGCCCCTGAAATTGAAGCTTTGTTGAAAGAAGTCTGGCGGGGCGCGATTGAGTACCCTGAAGAGTGGAGGTTAAAAAGGGCTCTCAGGAAAGAGGAGATAATCGAGGAAATGGAGCAGGGTTATCTCTACTTTGGAATTAGAATTGCTGGCAAAATTGCCGGAATGTATAAAGCAAGTATAGATGGAGAGGCTATCTTTGGAGAGCATCAGTCCATACTTCCAGAATACCGCGGCATTGGACTTGCCACTGCCATGTATGCTCATATAGTGCCCTTTGCAAGGGAGCAAAAGTGCAAAAGGATTCTTGTCAACATACTGATGAATCAGATTGCGAGCAGGAAATTGGTGGAGAAATTCGGCTTCCACGAAACAGGAGAGCCTTACGAGCAGGCTAAGGATATGCTTGTGCAGATGTATGAAAAGCTGGTTTAGCTACAGATATTGATACAGCAGTCCATCTGCTCTGAAGCCCCACCCGAAGTCCAGTATGCCGCCTGTATCTCCTTTCCTCAGGGAGTTATTCTTCAGGGTTCTGTGGAATATGAAAGGCACGCTTGCTGCGCTCATGTTCCCGTAGCTGGATAAAATTTCGTAGCTCTCTCTGGCTTTTTCAAATGGTATTTTAAAATGCTGCGTAACTTCATCGACGATTCGCTTGCTGCCGATATGTATACCCCACTTTTTTACCTCCGCAGGATCGCATGTCATTTGATCCAGAATTTTTTTAAGATACTCGATTATCAGCGAGCGGAGCTTCCTGTCGATATGCGAGTAAAAAGTATCCCCATCAAGCTCTAGATAAGCAATTTCGCTGTCTTTAACTGCCAGATTTTTGAGGTGTGCAGTTTTGAGAATTTTTATCTCATCGCCCTCAGCATTCTCTCCGCCAATGAGCATCGCTATTACTCCATCGCCGAAGAGGAAGAACTCGGTCAGCTGGCGCCATCTGTCGAACTCGATTTTTTTCCCCTCCTCATTTTTCAGTCCATTTTTAATCTCTTCCGGACCAATAATGCCATCGAGGTGCTTCCCTTGGTTAACAAACCATGGAGAGATGCAGCCCTGGAAAATAAGCATTACATATTTACCTGAGCGGATAAAACCATCTGCAAGTTCGAGCGCTCGCGGAAATGCGGAACAGGCCATTCCCTGTATATTTAAATCCCATGTAGAAGGCGGGAGTCCTGTTCTCCTCAATATCTCGGCACTTGGACCGGGACAGAGTTTTTCATTAAAATCATAAACGGCAATAAAGTGCGATACATCCTCAGGCTTTACTCCGGCATTTTCTAGACATTTTTTTCCGGCCTCCACACATAAACTGGCAGTGTTTATATGCGTCTTTACCAGTTTTTTGTTGTAATCAAGGGACCTGAGGTCGAAGCATAGATGTCGCCTCCTGACACCGAGATTGAGAATACTCCGCATTGCTTTTTCACTGATTTTGCCAGGAAAGATCTCCAGCATCTCATCAGTCGTATATTCATATGGCGGCAAGGCTATTTCCATGCTTGCAATTTTCATTTTGCCTCACCCCCTGCGATCATAAGTATAAAACCCCCTCCCGGTTTTCATTCCTAACTTTCCTTCTTTCACCTTTTGCTCGAGGAGTCTGCACGGTTTGTGTTGTGTTTCCTTTGTTCTTGTATAAATCGAGTTCAAAGTATCGAGAACGATATCAAGTCCAATAAAATCAGCCAGCTTTATAGGCCCCATGGGGTGTCCGAAAGCGAGTCTTGCTATGCTATCCACTTCCTCATTCGATGCGATACCTTCTTCAACTACTCTTATAGCCTCATTGATGTATACACAGATCATTCTGCTGCTGGCAAAACCGGGGCTATCTCTGACTGCTATTGGAATCTTATCGAGGCTTTTGATGAAATCATTTGCGGTTTCAAAGGTCTCCTGAGAGGTTTTTTCACCCCTGACAATTTCCACGATTTTGATTTTATTGACCGGGTTAAAGAAATGCAAGCCGATAAATCTTTCAGGTTTTCGCACAGCAGTAGAGAGCTCGTTTATGGGAATGGAGGAAGTACTTGAAGATATAATTGCCTCGTTGCCTGCAATTGAGCTTACTTTCTCAAAAAGCTGAAGCTTTGAATCGGCATCCTCCGTTATTGCTTCGATGATTAACTGGCAGGGTTGAATGGAATCGAGATCGAGGGTGAACTTGAGATTGCCAAGAATTTTTTTCGCTTCTGCGTCAGATAGCTCTCCGCTCTTAACTGCTGAAGTGATCATCCTCTTTAATCTGCGGCTTCCAGTTTCGATGCTCTTTTGACTTCTCGCAATGAAAACAACCTCGCAGCCGCTCCTCAATGCGACATAGCCAATTCCGCAGCCCATAGTTCCCGGACCGATTATCACAGTCTTTGATATTCTATTGCTCAATGCCATCACTTGTTAACGAAAATTTCGGCAGCAAGTTTTTAATTCCCTGAATATATAGCTATCGATTAATTGGTAAATCTTACCAAAGAATTTATTTGCATTTAAAAAGATAAGCTATCCCCGTTATTTTTTATCTGCATCAACAGCTGTCTTAAGGCCCAAATTTTGAAAAATTTGGTAGATATTACCAATTTAACAAAAGATTTAAATAATAGTGTTTCTTTTATAATGACAGGGATGGATGGAATGCAGCTGGTAGGGGTTAGAACGGATAAGATTGCGACAGGAATCCGCGGACTGGATAGCATGCTCAAGGGCGGTTTTCAGGAGGGCAGTGTTAATCTGATCACCGGCGGTCCGGGAAGCGGAAAAACTCTTCTCAGCGCCCAATTTTTATTTCATGGCGCACAGAGGGGAGAAGCAGGAATATATGTATCTCTGGAAGATTCTCCTAAGCGAATAATAAAAACATGCAGCGATTTTAACTGGGATATCAAGAGGTATACTGACTCAGGACTGCTGACCTTTGTAGATGCTTCTCCTTTTGAGGGGCATTATGGTGAAGGGACTTTCCTGGTTGCAAATGACGATCCTCACGCTTTTAACTCAGATACTTTGCTTGATATCTTGAAGAGGTTTGGCAATAGAAAGATAAAAAGGGTGGTGTTCGATCCTATTACTATGCTCACATCACAGTTCAGAAATCCTTTGAAGCTCAGAGAACAGCTGCTGAAGCTGACAAAGATGCTCTCAGCGGCAAGATATACTTCTGTATTAACTGCCGAGATCGAAAACGAGAATGGCAATAATTACACGCCCGAACAGTATATCTCCCACGGTGTGATAAAGCTCCACAATTTGAACAGAGATTTTGTCCATACTCGCGCGCTCGATATCTTAAAAATGTCATTTTACGACTACGACCGGCATTTGAGGCCGTATGAGATCACTCCTCACGGATTTGAAGTCTACCATACCGAGCGTGTCCATTAAAGGTAGCTGAGGGCTGCTATTTGTGTACAAGCTTCATTATATCATGCTTGGTGATAACTCCGGCGACTTTTCCCCTTTCAACAACAAGCACGGCGTGATTGCTCGCGAGAAGATCTGAAACCAGGCTCACGTCTGTCTCAGTTGAAACCGTCGGGAATGACTCCTCCATCAGTTCCCTGACTCGCATCGCTGAGGTCTTTTTGAAATTTGCTCCTGAGAGGGCGTGAAGTATTGTTCCATCGGAGATGCTTCCGACAGGGCCTCCCTTCTCGACCACTGGCAGCTGGGATAGCGCGTGCTTTTCCATTATCTCAACCACTTTCTCAACGGTCTGATCAGGCGCGATCGTTATAACAGGAGAGGTCATTATCTCTCTCGCCGAAATTCTTTCCTTTTTACTTTTCCTCTCGACACTTTCAAGTGTATCAAAGATTTTTTTGATAGTGGACAGGCGCGGATCGATGTTTCCGGCTTCAATTCGCGCTATCAGCGGCTGGCTGACACCCGCGAGTTTTGCAAGCTCATTCTGAGTAAGTCCAAGGCTTATTCTTCTTTTTTTCAACTCCTCAGTACCGGGAAGCCTCAAGTAAATGCCTCAATAATATATTACTGTGAGTAATATTAATAGCTTTTCTATTTGCTTAAAAGATCAATTAAGATTAAATAAAAATATAATCAGGTAGTTAGAGAGTTAAGGTTAAAAATGGAAACTGACGAGAAAGCTGTCCTGCGCAGTCGTTTAGCTGAAAAGGCCTATCAGAAGCTGATCAGAATAAACAATCCGGCTCTTCACAGATTCGTAGCAAAGTACATCGATCTCTGCAGTCCTGGCAATGTGTTCGTCTCCGTTGATTCGCCCGAGGATATTGAATATATCAGGCATTCAGCTATAAGAAATGGCGAGGAAGGCAGGCTTGCCATCGATGGACATACCTATCATTTCGACAGTTACGAAGATCAGGGAAGAGACAGAGAGCATACTCGAATTCTTGTGCCACGAGGCTTGGATCTGGGATCAGAGATAAGCACTCGGGAAAGAGATAAAGGATTGACTGAGATTCACGGGCTTCTCAGAGATATAATGCGAGATCGCGAGCTATATGTTTGCTTTTTCTGTTTAGGTATCCCCGGCTCTGAGTTCTCCATACCCTGTGTGCAGCTAACTGATTCCAGCTATGTTGCGCATAATGAATATCTCCTCTACCGTCCTGGGTATGAAGAATTCCTGAGGAAAGGTGCTTTTTCTAATTTCTTTAAGTTTGTGCATGCTCAGGGGGAGCTCGACGAGAATAAAGTCTGCCGGAATCTCGATAAACGCAGAATATTCATCGATCCGGAGGATAACATGGTTTACAGTGTGAACACTCAATACGGTGGCAACAGCATTGGCCTGAAGAAACTGGCAATGCGTCCTGCAATAAAAATGGGGGCAAAGGAGGGCTGGCTGACCGAGCACATGCTTATTATGGGTGTTCGCGGTCCGAAAAATAGAATCACTTATTTTAGCGGAGCATTTCCTTCTCTCTGCGGGAAAACCTCCACTGCAATGTTAGAGGGGGGAACAATAGTAGGAGACGATATTGCCTTCCTCAGAAACAGAAACGGTGAAGCAAGAGCGGTTAATGTGGAAAAAGGGATGTTTGGCATAATTCAGGGGATAAATTCAAAGGACGATGCGATACTCTGGAGGGCACTTAATAGCCCGGGAGAGATCATATTTTCCAACGTGCTTGTTACAGATAAAGGACACGCGCACTGGATTGGCAGGGATGGAGAAGTGCCCTCAAAGGGATATAACTATTCGGGTGAGTGGTGGATTGGAAAGAGAGATTCGAAAGGTAAAGAGATAACCTGCTCTCATCCCAACGCCAGGTTTACCCTCGACCTTAAGATGCTCGAAAATGCGGATCCAAATATCGACAATCCCGAAGGCGTTATTTTAGGCGGAATAGTTTATGGTGGCCGGGATTCAGATACATGGGTTCCTGTTGAGGAATCCTTCGACTGGGTCCACGGGATAGTCACCAAGGGAGCTGCGCTTGAATCCGAGACTACTGCGGCCACTCTGGGTAAGGAAGGGGTGAGGGAGTTTAATCCAATGTCCAACCTTGACTTCTTATCCATACCAGTAGGCGAGTATATTCAGAACAATCTCGATTTTGGCGCCAAGCTGAAACATAGGCCCATTATCTTTTCGGTGAACTACTTCCTTAGAGACAATAAGGGCAATTTTTTGAACGAAAAAAGGGATAAGATAGTCTGGTATAAGTGGATGGAACTGCGCGTCCACGGAAATGTCGAGGCGATTGAAACGCCCACAGGGCGGATACCGACGTATGATGCTCTGAGCGCTCTCTTCAAAGCAGTTCTCAGCAAGGATTACCTGAGAGAGGATTACGAGCAGCAGTTCACGATTCGAGTTAAAGAGAATCTGACCAAAATAGATCGTATTACTGAGATTTACAGCACAAGGGTATTCGATACCCCCGGGGTTGTATTCGAAATGATGGAAGCGCAGCGGAAGAGATTGATCAGGGCTGGAGAAAAATATGGAGACTACATATCACCATTTAAGCTGAGCAGGAGGTAAAATGTCCAGCGAGCTTGAAAAGCTTTTTCTGCAGGAGAAACCAGCGCGGATGCTGCTCTCGGTCAGGAAAAATAAGTCCCCTTACGTATCAATTATCTCGCGCGAAACCAGATCGACGTTTGCCCACACCGAAAAAGTGCTCTCGATTTTTAAGAAGAATGGACTGGTGAGATTTCAGCATGAGGGTAGAGTGAAGCGCATTGTTCTTACTCGAAAAGGCGAGCAGGTTGCAGGAGCAATAGAGGTTTTCTTCAGCATAATGAATGAATTCGATCGCGAAGCGAAGGTCACTAAAAAGGTACCTAAAAAGAAAAAGGCGCCTAAATCAAATGCTCTCGTGCAAACTCCACGGCGTTTCTGAAAATCTTAATGCCGTCTCCTTCTTCAGGCATCTGCTTGCCTGCTCGTTTCATTGCCTCCCTAATCCTTGTCCACCTGGGGTGATTGGTGAAGTGAGTAAAAGCTTCAGGATGCGGCATTAACCCGAAGATCCGCCCGCCTGGACTGCAGATACCGGCGATGTTATCCACCGAGCCATTAGGGTTATAGGGATAGCTGGCAAGCTCCAGCCTTTCATTGACATACTGCAGAGCGACCTGATTGTTGCTCCACAGCTTCGCCAGCACTTTTTTATTTGCAGGAATAAATTTGCCCTCGCCGTGTCTAACCGGCAAATAGAGCTTCTCAATTCCTTTCGTGAATACGCATGGCGACTGGGGATTTACTTTCAGATAGACCCAGCGGTCTTCAAATCTCCCTGAGTCGTTGAAAGCCAGCGTGGCATTCTGAACTTTAAAATCCGGCTCAAAGCCGGGGAGCACGCCGAGCTTCACTATGACCTGAAAGCCGTTGCAGATATCGCCGATCAGCTTTCCTGCCTCAATAAATTTATAGAACTCCTCGCCGAGGCGGTAGTTGAGCTTGTTGGCGAAATATCTTCCAGCACCCAGATCATCGCCGCCTGAGAACCCTCCGGGTATGAGCATGATCTGGTAGTCCTCTAGTTTCTCCTCGCCGTGCATCAGTTTGCTGAGGTGAACTATTTTAGAATCGGCACCAGCAAGTGTAAGAGCGTGGGCGGTTTCGTTTTCACAGTTAATGCCATATCCGCTGATAACAATCGCTTTCGGCTTTTTCTCTTTCACAGCTACCACCTCAGTGTGCTCTGCCATGCTTCCTTCAGCTCCTGTATGTTCGCCCTTATAACAACATCTCCACCGAGCCCGGTCACGGCGAAGTGCTCATTCTCGAGAACTCTGCCAATTTGCGCGAATGCATTGCCCTCCATTACTCTCTCGAACTCAGCCCGATTAGCGGGTGCAATGGTGACGATGAACCTGCTCTGCGATTCAGAGAACAGAATGATGTCATCTCTGCTAACGCCGTCGCGCGGCACTTTCCGCAGATCAACTTCCACTCCAAGTCCGCCTGAGAAAGCGCTTTCGGCAAGTGCCACGCCCAGTCCGCCGTTTGAGATATCATGGCAGCTTGCAACCAGCTCGAGCTCGATTGCTCTGCTCAGTGCATTGTACAGCTTCTTTGCTTTTTCCACATCGACTTCCGGCACGCTATTTCCAGTATGTCCAAACGTTGCATAGTACTCAGAGCCACCAAGCTCCAGTCGCGTGGTTCCCAGAATATACACAAGATCGCTGCTTGCCTTAACATCCATTGTAACCGCTTTTCTTACGTCGCCGATCTTTCCGATTGCAGTTATAAGCAGCGCAGGGGGTCCTGAGATCTTATGCTCCCCGCCTTTATCATCTTTGTATTTGTAGTCGATCGACATGCTGTCCTTCCCCGAGATACAGGGGGTGTTAAAAGCAGTGGTGTAGTCGTACAACGCCATGTTTGCTCTCACGAGCTGCGCCAGCTTGTATTTTCCATCCGGGTTCTTCTCCGAATCGAAAAGCGGAGATGGCCAGCAGAAGTTATCATTTAACGCAATGCGGGCGAGACTACCTCCAACAGCGATTGTATTTCTGATAGCTTCATCAATCGCACACGCTGCCATGTGGTATGTATCGATATCGCTGTACGCAGGGTTTATGCCGTTTGCCACGATCACTCCTTCAAAGGAGTCTAAAAGGGGTCTGATTACTGCTGCATCGCTCGGTCCGTCGTTGTTCAATCCCACAAGCGGTTTAATCACGCTGCCCCCCTGGACTTCGTGGTCATACTGCCTTATAACATATTCTTTGCTGCATATGTTGAGGCTTGAGAGCATCGCTTTAAGCGCTGCCGTTAAATCTTCTGGTTGTGGTATCTCAGGCTCTCGCTGCTCCACGGGAATCCAGACTGCCTCGAGCTTCATCTGGGGCACACCTTCGTGAAGGAAATCCATATCAAGATAGGCAATGGTTCTCCCGCCATACAGCACATGGAATTTTCCGGTACCCGTGAACTTGCCCATCACCGTAGCTTCAACCCCCCGCTTCTCAGCAAGAGCTAAAAACTGCTCTATTTTATCTGGGTGAACTGCCAGGGACATGCGCTCCTGAGCTTCGGACAGCAAAATTTCCCATGGATCTAAACCTGCGTACTTCAAAGGCGCTTTTTCAAGGTTTATCCCGCATCCACCGCTTAGCTGGGCCATCTCTCCAACAGAGGAGGATAACCCGCCTGCTCCATTGTCAGTTATAGCACCGTATAGCCCCAGGTCTCTGGCCTCCAGCAGGAAGTCATACATCTTTTTCTGGGTAATCGGATCGCCGATTTGAACCGCGCTTGTGGGAGATAGCTCGTGCAGCTCTTCAGACGAAAAAGTTGCACCGTGAATACCATCCTTCCCGATCCTCCCGCCGGTCATAACAATCAGGTCTCCGTCCTTAACTTTTTTGATATGCGACGGCTCGCCATTTATCATCGAGGGCATAATGCCGCCTGTGCCGCAGTACACCAGCGGCTTGCCCAAGAAGCGATCGTCGAAATATATTGTGCCATTCACGGTCGGTATGCCGCTCTTGTTTCCACCGTGCTCCACACCCCTTCTCACTCCTTCAAACACCCTCTTTGGATGCAGCACTCTGGGCGGCAGGGGTTCTGAGTAGAACGGCGAGGCAAAGCAGAAAACATCGGTGTTGAAAATCAGCTTCGCACCCTTACCAGTGCCCATCGGATCGCGATTCACGCCGACTATACCGGTGAGTGCGCCACCGTAGGGATCCAGCGCAGAAGGAGCATTGTGCGTCTCAACTTTCAGCACCAGGTTCCAGCTTTCATTGAACTTTATCACTCCGGCGTTGTCTTTAAACACCGATACCAAGAAATCGATATTACGCGCTATTTTATCTGTCGAGCCTTTTATGTAAGTTTTGAAAAGGCTGTTTATATCTCTCTTCCCATTTCCATCCTCATATGAAATTAAGGCGTTGAAGATCTTGTGCTTGCAGTGCTCCGACCAGGTCTGCGCAAGTGCCTCGAGCTCTACATCAGAAGGCCTCTCGGGCAGGTCGACCAGCTTTCGCTCCGCTATGACCTCTGGTTTCTGATAGTAAGCTGCGATGGCTTTCATTTCCTCCAGGTTAAGCGCAAGCACACCTCTCCTGCTGATCTCAAGCAGCTCGGCATCTCCAACTGCGAGATCTATAAAATTAACATTTGGAGAGTGATCCCCTTTCACCTTTGGTATAGTAGCTGCAGTTTCTCCATCCCAATCCACTGAGCTGAAAATCGTCCATCTCTCGATCAACTCGTTCGCAAGCAGATCGCGACAGATCCTCTCGACTTCAGCTCTCGCGATGTTGCCTGTGAAGAGATACTGACGGGAGGTATAAACAGCTTCACCGGCTTCGAATTTTACTCCAAGCAGATCCTCGATTGCTTCCACGGCTGTTCTCCCCACGTTATCGGTAACACCAGGTTTATACCCGATCTCAGCCAGCCAGTCAAAGTTCCATGCACTGGCAATGGGCTTATTCAAGCTTGAGAGCTGGGTTACAGGGTCAGTCAGCAGCTCTTTTTGAATTCTCCTCAGATGCGAAATCGAAAGAGGTTTATCGATCGTGTAGACTTCGATGGTTCTCACAGACTTTATACAAGTGATCTTTAAATCCTCGGTAATTCGCTTCATAATGCCATTAGCAAGTGCATCAACCACGCCTTTCTTAAAGCCAGTCTGAATAACACCCGGCCTATGAAGCTTTGCTGCCTTCACGTTTTCACCAGCTATCCGAGATTTCCCTCACTTTATTTAAACCTATTTCTCTGTTTTCGACTCAAAACATGGTATGCACATCAACTTTCCATTTTTCACTCTCAACCTCGTTTCTATCGCGGGCTCTCCGCAGACCTCGCATTTAACCGACCTAAAAATCTCTGCTTCAGTAGGTGGAACAATACTCACATGTTTAACGTCGAACAGATCTTTGTCAGACAGCCTGTGCATTAACTTCAATGTCTCCTCCTTCGATTTACCTCTTTTGAACTCTTTCAGCGAAATTCTAACTGCTCTGTTATCCCCTCTATTCAAAACCGTGTAAACGTGCTTGCCATAGTCGTTGAAGAAGAGGTTCCCCTTCCCAAAAGTAGTGCCCAGCATGCTCTGAATAGCATCAACCGCACAGGAGTTGTTCTCGACAATAGCCACAATTTCCTCGTCCTCCGCTCGCATGATTCCAAGCTCCTTAAGCGCGAGCTTCGCCGCCCTGTAGCCGATGTATAATCCGGGACACCTGTGTCCGTGGAAGTCAACCGCGCGATCAAAATCCGCTTCACTTTTGTTCACCGTCATTTAGACCCCTGTTTATTATCTGACTATCTATAATATTACTTTCACCCGCCTCGTGCCAAAGGTTTAAATCTCATAATGTAAATCAAGATTTAAAAAACGGGTGTGGGTAAATTGAAGAAAGAAATCGAAATGACGTTTGAAAGGGCCACCAAGAACACATACCGATTTACAGAGGGCGCCACTGAGAGCATCGCCATCGGCACGCTCTACGTGCAGAAGCAGTTATTTGCTGGCAAGCAGCCTGCGAAGATAAAGGTAACCATCGAGTGGGAATAAGATTAGAAAAGCGTGTCTCCACCCATTCGAACATTGGACATCTGAATAGATCCTTTCACTTAGAAGCAAGCTTCAAAGCTGTTTTGAGATCAACCGGTTTTATCTGATTTTTAGTGGTGTCAAAATGAGAATCATCGGTCAGAATGTGTTTCACGTTTTCCACTATTCCTGTTGCGGCAATCAGCGAATCTGCAGTTGGAAGTCCGTATTTCAGACGCAGCTCTCCAGCGCATATCGCTATCATTTTGTCGACTTCTACGAAAATCAATTTTGAAGAGATCAATTGGTTTATCTTTTCCCTGTAATTTTCAATCCCAAGGATCTTTGCCAGCTCGGTCAAAGTAACAACCGAGATCACACCGGCGATTTTCCCTTCATCCAACGCCTGCGCTAGCACGGAGTAAGTGCCGCCTTCGTCTGTTAAAAGCGCGGCTATATGCATTGTGTCAATCAGCACCTTAATCATCTAATACCTTTCTTCCTTCCGCATCTCTTCTATCAGCTTTCTCACAGCTTTCATATCAAGCTTTACCGAACCGCAGAGGTCCGTAAGCTTTGTCCCCGGCAGGATTTTAATGTAGCCGTCAGCATCTTCGATAATTAGCTTCTCTCCTCGTTTCAATCCGTATTTTTTCCTGATTTTTGCAGGGATGACAATCTGTCCCTTTGAGCTTAGCGTAATGGATTGCATGTCTTACACTACTTACTATGTAAGACATTCAGTGATAAATATTTTATGCAAGCGCAGTAAACCTGTGAAAATCAAATGCGGCTGCCGGGATTCGAACCCGGGCTAGAGGCTTTTTCCTTATCCCGTTTTGGTCAAGCTTTTTTGCTTGCAAAAAAGGTTGGTTGGGAAGCCCCTGTCCTGCCACTGGACCACAGCCGCTTTTTTTAGAACTTTTACTGATTTTATCTCTTATCTCCCTGTATCTCACCTACCTCTTTCTTATAGCAAGTAACGCGACTGCTATCAATGCGATCCCGCTGGCTGCTGCCTCAAAGCCGGGTGCTGGCTTCGTGGGCGTTGCTGTTGGCGTTACAGTCTTCGCTGTCGTTGGCGGTGTTGCCGTTGATGCTACCGCTGCTGTAGATAGCCAGTCTATGCAGTTCACCCCGAATTTCAGATTGTCTCTCACCTGTATATCATAATTTCTGAAGATGTGGTGGGCGCCGATTACTACCACTTTACCTTTTCCTAGCTGTGAAACAGCGATTACCGGCGGGGCAGAGCGCTGGTTCTCCCCGGAAATATACGAATCAAGGCTGCCCTTTGCTGCTTCAAGAGCAGGTGGTTTTGCTGTTACCGAGCTAAATTTTCCCTGCAGCGTTTTGATGCCCTTGAATATGGGATGATCGCTGAATGTTGAGATCTCGATAATATTGCTGTTCTCGTATACCGAGTCCTTATTTATTTTCACCCCGAACTGCAAGGTTAATTCATCAAAGTCATAATTGTTCAGTCCCTCGCTGAAGATAAGCAGTCCTCCCCCATTATTTACGAAATCTTTTATCAGCGGTGTATAGCTCGGGCTGTAAAAAGCAGCATCGTGTATAACCAGAACCCTGTATTTGCTCAACATTTCGGATGAGATCCATGCGCGTTCCTCAACAGTGAAACCCGCATTTTGAAGATTCTGGGCAAAAGTTGTCAGGCCTTCTGATACGCTTGTTGAATTAATTCCAAGGTCAGTTCTTCCTCCTGTGGTCAGGAAAAGTACTGACTTGTCATCTATTGCTTTAACCGATACCGACGAAATGGACAGGCAAATTATTAATGCGATTATCAAGCTGGATTTCAAGATAACACCAACGATTCTTATTCTCATCATATTCATATATCACTTTCCCTTTTCGAGCAGCGTTAGCGATTTTATCCACTCTCCCTTCGCAACCCGTGTGCTCCCCACGATCATTCGCTTTCCATCTGCATATCGCTCGATTTTCCCGCTTGCCTCAATCGTTTCTCCCGGAAGTGCTTGACCTGCATAAGTGTGGGTGTAGGACAGCACCTGCTTGACCTCTTCGTGCTCAACATCGTAGATAGCTGGCGAGTCAAAAGCGTAATGTGCATTAACAACTTTTACCCTGATGATGTCGCGTCTCACTTCAGCCCCCTTTCCAATCCAGGTGCCTATTTCTTCCCAGTCTCTTACGTACAGGAGGTCAAAATAGGTGCGCTCTATCATTCCACGGTTGCCCTTTCGCTTCTCGTGCTTCAGGAAGTCTTTAAAGCTGAGTTCTGGCTTCCTCTTCTCGTATATGGTGTGCCACATTTTTGAGTTAATTTCTGTTACTATGCCGTTCTTTTTTGCCTTCTCTCTCTCCAGAAGCTCTCTTGCTCTATACCAAGAGTCTCCGAATACGATGAAATCAATATCCGAACTCTGCCCGGCTAAACCGCATAGCCTTGAGCCGGTTATGCCCATTTTATCCTGAGAGATGCCTCCATCTGAAAACAATTTAACAAGATTTTTTACCCTTGGTTCTTCGATTTTTTTCAATCCCTCATCAGCGCGCAGTATCAATTTAACGTCTTTAAACGGCACTATGTGCACATCCCGAACATACCCTGGTCTCTTCTTTTCCAGAAAAGCATAGGCTTCTTCGAAATCCAGCTTTTTAAACCGCTTCCCCTCGCTGTTCACTCTCTCTCCAGCTTCACTCGGTATGTAGCGCAGCATGCAGCGTAAGCCCTTTTTATCTTCACTGTGATAGTCCACCACAGAAAAAATCCAGTCATCCCTGGTTATGATGAAGTCCCGGAGTCTGACCCTGAAGCGCATTAAATCAATTGATACTGGCTTTATATTTATTAACTTTGATTTTAAAAAAATAAAAAAGAAGTTTTGGTTGCTACTCAACTTCCAAAGGCGCCGGTCTTGGCGGCAGCACAACCCATTTCCAGGTCTCAAAGGAGCCTGTGCCTCTTAGCACTGCCCAGCCTGTGCCGCCATTCCTGGCGTGACCAGTGCTGCCAGCATGAACAGAGCCAATGTTATTCTCCTCATTTTTTATCCACTCCAATTTTTTAACAATATATAGTCTCGAAAAATTTATAAGCATACTTTCATTATTTTTTAAAATAAAGCTTTATTAGAGTTTAAAATGCTAATAATACTTTATTTATCCTTTAAAAATCTTTAATTGCTCTTTTCTTATTTGCATTATTTGTTTTCAGTCTTATTATTATACTTCTCTTTTTCGTCGACAAGTATGATGACGTTGCCCCGTCCTTTCTTTATCTTCTTGATCAGCCCTCTGTCCTCGAGATCGGTTAGCAGAAGGCTCACTTTTGCCTCAGATACCGATAGCTGCTTTCGCAGGTCCTTCTGGGTTGTTCTTCCCCCGGCTTTGCCTATCAGCTCAAGCACCTGCTTCAGATCCTCTGGCAGTTCAGGAGAAATTTTGACAGCAACAGGCGGCAAGGGTGCTGCTCCCCGGAATCTGAAGTACCATATGATGATGGCTGCTGCTGCAATGGTCAGGGTTATTGCGGCATATGAAAGCAGAGGGCTCTCTTCCTTTGGTTCTTCTTTTTCAGTCAAATTTATGTCCTCGCTTATAGTGAAATTTGGGGCATCGAATAGCTTCTCGTCCTCACCAAGTGAGGGGAAGAGTATCAGGTCTATAATGTAGTCGCCCTCCCCTGTCACGGTTATGTTCTCCTCTGCGCAGTATATCAGCGAGTTGTTGAGGTAATATTTCGCTTCGATCAGATATGTTCCCGGTGTTAGGTTAAAGCTGTAGCTTCCGTTTTTTGCAACAAATTCCTGAGGGGGAGTTGTGTTGATGGTCATAATCACATTTTTGAGTGGCTCGAAGGTTGACCACTCATATAGAGTGCCATGGATGGTGGAAAATGATGCTGCAGTGGAGAGGCCTGTCAGCAGTAATAGAATAGATAACACAGCGATTTTTCTGCGCATATCTGTACGAAATATGATAAATTAGAAATAAATAATTTTTGTAAACCTTAATAAAGCCTAATAAAGCTTTGAATTAAAAAATTGCCTCTCTTTTTACTATTTTTTCTACAGGGGTAAAAGAATGCTTATTAGATAATCTGATCTTTTTATTATTTAACGAAGAATGGAGGTCGAATAATGAGAACACGCGTGAAAAGCACAGTCGCTGTGGTATTCGCATTAATCCTGCTTTGTGGAGTACCCCTGACCGTGCTCGCTTCGGATTCAAATGCAATCGAGCAGTACAGATACGCAACCCAGCAATATCAAACATATAAGGATAAATATGTTGCAGCAAAGCAGCTTTACATTGATGCCAGGCAGAAATTCCAGGATGCGAGGGCAAAGTATCAGCAGGCTAAAAATAATGAGACCACCAGGGTATTGAAAGAAGCCGCTCAAGCCTACATGATAAAAGCAATAGATTACGCGATTTCATATCTGGGGATAGTCAAATACAATGTGGGACTTGCGGAGAGCGAGGGAATTGTACCCTTCAAGGCATCCGACAACCTGCAGCAGTATATAAACGAGCTTGAGCAGAAGAAAGTTGAAGTTCAAAATGCCGCGACAGCAAGAGATCTGATAAATGTGGCGAAGAGCGTCCAGACCAAGTGGCAGAATATCAGAGCCGAGGTCAAGTACTATTTTGGCTACATCCTGAAGAACAGAATCGAGCTGTTCCTTAACAAGGCACACGAGCTTGCAAATAGATTAGACAAAGAAATCCAGGCACTCAAGGCACGGGGAATTCAAACTACGGGTCTTGAGACAGGGCTGGCAAAATTCAACAACTGGCTATCGCAGGCAGATACAGCTTTCGACAAAGCAAAGCAAGCCTACGCTACCCATGGTGGTATCGATACCTACGGACACGTGACAAATCTCGCAGAGGCAAACAAATTCCTTGTAGAAGCAAATAGCTACCTCGTTGATGCACATCGATATCTCAAAAACGCTGCCAGCGAGTTGAGAGAGCTGTACAAAGAATACAAGAACGTCAAAGGAGCGATACTGGTCGGAACCGGTAAGCTCGAAGCATCGGGTAACGGCACTGCGATAATCGAAGGCTCGGGTACAGTTACTGTTTCAGGTACGGGTACGCTAACGATCACGGATAAAGATGGCAACACGTCTAAAACGGTAAGCGGTTTCGGATTGAAAAACCAGTCGGGCAGCGTAACAGCCTATGAAGGCACTGGCAGTGCTACCATAACCGGCACAAAGTTCAAAGTGGAGCTACAGGGAACAGGCATAACATTAACCGCAGAGGGCACCGGGATAGCAATCCTGAAGGGAACTGGCACTTATACTGCGAAAAAAGGAACCAGCACCTCAACTGGAAGCTTGAGTGCAACAGATATCTCGGTTGAATATGGAGGGTCGTCATGAGAAAGATGAAAATCGCAATTGCAATCCTCCTGATCCTTGGAATGCTGGTACTTGGATGTGTGGGTAAAGAAAAACAAGCTACACCGACGTCCACGCCATCTGGAAATGTTTCCGAAAGCGAGGTCAGCGGCATCGACAGCTACAGTACAGAGTTAGAAAAAATGATCAGCGATACAACTGAGCTGGAAAACATAGATCTTGGATTGATAGATGAAACGACATTCTAGGCGATTTCATCTTTTTATTTTATATTCCCTTATTTTCAACGCAAAAGTTTTATCTCATGCGGGTTAAAGAAAAGACGGGGTACATAGATGAGCTATCTAAAAACCATATTTATTATCGTATTCCTTGCTTTAGTTACCATTAATCCCGTTTTGGGAGCAGATTATGTTGGATCAGATGTTTGCGGCAACTGTCACAAAGAAATCTATAATTTATGGAAGGAATCCGCCCACTCAAAAGCGCTGATAAAAGCAGAGGATGCCATCAAAGCGGGTTATCCCCGGCCAAACGGAACGGATACCAAAGATCTGCAGTACACCTTCATGGGCAAGAATCTCGTTGTATGGATAAACAAGACCGGGCACATCGTTCCAGACCAGTATATCGTTGAGAAAAAGCAGTGGGAGCAGAATGCAATTGAAGAAGAAAAAGACTTCACCTGCGCTATCTGCCACACCACAGGCTACGAAGCAAAGGGCACCAAGTTTACAGGGAGCAATCCATTTCAAAGCGGCACATGGAAATTTGAAGGAGTAGGCTGCGAGCGGTGTCATGGACCTGGAAGCGATCACATCGCAGGCTCCTCAAAGTATAACATCAGAAAGGACAACTCGAGCGAGCTATGCGGTCAATGTCACAGCCAGAAAACAGTCACAGGTCTTGATCCCTATCGAAGATACAGAAATCAGTATAACGACATTACCCAGAGCAAGCACTACGGAGCTACCCCGTGCATAAAATGCCACAGCGCGCATGATACAACTGACAGGCAGTACTCAAGCATCCTCACAAAATATGACACAGAGCTTTATGCCCGTATAAAGCCACCGCTTCTTGAATTCTATAAAGGATCAGATGGACGATCATTCACAATCGACTACGAACCACCAGTTAACAGCACAGAAGCACTGTGCAGAAAATGTCATGCAAGCGTTGAGCTGAAGCACTACGTCGCCACCTGCGTCGACTGCCACATGGCAAAGAGCAGAAAGCTGGCATACCAGTGGGATCAGCGGACTCATACATTCAGATCCGACGATGGCCTCAACTACAACGTGCCACCAGCAAAGAACTACCCTAAACTGACATGCAACCCGTGTCACAAAAATGAGATAACCCTGCACCCTACCTCACAGGTTCACAACCTCCTGCTGATAGTTCCAACTCCTACTCCCGCGCCAACTCAAAAATCAATGCCGGGATTTGAAGCAGCAATCGCTATAGCAAGTTTGATGATAATATATATCGCGAGAAAGCGACCTGGCTGAAAACAAAAACAATTTTTTCTTTTTTATTTTTCTTAACTTAAATTTAATAGGGGGAGAGATTTTAATTTTGAGAAAATAAGGTGAGTAACATTTTCTGAGTTCTCACCTTCACCTTTTATTCGACGAATTTTTCAGCTTCTTCTCTTGGGATAGCTACCAGCGATTCAGTGCCGCATAAATCGCCGAATTGTATCGCCATCTTCATATGGGCCTTTTCATCAGGGCAATCTGAAATCAAGACTGCGTCATATCTGCCCAGTGTCCAGTAGAAAGCTAAAATCTTCCCTCCGGCCTTCGCTGATTCGCTCAGCATCTTCTTCGTTTTCTCCAAATCGGCCTTCGTCGGCTTCCGCCTAAACTTTACTAATGTAACGAAGAGCATAGTTCACCCCCATGTTCTCTTTCACAGGAGGTAAGAAAAACCTTTTGGACAGTGTAGTCTTGCATACAATACTGTCTGCTCATTAACGTGAACATCATAGTATATATTGCTGGGTGCAAAATTCATAAATGGAGGTCAATTTATGGATATAAAAATCAAAGAGAAATTCAGTGTTCTCTGGAAAAAGTATTTTAACGATGCAGATCTTCCAATCACTTTCTATTACACCGACGAGGAAGGGCACGCTGAACTGATTAAACCTCATTCAGCACCAAGGTGTGTAATTGAGGCATTATCTAATGTGAGACAGGGTAGCTCTTACTGCTTTAATGCGGACTCAATCGGCTGTTTTGGAGGGAGGAGATATCTTGGCTTTGCCGTAAAAATCAGGCCTAACTTTGAATATTTCCTCTCCTGCGGTATTCCTGGTAAACTTGAGGGGGAGCGCTATAAAAAATCACCAGAGCTTGTTAAAGAATCGATGCAATATTCACCTCCATTTAAAGCACCAGCTCGGTTAGTGGTATTTAAGAGGTGGGACATGCTGGAGGAATCAGACAATCCTGAGGTCGCTATCTTCTTTGCACCGCCTGATGTGCTCTCAGGGCTTTTTACCCTGGCAAATTTTGATGAAGCAGAGCCCAATGGAGTATTTGCGCCATTTGGAGCTGGCTGCTCCGCGATTGTGCAGTATCCATATCAGGAAAAGGATTCTAAGCGTCCAAGAGGAGTTATTGGTATGTTCGATGTCTCAGCACGTCCCTGTGTTCCTGAGAATGTACTCACATTTTCAGCACCAATGAATAAGTTAGTCAGGATGATTGAGAATATGGAGGAAAGCTTTCTCATCACTGATTCCTGGAGAAAAGTGCAGCAAAGGATAAGTCATAATTAACAATATGGTTTTGATAGAATGGTAATTAGGAGATATTTAGAGAGCATTAGGCGGCAGCGGAAGGACGATGTATCTTCCTATGTTGATAGGATCGAGCGCTTAGCCTCGAAAACTGATGTGAAGATACATCATATGCAAATTTCGAGCTATACCAAGCATTTGAGGGAAGCAGGGGCTATACGTGGAAAGCAGGGGATCGAGGATCTTTTCCATAAAATCGTAAGCTATATCTTGGCACACCGAAAGAGTCCAGCTGCAAATCAAGTCGAAAATTGGGTTGAAAAATTAAGAAAAAAATGAACTGCTCCAGCAGGTTGATATTTCCGTCTCAAGAGATCTGTTCCTACGGGAAGCATTAATGAAGATAATTACTGCTTGTCCTTGACTTGTTTCTTTTTTTCATCGATTCTTTTTAGCTCTGCTTTGAGGAATGCTTCATACTTGGTAAGGAAGTTCTTCCTCATATCTGAAGAATGCCTATCCAGGTCTTCTCTTATTGAAGTGGTTAATGGAATGAGTCTGTCCATTGCTTCGTCAAACACGAACTTGCTTGTTGTGTATGCTTGTAGTCCCAGCTGTCTTATTAGTTCACGCTGCTTCTCCATTTGCGCTTGAAACTTTGCATATTGATTCAAAGTTTTCTCACCTTTTACTGTTATCGTGAATTTACTTTCTTCCACTTCAGCGATCAATCCCTCGCCCTGAAGTCTTCCCAGGAGGGGATATATCAAACCAGCTGAAGGCTTCCATTTGCCGCCGCTTCTTTTCTCCGCTTCCTCTATAATTTCCTTGCCTGTCATAGGTTTCTCTTTTAATAAATGGAGTGTGTAGTATCGCGAGAAACCTCTTGGAACTGAGCTTTTTACTTCCATATTCATCCACTAACATAAGTAATATATCGCTAGTGATATTTAATTGTATCGCTAGCGATTAACAAAAAAACGAGCCAGGAATAAAAGTTGAAAAAATCGAAAAGCACTAAGCTTTCACTCCGGTGAGCAAGAACAATGAAAGGAAGCGTTAAACTGGCGGATTTACGCCGAGGGGGGGATTTGAACCCCCGAGTCCCAGAGGGACACAGGTTTAGCAAACCTGCTCCATACCAGGCTTGGATACCTCGACTTACTTTTTAAGGTCTTTCAATATTTTCACGCCGATTTCGATGCACTCCAATTGCTGGTGTATTCGATGCAGATCTGTTTCGCTTTTTAAATCGCTGGCTATGCTGTTGAGTTTTTCTATTACCGCAAGCTCTATGTTTCGCGCTGCCTGTGGCGTTTCTGCTGGTGCAGCGGCTTGTGCGATTTTTGGTTCTACTACCGCTTCTTTTAATATATATTCTTCGCCCTTTTTCTCGTACTGCTTTCCGCATGCAGCGCAGACTATCTCGCTGTGGTATTTGAACAGAGGCGCACCGCATTCGCAGTGTGCAGCGAGCATCTTGCCGCCTTTCTCAAGCATTCTCGCCATTTTCTGGATCTTATCGTCGTCCATTATATGCCTTTAATGCAGTGATCTGGCTTATAGCTTTTTGGTAACACATCGGGGATAGGATTTATCTATTTCTGCGTAGAGGTATTTCTATGCGATCTTTAAAAATCGGAGCTGTTCAAATTGATGTTTCAAATCGCTATGAAGAGAATCTGGATAAAGTAGTCCGTGGTGTTGATTCCTGCGCTAGGAAGCACGCTGATTTTATCCTGCTTCCTGAGATGTGGCTCGCCGGGTTTGATTATAGTGCGATAAAAAAGCTCTCAGCCGGAGATTGCAGGTATGCTATCGATCTGCTGGGTGAAAAAGCCAGGAAGCACTCAGTGCATATTATTGCTGGTTCAATCCCGGAGATAAAGGGAAAAAAGGTTTTTAACACTTCCTATGTGCTTGGGCCGGATAGAGTTATTGGTGAATACCGCAAGTGCCATCTGTTCAGCCCACTTGAGGAGCAAAAGCATCTTGCCAGCGGCGATGCTATCCGAACTTTTAAAGCTAGGTCAGGCGTTATTGGAGTTATGATCTGCTATGAAATTCGCTTTCCCGAGGTTGCAAGAATCCTCGCGCTTAAAGGGGCTGAGATTATTTTTGTGCCCGCACAGTTTCCAAAGCCCAGGTTGAATATCTGGCGCGCTTTGCTCGCGGCGAGGGCTATCGAGAATCAGCTTTTCATCGCAGCCTGCAATAGAGTTGGAAGTGATAAAAAGCAGAGTTACTTCGGGCATTCTCTCGTAGCTGATCCGTATGGCAGATTTGCTGTCGAGGCAGGGGAAGATGAAACCGAGCTGATCTGCGATATAGATCTTGGATTAATCGAGAAGGTGCGCGGTGAGATCCAGGTCTTCGAGGATAGACGCGCTAGGCTGTATGGAAAATACGGGATTTAGCTTCTTGAAAAAAGCTTTATAGACGCAGGTGTAATTCAGAATTGGAGGGAGAATTATGCCTGTTTATATTATGCTGACGACG
This sequence comes from uncultured Methanocellales archaeon, assembly GCA_964631075.1. Taxonomy (GTDB): domain Archaea; phylum Halobacteriota; class JAWCLZ01; order JAWCLZ01; family JAWCLZ01; genus CAZVYP01. The sequence continues at coordinate 31,126 of CAZVYP010000010.1, forward strand.
CTGACGGACGAAGGTCTGAAGACAATCAAATCGAAGCCTGAGAGGATAAAAGAGGTCAACAAAGAAGTTGAGGCAATGGGAGCGAAGATTCTGGCGCAGTATGCACTTCTCGGTGAGTACGACTTTCTGAACATACTTGAAGCACCTGATCGCAAGACCATTGTCAGAGTCGCAGTCGAGCTGGGCTCCAGAGGCACGTTGAGGACTGCTACCTACGCTGCTATGGGAATCGATGAGTTTATCCAGACGATAAAGAAGAAGTAAGAATTTGTATCTTTTATTTTTGACCTTTTTTTCTCCCAATCTCAGCTCCACTGTGGCAATCACTCAAACTCTATGGTCGCCGGGGGCTTTGGTGTTATGTCGTATACGACTCTTGATACCTCGGGGATTTCGCTTGTTATTCTGGACGCGATTTTTTTGAGCTTCTGCCATGGTATTTCCGTCGGGCTGGCTGTCATGCCGTCGCGTGATTCAACCGCTCTTATCGCGATGATCCAGCCGTGCAGACGCACATCTCCCTTTACTCCTGTGCCTTTTTCAAGCAGCGCTGCGAAGGTCTGCCATGGATGCAGCTCTTCAAGGATTTCTTCCTCCACTATGGCGTTTGCTTCTCGCACTACTTTTATTTTCTGTGGTGTTACCTCGCCGATGACGCGCACCGCCAGTCCTGGCCCCGGGAATGGCATTCGCTCGCTTATGCTCTTCGGTAAGCCAAGTGCTCTTGCTACTTCGCGCACTTCGTCCTTGTAGAGATCGCGGAGTGGCTCGATTACTGCGTCGAAGTCTATGTGCAGCGGCATGCCGCCGACGTTGTGGTGTGATTTAATGCCTCCCTCGGATTCGATTCTATCGGGATAAATTGTGCCCTGGATGTAGTATCTGGCTCTTTCTTTGCGGGCGATTTCTTCAAAGACGCGGATGAAATGCTCGCCCACGATTTTTCGTTTCTCCTCGGGATCAACAGCTCCCTTCAGCGCTTCGAAGAAGCGTTCTTCGGCGTGAACGATCCTCAGGTTCATATGGCCGAAGGTATTTTTGATCCTCTCCGTTTCTCCTTTTCTCATCAGGCCTGTGTCTACGAAAACTGGAATGAGATCGTCGCCTATCGCGCTGTATGCAAGGGCTGCACAGACCGAGCTGTCTACGCCTCCTGAGAGGGCTATTATTGCCCGGCCTTTTATCGCACTTTTTATCTCTTCAATAGCTGCGGGTATGAATTTTTCGGTTTTGACCATGTGTGAGTACTCTCTCGAATGGTATTAGTTTTCTTTGGATATTATAAGGTTTTTCTGTGGGATTAATTAAAAAAAGAAACAGACCTGGATACATAGCTTGGGCTACGTAAGTAGGGTTTGAATAAAAAAGGCCTGAGCCTTTAGAATCTTCGCTTGGGTCTGTGTTTTTGGTAGCACTCTCTGCAGTATACCGGTCTATCCGGAGATGGTTTGAAGGGAACCTGCGTATCTACTCCGCAGTCCGCGCACTTTGCCGGGTGCATTTCTCTCGGTCCTCGGTCGAAACTTCTACTTCCTTTATCTCTAAATCCCATGTTTTTATTCACCTATTTTGTTGCAAAAAATTCTTAAACAGAATTTTGCATATTCGAATAGGGAGGCCCTAATATATAAGACTATGTTTATTTGATTAAAATCAGCACTATTATAAGTCAATAAAATAATCTAAAAAAAGTTGAGGGGTTTAAATGATTAAAAAGATCGACCATATCGGTGTGGCGGTTAAGAGCATAGATGAAGTTGCCAAGGTTTATGTGGATATGGGACTTGAAGTTAAGGGTGTAGAGGTTGTGGAGCAGCAAAAGGTGAAAGTTGCGTTTATTCCGATCGGTGAAAGCAATGTTGAGCTGCTTGAGGCTACTTCTCCTGAAAGTGCGATTGCGAAGTTCATCGAGCAAAGGGGAGAGGGTATACAGCATATCGCTTTGAAGGTGGATAATATTGAGCAGGAGCTCGCAAAGCTCAAAGCAAAGGGTATTCGATTGATTGACGAAACGCCCAGAATCGGTGCTCACGGCGCTAAGATAGCTTTCCTGCATCCGAAGAGCACCCGCGGAGTTTTGATTGAACTCTGCGAGAAGGCTCATTAGTGTCAATACTTTCGCAGTGCTCTTTACTCGAGTATATATGCAGACGATCTCATAAGGGTTAATCAGTGAATGGATTTGCAGAGCCCTACACGCTTCTGGGCTAACTCGCAATTACATCCATCCCCCACTTTTTTATAGTTGTTACAATATATCAGACAAACATTTATATATTGTCAGTTATTAACAATAATTCATATCAATTATTCAAAAAACATCAATAATGAGTTGATTTAAAGTGGTTTCAACAATAAATTTGCAGTATAAATTAAATCTTTCTAAATCAGTCAGTTTTCCTGTGTCCAAAAGGGAGCTTTTGAAAGATTTCGGCGAAATGCCACTCTCGTACGTCTGGGAAAATGACACACTGATCTTGCTCAAAGACATCCTTCAAGCAACACATACGGAAATTTTTAACTCCGAACTCGAGTTCGAAATGACACTGAACAAGTTCCTCCGCAGATACAAAATATAATTTGTTTTAGCCTTCATTTTTTCTCCGCAATGGCTTTTATAGTTTGACTTCGTAATACTGCAGAGCTATGGCTCACAAAAAAGAGCGCTTTTCAAAATGCACTGTTTGCGGAGCAGAACTCAAAACTGCGAATCTGCTTCATCATAAAGCAAAAACGCACGCTGAGCTACTTACACAGGAAGAAAAAGCTATTCTGAGCCCAAAAAAAGCGGTTATAGCTGAAAAGCAGCTTCCAGTAACATTTGCAGCATGGTATACTGAGGCGAAAGCTCGATATCTGAATGAAAAGCGCGTGTTAAACGGTACAATCGAAGACAGCATCTGGAGCTGCATCACCAGTGCCCTCTTCGAAGCTGCCGGGAAAAAAGATGTGCAGAAAACACCGGATTACGATCTCCCTGAAATCGGAGCACACCTCAAAGAGCTGCTGGACAAATTTCAGAATGCTTCCCGCAAAAGCCTTCAAAACGCGCGGGAGAAAAAAGAGCGGGCACAGCTCAGGGAGAATATTGAGGTTGCAAAGCGTGCTTTGAATCTTGTGGAGATGCTTTCGTTGAAGGAAATCTGCACCGGAGTAACTTGCTATCTCGATCGGGATATTCTCTATCCCAATGGTCATGAAGCCTCGTATAGGGAAGCCATTCTGATTAACCCGTATAACGTGGCTGCCAGAGGTAATCTTGCGGCTCTGCTTGATCGAGAGGGACGAAGCCGTGAGGCAGAGAGGGAATACAGGAGCCTCAGGAAACAGGGAATGTAAATCAGATGAGCAATCGCTCCCGCGAGAAATCCTTCAGTATTGCAACTGCGAGTGCTATGGTATTTTCGATATCCTCAAGGTCAACGATGCTGGCACTTGAATGGATGTATCTGCAGGGCACTGAAATCACGGCGGTCGGTATTCCGCCTCTTGCGAGATGTATTTCCCCTGCGTCGGTTCTGCTTGCCGGTGGTTTTTTGATCTGGTATTTGATACTCTTCGCTTTTGCGGTGGAGAAAACATATTCAAGCAGCTCTTGAGGGGGTATTATCGATCTGTCCATGACTGTTATAGCGCTGCCACTGCCGAGTTCGGAAGGAGAGTCCTTCTTCACCACGCTCGGAATATCCCCTGCGACTGTACATTCGAACACAAAGGCGGCATCCGCATCTATTCCATAAATAGCTGTTTTTGCCCCTCTCAATCCGACCTCTTCCTGCGCGGTGAAGACGAAGTAAATGTCGCTTTTAAGCTTCTTGCCAGCTAGCCGCTTCGCGGCTTCAAGCAAAATCAGACAGCCCACGCGGTTATCAAAGGCTTTGCCCATGACTCTTTTTTCGTTTAGCACGTTGAAACTTGTAATCGGGACGACTGGAGAACCTATCCTTACCCCTGCGTCTTCCAGCTCCTCCTTGCTCAAGCCAGTATCAATGAACATTTCTTCGATTTTAACAAGCTTTTTCAATTCCTCGTCGGTCATAATATGAGGGGGCTTGGCTCCAGCTGTGCCGAATACTGTTTTTTTATCGCCCAGAATTTTCACCTGCATCCCGAGAACTACCTGGTCGGACCACCTTCCCAGCGTGTTAAAAAAAATGAAACCATTTTCGTCGAAATTTCGAACTAAGAAGCCAATCTCATCCATATGCGCTGCAAGCAGCACTTTCGCTGGGTTTTTTGTTTTCGAAGGCTTTACGGCCATCAGATTACCGAAGCGATCAACCTTAACCCTGTCTACGTATTTTTTCATCTCGCCTGCGATGTAGGTTCTAATCGGTTTTTCAAAACCGGATGGGGCATCTATTGAGGTAAGCATTCGAAGCTTATCCGTAAGTTTTGAAGGCATATCAATCAAGAATAAGAAGTATAAAGCTGCAGAAAAGCTTTTTCATCATATCTGTATAGTTACTGGTGGGTGTTGATTTGCCGCAGGAAAAAATTGATCTACTGGCGAGAAACGTGCTGAGAGCACTGCTGGTTAAGCAGGGTGACTGTCTGTATATAAAAGGGGGTGCTCATACGCAGTTTTTCCTGGAGGAAATCGCATATCAGGCAGCGCTTCAGGGTGCTTATCCCATTATCTCAGCCACAAGCGATGGCTATTTCAGACGATTGCTGGAGGAAATTCCTGAAGAGTATTTCAGGGTTGCGCCGCGCCACGAACTCGAGCTGGTGAGAGCCATGGACGGCTACGTGGTTATCGAGCCGTATGAAGACCCCGGTATTCTGTTTGGTAAGAGAGAAAAACTTGCCGCAATGAGGGAGGGCAAAGCACCCATCAGGGATATAATCCACTCAAAGCCAGGGAAGAAGTGGATTTATATGGGCTGGCCGACGAAGGGAATGGCGAAAAAATATAAAATCCCCTATCGCGAGCTAAAACGCTTGATTTTAGGAGGCTGTCTTATCGACTATGAGGCATTGAAAAGCCAGTGCGAGGCATTGAAAAAATTGCTTGTAAACGCCAGATATGTACGTATCACGGATACAAAGGGCACTGACCTGAAGCTGGAAATAGCCGGGCGGAGAATAAATCTTGACGACGGCATAGCTACTGAAGAAAAGCACAGAGCTGGTGATCTAGGTGGAAATCTGCCTGCGGGCGAAGTGTTTATTGCCCCGATTGAAACCTTTGCTGAGGGCAGGCTTTACTGTCCTCTGACCACTGACAAGCTGACTGAAGAGAATATAAAGGGGGCAAGGCTGGTGTTCAGCAGCGGCAAACTTGTTCTCGAGAAATGCAGCGCTGAGGAGGGCGAGGAAGCAATGAAGGATACTATCAGGCGCATGATTGAGCTTGATATGAAAAAATATCAGCGTAAAAACGCTGTTTCGGTTGGAGAGCTCGGAATCGGCCTTAATCCCATTATTGACCGTCCGATTGGCTATATATTAACCGACGAGAAAATCGGTGGCTCGGTGCACGTTGCAATCGGGAATAACCAGGGGTATGGTGGCTTTAATAAATCAAATCTGCACTGGGACTTTGTTACAGAGCCAAGGGCCACAATCGAAGTTGAATATATAAACAGGGAAAAGAAGATCATAATGGCAGACGGGAAACTGACCCCCTGAACTCCCGTTTATCTATCATAATAATATGCAAAAAGAATTAATAAAAAAATACACATACATGAAATATAGGAGATAAATATGGGATGGGATGATAGAAATGGAAGCGTATGAGCTGGACCCCAGCAAAGTATTTTTCATATGCAACGTATGCGGCTTCATATTCCAGGAAGACCCGGATAAGTTTCCAGTAAAATGCTTGCAGTGCGGAGACGAAAAGGTATCCCGGACTTAAAGCTTCTTAAACACGAACCAGAGAATGGCTGCTGCAATTAATATCCCCAATATTAAAAATGCAATTGCCATTATCATCTTATATCGAATGTCAACAATTTCCTGAGGGGACGTTTTCTCCGTCATAGGAACTATCTTCAAACGATTGTAATCTCATTCTATTTATTAATTTTGTTAAGAGATTTTCGCTGTTAACGAGGAAAACAGTGGTGAACCCGGAGTTATCTGGGAATTGTAAAGCAGAAAGTAGAGCCTTTTCCAGGTTCGCTTTCAACCCAGATTTTGCCACCCAATAAATCAACATAGCCTTTTGCCAGTGCAAGGCCTAAACCCGTCCTCTTGGTCTCTCGCGTGGTTTTTTCGCCGTCTACGATGTAGAATCTCTCGAAGATTCGCTTCTGTTCCTCCTTCGATATACCTATGCCCTGATCGATCACTTTGAATAAATAATCCTCACCCAGCGTTTCGACGCAAATCTTGATAGCAGTATCCGAAGAACTGTATTTGATGGCATTCGAGATCAGATTATCAATAATCTGGAAGAGCTTGTCCTCGTCCGAGGTTATAACCAGATTAGGGGGCACTTTAACTTTGATCTCTCGCCCGGTTGGTGCATAGTCATAAAGTATCCACTGAAGCAGTTTATTCACATCGACATCTGAAGCTTCAAGCTCTACCTTGCCTGCATCAAGCCTTGATAGATCGAGCATTCGGTCTATCAACTTGCTCTGGCGCTGTGCATTGCGCTCCATAATCTCTAAATAGCGCAGCAGCCTTTCATCCTTGATCTCATTCTTCATCAAACTGAGATAACCAATGATGGGCGTCAATGGCGTTCTGAGCTCATGTGCAGCCATATTTGTGAAATCAATCCTCCGCTCAGACAGCTCCTTCAGCTCTGCATAGACTTTTCGCAATGCTTCTTCGGTCTTCTTGCGCTTGGTGATGTCGCGAACGACAGCCTGAACAGCTGGCTTGCCCTGGTAGGCGATCTGAGTTGCCGCCACCTCCACATCTATCACGGTTCCATCGAGCTTGATGAATTTTTCTTCAATCCAGGTGACTTCCTTTTCTTCGTCATATAACCGCTGAATCCGCTCTTTCACTATGTTACGATAATCCGGATGAAGGAAATCCATTATCGGTTTTCCAGTAAGCTGCTCAGGGCTTGTTGCTCCGAGGAGCCTTGCTCCTGCAGTGTTTATAAAAACGATCTTTCCTCCGCTGTGAACTGCGATGGCTTCGGGAGAGAGCTCTACAAGGCTGTGGTAGCGCTCCTCGAATTCTTGCAGCACTTCCTCCATCCGCTTGCACTCGGTGATGTCGGAGATAATGTGAACTGCGCCCTGGAAGCCTCCGTTCTTATCCAGAACCGGGTCT
>CAZVYP010000011.1:0-38276 GCA_964631075.1 uncultured Methanocellales archaeon
AGTCGTGGTTGACGGCGCTAGGAAGTATGTCATGTTGCCTGCTACAATATTAGCCGTGGGAGTTCCCCATTGTCCTACGACTTCAATCGTACCTGCTAGACCATTTATCGTAACAGTTAAGTCACTTGCGGTTACATTTGTCTGTCCAACTGCTACGCCTCGAGCAGAAGAAGAATTGGCTTCGATACCGCTCCAGTGCATATCCGGTGCCTGCTTGGGTGGTCCCATTCCGAATACGAAGGCTGCTATCACTGCTGCCAGTATGACTGTGATCGCCACCATCAAGATGACGCCAATAACTGGCGAAACACCCTCCTCGTTCTTTCTTAACACTAACTTCATGTTTTGTTCACCTCTTTTTTGATTTCACTCATACAATTGCATCTGAGGTAGTGATCAACCGCTGCTTGTAATGCTTTCTTGGTCTCTGCGATGCCTGACTTCTTCTTGAGTCGTTCCAGGTCTTCCTTGGCAAGCACGGTCTGAGCGTGAATGATGTCGATCACGTTTATCACCTCTAACTACATCATTATGAGACCTAAGTATATATATTTTTCGCATTTTTTTGTTTTTTATTAGAAAAGTAATTCAAATTTTTGATTTTTATACTAAAAATTTTAGTTTGTTGTATATTTATTACCATTAAATGATAGACGGATGAAAAGATTTATAATATCATATTTAAAATACTTTTATTGCTGTGCTTTGAATCAAAGTAAGCATATTGGAATGGTGAATAAATTTGGGGAGCTTGTCAGTGAATAATGTGGATGAAAAGCTCGGGGGGATTATTACAACACTTAATAGCTCTCCAGATGTGCTTGCGAGTGCATTTTTCCTCCGCGATGGTTTGCTTCTGAATTATGATGTCTTGGCGGAAGATAGAAGCTCTTCGGATCTTCTAAACATAATGTACTATGCTGCTCGTACTGCTATTGACAAGGCCCGGCATGGTTCTATCGAAGACGTTGTTATTGCCGGTAATAAGGACAAAGCATTTGTGAGATGGATTAACCCGAGAGCCATGCTTGTTGTAATTGCCAGTCCACAGGCTGAAACAAATCTGATTTTAAGTTTTATCGATAGTATATCGAGTGAGGCATCCGCGATTCTGATTGAACCAGCTCAGGAGGCTGCCCCTGAGAAGAAGACTCCATTCGCTAAAAAGAACAAAATTGCTTGTATTCAGGTCAGTGTCAGGGATGCCAGCGGGATGCCTGTGGAGGGATGCTGGGTCGAGGTCTATAAGGATAGAAAGAGGGTTCAGGAAGATATTACCACGCAGAGCGGTATCGCTTCTTTCAAGCTTTTAACCGGTGAATATAAACTTGTTGTCAGGAAAGAGGGTTACGATAGCTATGATGAAGAGATTTCGATGGATAATGAGTTTATGGCTCAGAGCGTAACTTTGAAATCACCAGGGGAGAATAAGAACGGGGAATGATGATCGCTGATCTGCTGCGAGTAGCCGTTTGCACGCCTTTTTTGCTCTACTCCTGCATTTCTGACTGGAGAACGCGCCGTGTCTCCAACAAAGTATGGATTCCGATGCTAGTTTTTGCCGCGATATTTGCAGTTTATGACTTTAGCAACACAGGCTTTGGCTCCCTCTTCAAGCTGCTTCTCTCAGGCGGCTTCATTTTTCTGTTTGTCTATGCACTCTTCTACTTCGGAGCATTCGGAGGCGCGGATGCAAAAGCACTTATAGCGATCTCGCTTTTAATTCCAAGCTTCCCGGTATTTAAATTCGACTCGCTTTCATTTCCACTTGGAAAAGTACCGATTTTGAATTTCTTCGCTTTCAGCACTTTCGGAAACGCTGTTATCCTGACCGTAATTGTGCCCCTAGGGCTTTTGCTATACAATCTCAAGAGCCTGAGCCTCAGCGAAATCAGGGAAAAACCGCTTTACATCTTCATCGGCTATAAATGGAGGATTTCAGATCTGGCAAATAAGCACCTCAGGCTGATCGAGAGCATCGAGCTCAAAAACGGCAGGGTCATAAAGAAATTCAAGCGCGGAGGCGTGACAGTAGACGAAAAAATGCTTAAGCAATTGGAAGATCTCTCCAAGAACGGAAAAATCGCAGATAAAGTCTGGGTCACACCAGGATTACCTTTCATGCTTTCGATTACCGCAGGATTCTTCGCAGCAATAATTTACGGGGATATTCTGTTTGCAATCACCAGAGCACTGATGGGAATGTAAAATGATATTGATTTCAAAAGTTGATAAAGCTGGTAGAATTAAGATCCCCAAGAAACTGAAAGAAAAGATGGGATTGATAGAGGAAGCATTCATAGGAATTGAGATAGTTGAGGATGGATTGCTGATCAGACCTATCTATTCAAAGAAAGAGAGCAGCACTGCAAAGGCGATCTCTCTGATGAATCTACCGGTAAAAGATTGGAAAAAGATGGAGAAAGAAATCGAGAGGGGAGTGTAGGCGTAAATCGTGAAACCAGTATTTATGTCTTATATACAGAACAAAAAGTATATATTTTTGTTCTACAAATAGAACAATATGACCTACAGAGAGAGTGCGCTATCTGTTTTGAAGGAGTGGCTCGAGATCGAACTGCCGGAGATTGTTGAGAGAGAAGTGGGCTATAAAGATTTTATTCCATTAAAAGAATGTATTGGAATAACCGGGGCGAGAAGGGCAGGGAAGACTTTTTTCATGTTTCAACTGGTAAAGGAAATTGGAGCAGAAAAAAACATAGTTTATGTAAATTTTGAGGACAGACGTCTCATTCCACTGAATGAAAAGAGCCTCGACGTGATTTACGAAGCCTTTATAGAAAATTTTGATTATGATAGGAATGAAAAGATTTATTTTTTCATGGATGAAATTCAAAATGTTCCCTCCTGGGAAAGATTCGTGAGGAATTTTTATGATAAGAATAACGTAAAATTTTTTGTCTCAGGTTCTTCTTCAAAAATTCTGAGATCTGAACTCTCAACTCTGCTGACCGGAAGAATAATAAATCTGGAGATATATCCATTCTCTTTCAGAGAATTCCTTAGAGCAAAAGGGTACGAAAAAGAGCTGGAAGATAAGCTCCTATTTTACTCTTCAAAAATTCATGAGATAAAAAAGGTCTTCAGAGAATATATGGAGCTTGGCAGCTTTCCTGAGTGCGCTTTAGCTGAGAAGGAAAATGTTAAACTTACTCTCCTGCGCGAGTATCTAGATGGCATGATATACAGAGATGTTTTATCGCGATATAAAATTAAAAACAGGGTTTTACTTGAAAACATGGTGAGCTATCTTTTCACATGCGTTGCTTCTTCTTTCAGCTTTTCCAGAGTTCACAAGTTCTTCAAATCACAGGGAATAAAGACAGGGAAGCAAACTTTGATAGAATATTTTTCCTGCCTGAACCAGGTTTTTCTTTTCTTTTCAGTTCCAATATTTTCTTACCGAATTAAAGATGCCATGAGATATCCGGTGAAAATTTACTGCATCGACAATGGATTTTTAAAAGTCGCTGTTCCGCGGTTCTCCAGTGACACTGGAAAACTAGCTGAGAATCTGGTTTTCACAGAGCTGAGGAGAAACTATTCTTCAAATCCGCTTGTGAGAGTTTTTTACTGGAAGGACGAAGACGGCAGAGAAGTAGACTTTGTCATAAAAGAGGGATTAAAAGTCAATCAACTGATTCAGGTTTGCTGGAGCGTAGATAACTCAGTTACTAAAGAAAGGGAGGTCAAATCTTTAATAAAAGCAATGGAGGAATTCAAACTGAAAGAAGGTTTAATATTAACAGGGGATTTTGAAGGGGAAGAAATAACAAAAGGAAGGAAAATAATTTATAAGCCTTTGTGGAAGTGGCTGCTTCTGCATTCGCAATATCTTTAAATATATTACGATTGTTAAATAGCCTATCTATGCAGAGAAGGGTGCTTGTCACAACCGCCTGGCCCTATGCCAACGGGCCTCTTCACCTGGGCCATGTTGCTGGCTGCTATCTGCCTGCAGATATTTTCGTGAGATACCAACGGATGATCGGTAGCGATACGATTATGGTGAGCGGCACCGATGAGCATGGCACGCCGATCTCGGTGCGAGCTGAGATCGAGGAAACCACTCCCGGAGAGGTGGTGGATAAATATCACCGGGTAATAAGCCAGAGCCTTAAAGATCTGGGCTGCTCCTACGACTTGTTCACAAGAACTACATCGAATAATCACATCGAAACAGTTCAGTCTTTCTTCCTGAGGCTCTACGAAAAGGGCTATATCTATAAGAAAGCCATGCGCCTGCCCTACTGCCCTAGCTGCAAGAAATTCCTTCCAGACCGCTATGTTGAAGGCAAATGTCCAAGGTGCGGTGCGGAGGGTGCTAGAGGTGATCAGTGCGATGCATGCGGTCGCACTTTAGATCCTGCGGAGCTCATAAATCCCTACTGCAAGCACTGCAAAGGCAAGCCGAGTATAAAGGAAAGCGAACACTACTTCTTCAAGCTCTCAGCATTTCAGGATGAACTGATAAAATGGGTTGAGACAAAGAGTGCAGTTTTCAAACCAAATGTTAATACCTTCACATTGAACTGGCTGAAAGAGGGCCTTCAGGATAGACCCATAACGCGAGATCTGGAATGGGGCGTACCCGTGCCGCTTGAGCACACTGAAGGCAAGGTAATATACGTTTGGTTCGACGCAGTTATCGGTTACTTCTCAGCAACGAAGGAGTACTTCTCAAGCAGGGGCAAACAAGATGGCTGGAAGAAATTCTGGCAAAAAGAAGGCGCCGAGATTTACTACTTCATAGGCAAGGATAACATTCCCTTTCACACCATCATCTGGCCGGCAATGCTGCTCGGTCATGGAGATTTAAACTTACCAGCAAATGTGCCGGCGAATGAATTTTTGAACCTTGAGGGCAGCAAATTTTCCACCAGCAGGAACTATGCAGTCTGGCTTAACGACTACCTCACTGCCTTTGAGGCTGATCCGCTGAGATATGCGCTCACCATAAATATGCCTGAAACGAGGGATGCTGATTTCAGCTGGGACGAGTTCCAGAGGAGAAATAACGAAGAGCTTGTCTCCACTTTCGGCAACTTCGCCCATAGAGTGCTCTCCTTCATAGAGCGATTCTACGAAAGCAAAATTCCAGAGCCCGGGAAATTTGAAGAGAGAGATTTGAAGTTACTGGAAGGAAGCAAAATGGCGCAGGGAGAGATAGGCGAATTAATAGAGAAATGCGAGTTCAAACGCGCAATTACGCGGTTAATGCAGCTCGCAACAACCGGAAATCAATATGTAAATGAAATGGCCCCCTGGAGGCTCGTAAAGACCGATAAAGCAAGGGGAGCAACCGTGCTTTACGTCAGCGCGAATCTGGCGAGAACCCTGGCTGTGATGTCTGCTCCATTTATGCCCTTCTCGGCGCAGAAGCTCTGGCAGATGCTTGGATACGAAGGCAATATCCACAATCAAAGCTGGAATTCTGCTACAGAAAAAATCGCTTTTAATCAGCCAGTAAAGGATGTCAAGCCGCTCTTCAGAGTCATCGAAAGCGAGGAAATCGAGAGGGAAAAAGCCAGACTAAAGGGCACCGGGAAAAAAGTGGAAGTGGAAACGGAGCTCACTATAGAGGAGTTCCAGAAGCTGGATCTGAAAGCAGGTACAATCGTCAAGGCAGAGCCGATAAAGGGGAGTAAAAATCTGCTTCGATTCGAAGTGGACATAGGGGAGGCGAAGCCAAGGCAGATCGTGGGAGGCTTCGCGAAAGCATATAAGCCTGGGGAGATGGTGGGGAAGCAGGTCGTGGTGCTGGCAAATTTGAAAGCAGCAAAGCTGTTTGGATTAGAATCAAAAGGAATGATACTCGCGGCGGGGGAGAAAGAGCCAGTTTTGCTGCTCATAGAGAAGAAAGTGGCAAATGGCACGAAGATTAAATAGCAACAATAGTTCCCTGGAAATCTTTAAATACATATAATAAACGCCTTTGAGCTATACTATGGAGCTAATCGCTCTGAAAATCGGAGCTCTTGCAGGAGTCAGCTCTCTGCTCGAATCTGTAGATATACTGGGCTTCGACAAAACCTCGGCGCAGAAGGCAGCTTCATTACACGCCGGGCTTATGAATGCAGGGAAACCAGTGAATATCTTGAATATACTTATAGCAGGAATCGTAGTGGCAAACAACGAAGAGCTCCTGACCCGAAACACAGATCATTTCAGCCGCGTAGCCAATCTCAGGTGGAAACGCCGGTAGGGGCTTCCTGCTGGATGAGCCATTTCCAGAGAGGCGTGAAAATTATTTGATTGCCGTTTATCTTCATTTCTTCTTCGCGTTCTTTCGTAACAACATAGCCTTTTTTGGCAGAGAACTCTTTCTGGAACTTAATCAATCCTTTTATCTCCTTTTTCAGGATATTGTTTTTGTATTTAGACTCAACGGGTATGATCGAGTTATCCTGCAGCAAAACGCAATCCACCTCAGAAGTGCCACGCCTCCAAAAGAACTTCGCATTTGAGGAGTTTATTACCAGATTTTCAATGACCCTGCCCAGCTCCGGGTTTTCGCATAAGTGGAATAGAAAGGTAGTGCTGGTAAGGTAAAGCCGCTTAAGCTTTTTTTCACTTGTCAGGCGATTTTTTGAGAAGTTATAGCACTTCTGTATCAGGAAGCCTCTTTCCAGATAAAAGATATAATTCGAAAGCGTTTTTCTATTTATACCAAGATCTGCTGCCAGAGCTGAATAATCAGTGGTGATTCCGGGAGTTGAGGCGATGACCTTGAGTAGCTGCTTGAGCACATCAGGATATTCTACAGGGAATATTTTAGGGAGATCTTCATAAACGATTTTATTGACAATTGATTCGACGTACTTGTTAACATAGGATTCGTCGGCAGTGATCAGCTCAGGAAGCTGTCTTCTGGCGTAAAGAAGCGTTTCTTCCATCAGTGCTTCTTTAAACATCTCAGGACGCTTAATCAGACCTTCTTTGTTTTTAAAGCGCAGGAACTCGCTGAAACTCACCACGGGAAGATTAAACAAAAATATCCTGCCTGCAAGAGACTCCTCCGCCTTCTTTCTCAAAAAAAGAGATGAAGACCCTGAAACAAAAAACTTCAGATCAGGATAGGTATCGTAGTAGTGTTTTATCTGGTTCTGCCAGCCCTCGAGCTTCTGGACCTCGTCGAGGAAGAAATAGAGCTGCCCACCACTATAGAGGTCGGTGCCAGTTCTCGACTGGAACTCCAGTACGACCTCATCCAGTGAAATCCCCTCTTCATCAAAAGAAAAATAAAGGATTCTGTCCCTCCTGCAACCCTGCTTCAGGAGATGATCTATGAGCTGCTTCAGGAGCACCGTTTTACCGGTTCGCCGCAGACCGATTATTCCCAGAATCTGCCTTGAATCCAGATATCTGACAAGCTCATCGAAAAGCTCCCTCTTCTTCTCGTAACCATAGGCAAAACCTTCATTCCAGTGAAGGTTGTACTTCAGCAGATTCACCATATTATCACTTACATGGGCATTATAATGGACATGTTATTTAATTTTATGGGCAACATGATGCCCATGATCCAAAAAATCTCAATTTCCAATGGAATATTTTAACCAGTTCCAGCTTTCTTCAGCGCCTTCTCAACCGCGTGCATCTGCAGCTCACCTGAGAGGTGTATTGCACCGCATTTGCCGTCTATCCAGCCGCGTGATGCTCTGCATGGGTAGTACTGCACGAGCAAGCCTGCTTTTCTGGGTGCTTCCTCTACAGACGTACCTATGAGGTTCTCTGCTACGTAGTAGCTGCCGCCGCATGGGGTGCTCCTGAGCACTTTTACTTTGCTTATAATGCCATCTTTTACTTTGATCTCGTATTCAGGTAGCCCGAAGTATTCAAACCACTTCTGGAGCACTTCGTTTTCGGGATTGTTGAAGGCGCAGCACACCTCTCCAACCTCGAGGGCTATGCCGTATTTCTTTTCGAGTTCGCTATAAAAAGGATTTTTTTTTGTGCCTGCTATTATCACTGCTTTTGCTCCGCTCTGCGCCGCCCTGCGAACTATCTCGGGATTTAGATCTTCATGAAGAGCATAGCTTATGACTAAATCTGCTTTGAGAACTGAGCTGTCGAATTTATTATCAATCAAAAAATTCTCTGGCTCGTCAATGAACTCGGGTGGCTCTGGCATCTCTGCCGAGATTACTTTGAATGGTGTTTTGCTTTTAATCACTTCGATAAGGCGCCCGCCGTATTTCCCGCGTTTTATTACTCCTACGAGCATTATATCAACTTTTTTACGTTTTCCTTTAGCTCTATCAGCGCTTTTGATGCAGGACTATCGATTTCAACTGGAGGGATTCTCTCAAGGTCTGCTCTCACGAGTGCCGGGTCGAATGGGATTTTGCCGATGACCGGAATTCCAAGCTCGGCTATAGCTCGTTCGACTCTGGCATCGCCCACATCTTTGTTTATCACTGCCGCAATTTTCTTTACTCCAAGTTCTTCGCTGAGCTTCTGTACCCGTTTCAATGTCTCAAGACTGCGCATCCCGGGCTCTACAACCGCGATCATAAGGTCTACGCCTTCAGCGGTGCCCCTGCCCAGGTGCTCTATACCCGCGGCCATATCAAAGATTACCACTCTTTCCCGGAATATCACGTGGCGCATAAGCGCACGCAGAAATGCCGAGGCAGGGCACATGCAGCCGCTGCCGCCTCTGTCAATTGTGCCCATTGCTAAGAGGCGAACGCTGTGTGCTTTCAAGGCATATTTATCTATCACATCATCCACTCTTGGATTTAGCTTGAAGACACCGCCCTCGCCTGTGCCTGCTCTCTCTGTAATTAACTCCTTCAGCTCTGAAACTGGCTTCGGGTTCTCCCCCATCCCGATTGCGGATGCAAGATTCATATCGGGATCGCAGTCGATTGCGAGCACGCTTAAACCATCACTTGCCAGCAATCTTGCCAGGCTGCCTGCAATCGTTGTCTTTCCTACACCGCCTTTTCCACTAACTGCGATTTTTATTTCAACCACCCCTATCTATAGTTTAACTATTGCACTTAACGTTTTTGTTCTGAAATTTTGAGCTATGCAATATCCTTTGAGGTGTCTATTATTACTCCCTCAGCTACCTTGTATTTTATGTAATCCGTTTGCGGAATTGTGCCTCTTATTTTTGGTATTGAAAGTTTCTTCGCGACCTTGTCGCCTTTTTTCTCAATTTCGACGTCGAAAACCGCGTCTGAGATATTTAGAAGCAGATTTTCAATTTTCTGGTCATGCACGCCCTTCAGTACGTAGAGGTAACAGATGCTTTCCGTATTTTTTATTATCTCGTAGATCAGGTTTATCGTGCTTTTTAATCGGTTGAAGTTGATGTTTAGCTCGAGAAAAAACGAAAAAGAGTCGACTATGCATGTGAAGTCTTTTTTGCCGGTTAAAAGCAGATTCTGAAGCTCGTTTTCAAGGAATTCGAGGATGTAGTTATCGATGTTTTCCCGTTCAAGACCTATGGAGGCTGCATCTTCATAGTACATTTTATAGACATCGATAAAATTTAGATTTTTTAAATCGAAGTTCTGCCTTCGCATGTCTTCCTCGATGTATTTTGGTCTTCGATCGGCTGCGAAGTAATATGTTGTTCTTGGCGATACGAAATGAAATAAGAACACCTCTGACATTGATTTTGGATCAGCAGCGAAGTATACCAGAGAACCGGTCGGTATGCCACCGCCAAGGCTTTTGTCCAGAATTTCCAGTCCGGTTGATTTCTTTACAATTGCCAAAACTGCCGCACCTCTGACCAGTGTTCTCTAGGTTAGCCCTATTAAAATATATATCTTGTTTGGAAGATTTGCTGTCGTTCATACTCCGATCAGTATTGTGAATATCAGGTAGCTGATCATCATCATTACGATTGAGTGCTTGATTCCCGATAGCACGTTGCCTTCGCCCATTTGCCCTGCAATTAAACCTGAGCAGATGCCCTGTATTACCGCTGCGTGGAAAAACAGCCTGTTGTACTTGGCCAGGTCGAAACCTCTCATCATAACTGCAGAGCTAGCTCCGGATCCGGCTGCCTGAACTTTTGCTCCTGCACTTGCCATTACTGGCAGGAAGGTAGCGGATAGTATGTAGACGATTGCAAGGAACACAAAGAATGATATGTAGATTATAACTACATAGATGAACATATTTTGAACCCTTTCGCGTTTTAATTGCTGGCTCATTGTTGCATCTTTGGCCGCGATGTTGAGCACTATTCCTATGTCACCGGTTGATTCGCTTGCCTTTGTGACAAGAGTTACAACGCGTGTTGCCATGTTTGTTTTCACTCTATTTGCAAATCTTACGAGGGCCTGGTTGACCGACGTACCCCACTCGATATCTCGCCAGGTTTTCTTTATTTCCGTGCTCAGCATGCCGAAATCGTTTTTCGAGATCAGGCCTATTGACTGTGTAAGTGTCATGCCGGTTTCATTTGTAGTGGCGAGCTTCTTCAGGAAGTCAGGCATTTCTGATGCCATCCCTGAGTCCCTTCTATTTTTCAGCTCGAAGAAAAATGCGAGGGGTGCCAGTGCTATTATTAGGCTGAAGATTATGTAGTCATCGAGAGCGGCGATTGCATTATCGAGCGATGTTAGATCGCTCAGATGCAGGAATACCTCTATTGCAAAGAATATGATCGCTGCTGGAATGCTAAGCAACAGTGCTTTGGAGGGTGTTTCTCTTACCGCCTTCAATGGATTGCGAATAAATTCCTTCATGGCAAGGGTCTTCTGTACTTTCTGGAATTTTGCGATCTTCTTGTCATCGTACTCGTCTGGTTCTGCATCTCTTTCTAATTTATATCTCTCAGCTTTTTCTTCAAGGAATAGCGCTGTCTTTGCTTCATCTGATGGAGTGATCATGTTGATCAGAATGACAAACATTGCACTACCAACTGGCACAACCATGTAAATGATAAGATAGAGCATGATCTCATTTGAGCCACCTATGAGGGTCATGACCGTTGTCATGATAATTATAAAAAGCGGGCCTGCTACAAAGGCGGTGACGTATGATTCTGCGATTAAGCCCAGGGTTTCGAGGAAGCCTTTTTGCTCCTGAAAAGCGCGGATCTGGAACTGCTCGGCTTTATCCTCAAGGTATTTTGTTATATCACCACCGCTGTCTATCACCGAGAGCAGGTTGGATATTAGGTCCTGAAATCCCTCCGAAGGTGATAGCAGGACTGCGTTCTGCATTGCCGTCCTCAAGTCGTTGCCGAAGAACTCCATGTCTCTCAGAATCATTCCCATCTCATTTGACACTTCGCCATAGGTATTTGAGCTAGCTTTGACGGCTTTGAATATTTCTATGATATTCATGCCGCCTCTGCTCAAAGCATACATGAATGTGACTGCATAAGGGAGATTTCTCTGGATCTTCCGCTTCCTCTCATTTGCCTGGAAGCTCGGGTACATCATAACCAGCAAATATGCTACAAATCCAAAAACCAGTGCTGTGACTGCAAAAATCAATATGGCAACGAAGATGTCACGATACGCCAGCAGCCACGTGGACTCTTCTGAGATTGGTATTTTGGTCAGAGAACCAGGTAGGCCTATGAGCACAACCACAACATATGCTATGATAGTGCCTATTAAAGCGCCAACTATACCTGCAATAGCAGCATACAGCATTGCAACAGAAACGTATAAGTCGTATGGCTTCGATATTCTCGCCTGGCGAAGTTTTTTCTGGAGATTGGTGTATTTATTCTGCTTCTTTTTTACTCGCTCACTGAACAACTTGTATGCAAATTTTTCAAGGTTATTCATGATGCTCACATCAGTTTGAGTTCTTTCAAGGTCTTCTCAGGGTTGACGTAGTAGTCTCTTATGATGTTCGCTATTGTGTTGAAATCCCTGATTTTCTGCTTCACCAGATATTCAAGGATATTCTGCCTTCTTTTGAGTTCATCGTTGAGCTGACTCTTGCTCCAACCTCTTCGCTCAGCTATATCTCTGAGCATCTTTGAATCTCCAATTCTCTCGAATCTATCTGTAATTGAGTCCCAAACGAAAATGTCGACTGTGCGAATATTTCTTGTGACGGGATCTATATCGGTGATTTCAACTACTTTCATATTGCGTCTGACTCGTTTTCCCTTTGTATACGTTTGCGCCTGTATGCTCATGATGTTTAATGCCTGTATCATTGATCGCGGCACGCTGATCGGTGGATTTTCAAGGCGGTAGATAGCTGATGCAACCGAGTCTGCGTGCATTGTCGAGAAAGTTGTGTGACCTGTGCTCATAGCCTGAAAGAGTGTAAGCGCTTCTTTGCCTCTTACTTCTCCAACTATCAGATACTCTGGCCGCTGTCTGAGGGCAGCTCTCAGCAGCTCGTACATGTCGATCGCTCCTCGCCCATCTGCCGTAAATGAATCTCGGGTCATTCCAGGTATCCAGTTTGGATGCGGGAGCTTCAGCTCTCTTGTATCCTCAAGCGTAACAATTTTAGATTTTGGTGGAATATAAAGGGCAACCGCGTTCAGGGTAGTTGTTTTGCCTGAGGCAGTGCCTCCTGCGAAGATCAGGCTTTTATTGTTTTCAATGCAAAGCCAGAAATAAGCCATTACCTCGGAGTTGAAGGTGCCCCATACGATCAGATCTACTGGCGTAATAGGGGTCTCTTTAAATTTTCTTATTGTAAATGTGCTTCCGCGAGTTGTGATCTGTCTCCCCAGAGTCATCTGTATTCTTGAACCATCCGGCATCGTTGAATCAACCATTGGCTCGGCTATGGAGATATGCTTGCCTGAGCGCTGTGCAAGACGTATTACAAAAGAATCCAGTCCTTTTTCATCAAAAACTACGTTTGTGGAAATATTTTCATAGTTTTTGTGGTAAAGATACACCGGTACGCCAATGCCGTTGCACGATATGTCTTCTATAAATTGATCATTCATCAAAGGCGCTATCTTTCCAATGCCTATGAAGTTTCTTTTGATGTAGTACAGGAGCTTGTACAGCGTTAATGGCTCCACATTGGTTTCAAAGTCATTTATTATGCTGACAACTTTTTGTTCCAGGATCGATTCTTTATCCTGCGATGCATCAACATCGTCCAGGATTAATATATCTTCCAGACGATTGTGGATTTCCTCAAGCAGTGTTTTCTCAAATTGCGTGATTGCAGGTTCAACTACGTAGTAAAGATATTCATTTTTTTCTTTGCTGTGCAGAATTACCACAAAAGCATATGGCTCAATCACCCAGTAGCGCTCAACCTCTTCATAACCTAGAACACCTTCAAAAGAGGTAATAGCGCCGTGCATCTCAGGATCGTATTTTTCGACCTTTATTTCTTCCTTTTGAGATTTTGCACCTATAAGAGATTTTAGCAAAGGCTTTTTCTTTTTCTCCTTTGGCTGTGGAATCGATACATCACCCGCAGGTTTTATTCCGGCAGCAGGTATTATTTCACTAGCAGGTTTTGTGGCACCCAACACACTACCTGATGGCTGTACTTTCTGGTTCAATAACTTTGATACGTCCTCTTTAGATTTTGTTGGTAGTATAATATTTTTCATAGTTTCGTCTACCTTAAGCCTATTAAGCAGTGCTTTGGTATCCTGCGGCTTGTTTTTTAAAGCTGTGTCTTCCTTCTCCATAGACTTACCCCAAACAGTATGCATTATTATGATAATTAACTGAATGTATAAATAGTTTTGCAGAAATTGCTTATATTATTTATAAATTTGAAATATTTACCAAAAAATTACAAAATATTTGCAAATAATTCCCGTACCATTTATTAAAAAAATCTCAATTTATTATCCTAGCATACAGCTGACCAAAGACCTATCTGGCAGCAGGATAGGAACCCAGAACCTTAAGCCGGTCAACCATTTCACTGGCTTCCTGCAGCGCCTCAACAACATCAGGCTCTTCAACGTGTCCCTCAAAGTCTATGAAGAACAAATAATCTCCAAGCGCCTTCTTACTGGGTCTCGACTCGATCTTCGTCAGATTTATCCCTCGCTTTGCAAATATGCCCAGGAATTCACAAAGCGAACCCGGACGGTTTTCCTTCAAATGTACAACAATCGAAGTCTTATTCCTGCCACCTGGCTGAGAGGCCAGCTTACCAATCAGGGCGAAGCGGGTATAATTCTCCTTCTCATCCTGAATATCCCTGATTAAAACATCCAAGCCATATTTCTGAGCAGCCTCCTCTGAAGCCACAGCCGCCATCTCCTCAAATTCCATAGCAAGCTTCGCAGCATGAGCAGTGCTACCAACAGCCCTGAACTCGGCATTAGGAAATCTCTGCTTCAAAAACTTGCTGCACTGCGAAAGTGCCTGAGGATGCGAAACAACAATCCTGACATCCGAAAGCCTGCCCATGGATAACAGACAATGACTTACAGGTATAACAATTTCCCCGGCAATCTTCAAATCGAACTCAAGCAGCAGGTTCAAAGTGGTAATAACAGATCCCTCTTGAGAATTCTCGATAGGCACCACGGCAAAATCAATTTCCCCTTCATTGACTCCGGCAAATATCTGTGAGATATCATCGAAATACTTAAGCTTCGCTTTACTGCTCCACCTTTTAGCTGCTTTCTCAGAGAAAGTGCCCTCAGGGCCTAGAATGCCTATTTTCATTGTTCTAAAATTAACTTTACAATGATATATCCCTATCTCTCCAGAAAGCCCAAAAAGTAGTGGTGCAGGCGCAGGTCACTTGTGAGTTCAGGGTGAAATGCAAGGGCAAGCAAATTAACCTGTCTCGCCGCGACAATAAATTCCTTATACCTTGCCATGACCTCAACTCCTTTTCCTGCCTTTGTAATAGCTGGAGCTCGAATGAAAACCGCGTTGAAAGGCTCATCGAAGCCCATTATCTTCAACTTCGCCTCAAACGATTCTCTCTGCCTGCCGAATGCATTTCTATCAACATGAATATCCATCAGGCCAAGAAGCCTCTGCCCTGATTTAGCCACTTCATCATTCCCGTGCTTTGCGAGCAAAATCAGACCCGCGCAGGTACCCATAATTGGCTTCCTCTGCTTTGCAGCTTCGATAATTTCCTCTGCGATTCCCTCACGCCAGGCAAGCCTGCATAGAGTGGTGCTCTCCCCGCCGGGAATAACGATTGCATCGCACTTTGGAACTATGCCGCTCCGCTTGATAGCAACAACCTCGCCTCCCTCGCGCTGGGTAACAGCCTTCTTCATTGCTGCGATGTGTTCTTCAACGCTGCCCTGAATCGCAATGATGCCGACTCTGACCATATATCCCTAAGATTAAGCAGAGAAGGGGTAGATAAATGTTGCAGATCAGGGCATTTTTTAAAAGAGCGATAAACACCATCCGCTGTTTTAAAGTTTGAGAAGAAATAAACTAAAAAAATCACCAAGTGGGATGCGATCTTACCATCCGCGCGTCTGCAGCGACTCCTGCTCCGTAAGCGTCTTCACCGCGAGTCCCTTCATCGCTTCGCCGAGTCCCTTCGAGATCTCAGCAAGCTTTGAGGGATTGTCGTAGTTGTTTACCGCTTCGACGATTGCGACTGCCATTTTCTGGGGGTTTTCGCTCTTGAAGATTCCTGAGCCCACGAACACTCCATCCGCACCCAGTCGCATCATCAGCGCTGCATCCGCTGGCGTGGCTACTCCACCTGCTGCGAAGTTCACCACAGGTAAGCGCTGGATTTCCGCTGTCTCTGCTACGAGTTCGAATGGTGCTTCGATCTGTCTCGCCACTTTCATCAGCTCTTCATCTGTCTTGCCCCTCAGTTCGCGTATTTGCCCCATGATTTTCTTCATGTGCCGCACTGCTTCGCTTACATCCCCCGTACCTGCTTCGCCTTTCGTTCTTATCAGAGCTGCGCCTTCGTTTATTCTGCGCAGAGCTTCACCCAGATCCCGTGCTCCGCATACGAATGGCACCGTGAACTTGGTCTTCTCGATATGATACTCTGGATCTGCAGGTGTTAGAACTTCGGATTCGTCGATCATGTCAACGCCCAGTGCCTCGAGTATTTCGGCTTCGATGAAGTGGCCGATTCTGACTTTAGCCATTACTGGTATTGTAACTGCGTTTATGATTTCTTCGATTACCTTGGGGTCTGCCATTCTTGCAACACCGCCGGCTTTTCGGATATCCGCCGGCACCGCGTGCAGTGCCATCACAGCTACAGCACCGGCTTTCTCCGCGATTTTTGCCTGCTCTGAACTGGTTACGTCCATTATGACTCCGCCTTTCTGCATTTTGGCGAAGCCGCGCTTCAGCAGTTCTGTGCCGTGTCTTAGCTTTTCCATTTGAAGTTCGACCATATTTCTCCTGTAAAATTATCTATTATAGTACAGGTTATTATAAATCTAACCTTCACTCGGCTTTTATCTTTTTTATAATCGTAGGGCGGTCCTTGAGCAGCACGCGGTGTCCGCAGTAGGGGCAGCGAACGCCTCCATATTCGTAGTCGATTTCAACAGGGCGCTTACAAACCGCGCATTTGTATGTCATGCTCTGGTCTCCTCTTCTGGCTCTTTTGACTCTGCTGTCTCTTTTTTGCTCATCTCTTTGAGTTCTTCTCTCGCTGCTTCGCCTTCGATGCCCTTCTTTATTGATCGCATCACTGTTTTTCCAATGGAGGTATATGGTATATAAGTGCCTCCTGAGAATGTTACGTTGCATTTCCTGCAGTGCCATATGCCCGTGCCTTTTCTTACCACGCTGCTTCTACCGCACTTGGGGCACTTATGTTTCTGTCTCATCTGCTCTTCTATGTCTGCCACGAGTTTTCTGGACCTTCTTCCGTATCGTGGTCCAAATCTACCCGCTGATCTTGTTTTTCTGCCCTTTGCTGCCTGCTCGGCCATTTTCATCCCTCCAGGTGTTTGCTTCTGATCTCCATTGCCTTTTTACATGCTAACTCGACTACTTTAACAACCTGATCGAGGCTGAGAACTGCAACTCCGCTTTTTTGCATTCCTGAAAGGTCGCCCTTTGTATTTGATATTACCGTTAGCTTTGCAGTGGCTATGTGCTCTTCGTCGAGGCTGGGATCGAGGAATATTGCTCCATCGAGCACAACTGCTGTGATTGCAACAGGCAGTTCTCTTAATGGTAATGGGAAGTCCTCTCCCAGTCCAAATCTTTTCGCAGGCACTATAGCATTTTTCAGCGCAGCAATTGTGCCGAGTGCTGAAGCATCCATGAGATTGCCGTCGTGGTCTAATACATGCACGTCTATGAAGACCATCCAGACGTTCTCTTTGGGCGTAATGCAGAGCTTGTCAAGGTCTATTGCTCCTGACTCGCGCACACCTCTGTCTACCACGCGGGCAAGCTCTGTTGCATTCTCGTCAGGCGGACCCGGCTCGAATAGCGGCGATGCCAGAGGCACGAGTTCTACGTTGGTAACTATTATGCCCTGATTCGGGGTATCCGGAAATGGTTCCCCTGGCTGGATTTTTATTCCAACCATTACCTGTGTATTTCCGATTTTAACTCTTGCCGAGCCCTCTGCTTTTGATATCACTCCGGGCTCAACCAGTATATCCCTGTACTGATCAAAGGCTCTTCCATCGGCTCGCTCTCCTTTTCTGGCGAGATTATATATGTAATCCTTTCTGATTTCGGCGATTATGTCCTCACTCATTTGCAATCGCCTCCCTGTCCTGCATATATTTTTTAATCAGTGCTTCTTTTTGAAGCTTGAGGATCTCTTCGCATCCGCGCCTGACTTTCTCCAGTGCTATTTTAAATTCCTCCTGAGTTAGATTTCCATCCATCTGAAGCAGCGTTATTTCGCCGTTCTGTGTCATTGCAACCGGCAGATCTGCCTGGCCGAAGTTGTCCTCTTCTTTATTTAAGTCGAGCACTATTGTGTTGTCAACTTTGCCAACTGCACATGCTGAAACAAGTCCTTTCATAGGTATTCCCGCATCTGCAAGCGCAACCGACGCTGCATTCAATCCTGTTACCCTGGTCCCGGCGTCTGCCTGAAGTATCTCAACGAAAATATCGATCACTGATCGCGGGAATAAATCCGTCAGTATAACCGGCTCGAGTGCTTCCCTGCTTACCTTCGAGATCTCAACTGATCTTCTATCAGGTCCTGGCCTTTTTCTATCATCAACGGAGAAGGCTGCCATGTTATATCTGTATCTCACTATTGCCTTTGAGGCTTCCTGAAGGTGCCTTGGATGCACTTCTCTCGGTCCATATACCGCGGCCATTACTTTGTTGCCGCCGAACTCCATATAGCAGGAGCCATCCGCTCGCTTGAGCACCCCAACTTCTATCTTTATGGACCTCAGCTCGTCTGGCGTTCTGCCGTCAAGTCTTTTACCATCAATAATAAATTTCTCTGGTTTTCCGTTCATTTTGATTCTCCTTTTTCCTTCAAGCTCTGAATGTATTCTTTAATTCTATCCGTCAGTCCACTCGTGTGAGCTTCTCTCTCGATCTTTAGAATTGCCTTCGTGGCAAGATCTACCATCTCGTCTTCGCCGCGAATCCATATTCTTCCATTCTGGCCTATGAAGATGCTGCAGTTCAGCTCCTTTTTGAGCATGCTTATCATGGAGCCGTTTCTGCCTATAACGCGTGGAACTTTGGTATGGGAGATATCTATTATTCTACCATGCTTCAGAACTCTTGAACGATCATCTCGCATTGAAAGCTCGATCTTCATCGTAGCATCGACATCTACTACCTTGGCAATTACCAGCTCGCCAACCTTGATGTAGCGATCCATATTGCCTTGCTCGACTTTTTCTGTAAACTCGGAAATGTGGAGCAGGGCTTCGTATGGAGAATTTATATCCACTATCCAGTTTGAAAAAGTGATGTCAACGATTTTTCCTATTACAACGTCTCCTCTGCCCGGTATATACTTCCCTGCAAGAGGGATAACTCTTATTTTATCACGCATATCAACAATGCCATACAGGGCTGAGTATACCCTGCCTCTCTCAACATACGTGCCTTCACCCGATTGCTTTGAATCCTCGGATAACAGATCACCCGGTACGACAATATTTTTTTCTTCAATTGCCATTTTGATTCCTCTACTTCAAAAGCTTCGTCTCTGCCTCACCCTTCGAAAGTTTGTTCACAAGGCTGTAGAAATCTGTTTGCAGCCCGGCTGGAATTTTTACTATAGCTATCCATGAGCCATCATTCTGCCACTGTTCTCTGGTAATAGACCCAAATGCTGCCACCTCGCCATATGCCTTAACTGCATATTGCGGTGGAAACTTAACGGCAATTTCAATCTCCTCAAATCTGATCGGAATTATTGGCCTTATTGCCTTCATCACTTCCGCTACCAGATCATCAACGCTCTTGAGCGGGTCTATGTGCACTTTTGCCTCCTCCATTGCTTTTTCTATTCTCGCGGGCGGATGCGGTGCCCTGGTCTGGGGGTTTATGGCATTTCTGGATATAAATTCGATGACTTTTTTCTTCTTGTCTTCAAGTATTCTCTTTCTCTGCTCGGAAGTAAGCTGGATTTCTCCTCGCATTATGATTTGCTTGGCGATCTCGACCGGATTATCTGTTCCAAAGGATTTTATCAGATCTTCCTCAGCAGGTCTATCTCCACGGTTTGAGTCTGTAAAGACCTCTTCAACTGCCAGAAGCTCGTCTAAAGCCACATCAGCACCCTGCTTGAGCTTCATAGCCTTCTCAGGATCAACCAGCACTTCAAATTGCGTGGAACGCGTCTTAAGCCTGGCGATCACAGCTTCATTGATGGCTACCATACCGCTTCCTTACTCTTTCTTTTCATCCTTGGGCTGCTTGGAGATCACTCGCTGGATATACCCCTGGATCTCCTCAGGTGAAAGTTTTTTGAATTTCATTGATTTCACGTCAATCACGCCAACCTCGACAGTAGACGCGTCAAACTGGCCTTCAACTGCTTTATAAAGCGCTTTGATACCGAGTAAAATTGCGCTCTCGAGATCAGCCCTCTCATCATATTCCGCTTCAAAGATCTCAACAGCAGCCGCCCTGCCTGCTCCGATAGCGGTTGCCTTATACTCGAGGAGTGCTCCACTTGGATCGGTTTCAAAAAGACTGGGCCTATTGTTGTCCACCCCTGCAATAAGCAGCGCAGTTCCATAAGGACGCACGCCTCCGTATTGTGTAAAGGTTTGCTTGTGGTCGCATATGCGCTTGGCAAGCACCGCAACTCCAATCGGCTCGTTATACGTTACCCGATTGATCTGCGCTTCAACTCTTGCTCTATCGATGAGCATTCTGGCATCTGCAACCAGGCCTGAGGAAGCTGCACCGATGTGATCATCAATTTGAAATATCTTTTCAATGCTCTGTGCCTCAAGCAGCTTGCTCATCACCCTCTTATCCACAAGCAGGGCAACGCCTTCCTTGCATTTTATTCCAATAGCGGTTGTGCCCTTCTTCACAGCCTCCCTTGCATATTCAACCTGGAACAGTCTTCCATCCGGGCTGAAAACCGTTATCGCTCTATCATAACCCATTTGAGGTGCCATGTGCATTTCAAATACTCTCCTTTTCAATTTCAGTTCAACTTTAGATCAGATACTGTAATTCCAATTATACTTACATCCGAACGCCTGATCAAATCATTTTCTTCTTCATCTGGAACTATATCAACTTCCTCTCCACGTATCCTCTTTACCTTTCCGGACACGTACTTTAGTTCAACGCGAGAAGGGATTGAATTAATAGCTTTACCTATGCTCTTTTCTCGCTTAAATTTTTCTATACCAGTCCTGATCGTGCCGCTTACGCCAGCTACACGAATCGCCGCTCTCATTCCCTTTACATCGCGCAGTGAGGCAAGCGCTGCCCTCGCTTTCTCCACACCTTTGTGATTGCATTTAAGCAAACCCAGAGTACCGTCGAATTCAAGCAGAGATATGCCAAGACCGCTTGTCCCGGAATCTCCAAATAGAGAGAGGGCTTCTCTCCAGATAGCAATGCTCAGCTCATTCTTTGAAAAATCATCTTCAGCGTCTACATCGAAGAAAATATATCGCTTCCGCTCTCTCAGAGAAGCTGGCAGTGCCTTCATTCCACCACCTCAACGCCCCTGAATATTCTCTTTACACTTTTCCTCTTCAGTATCCGCAGGGGTTCTGCGCTCAAGCTATAGATTGCTTCTTGTCGACTCATTCCAAACAGCATTGCAAGTGCTGCCATATCCATCGGTGCTCTGAGATCGTAGTGAGACCTTGCTCCACTTGTTAAAACAACAGGTGCGCCGAATTTCCTGGCAAGCTGATAGTTTCTGTTAAAACTTGAGAGCACCTTTGAGCGAACTCCCCCCTTCGAGTGGATCAGTGCATTGAGGTTGAACTCGATTGCAACCTGGTTCTGACCCGCCAGCTTAGCCAGCACATGGTTTATCCCGCCGACTCCCACCTGCTCAGGATGCGCCAGTATATCGACCCTTGAATCTTCGAGAGCAGCGCGATTGACCTTCTCGCTCGCACCATGAACTGCAAGCACGTCCACCTTTGGCCGGTAAGTTGCAATTTTGCTCTCTAATTCTCCCTCTGTGCTTGCAATAATTTCAACACCCTGGAATATGCTCTCCTGCTTCGGGAGTTGCTCAAAGAAATCAGAGTGATTTGTAACTGCTATTCCACTGTACCCGATTTGCTTTGCCTTGAGCCAGAGTCTACTTGCACTATCCGCGCATTCCGGCAGCGAGTGAACATCAAGGTCATAAAATGCAATCATGTAAAAATGCTCCTTGCCACTCTCAAGGCATTTTCCTGCTTGGCAGGATAGACTTTGATCTTCGCCTTCATCGCTACAGCGTCATCGCTACGGGCGAGGTTGATAGTGCCTTTGAATAATGCCTGCTTGTCCAATCTTATGTACAGATTGCAATCTTCATCAACCCGCATCGGTAGCTCTTTTTTCAATCGCTGGTAATCTTCCTGCGAGAGCCCTTCTTTTAAGCTCTTCAAAAACTCTTCACATCTTTTTTTGCCTTTGATGCTCGAATGAATGATCACGATAGGATTTCCAAAGTGTCCCTGCATTCTAGTTTCCACTACTTCTGCATCTCCAGATGCAATATTTTGAATTGCCTTCTTCACCTTTTCGACTTCTTCCGTGGCGTGGACAATCGCGCGAATGCCTATGCTGCTGATCATTTGCCTCTACTCTCATGAGAGCTTATACTCGGGCGCGTTTTCTCAGTCCCCTCTCCACGCACCCTCATCCCCCTTCCCTTTCGACCGGAACTAGTCTTGCCCCTGAAGACCCGCCCCTTCTGGTTTTTCGCACAGATCCAGCTTATCTTAGGATCGCTCATAATTACTGTGTGATTCGGATCCACCATGATCACTTCGAACCACTTTTTCTTCCCATCCTCGCCGACTACATAGGAATTCAGAACACTGAGATTCGGGAACCTGCGTGCGGCTCTTTCTTCTGCGATCCTCTGGAGGCTCTTTCCAGCAGTTATCCCTCTGACACCCATACCGGGAGTCTTCCTGCCCCTTACATATCGCTGCTTGCGCCTGCCACCTCTGCGAACCGCAACTCGTGCAAGCACAAAGCCCTGCTTTGCCTTATAGCCAAGCGCTCTCGCTCGATCAAGTCTTGTTGGTTTTTCCACTCTCACAATCGAAGGCTCCCTCCTCCACTGCTGAAGTCGCTCCCACATCAAGTCTCCCATACCACTTGCTTCTTTATCTTCCCATGCCTCGCTAATATATGCATACATTGACTTCATTTTCGGTCACCTGCATTAATTTGCTCTGTTTTACGGTTCAGCACCGAAGGGTTTGACACCCTTTCGAATCCCGTCGTCCAACCCTTCGACGACACTATCAACGGATTGTACCCTTCACAACCCGTCGTGCCGCGCTTCGGCGACACTATAAACGGGCTTACCGACCTTTCAATACCCGGCGCCACATCCCTGCGGGATTCCTCCCGCCTCTGATTTGAGCCTAAACATGTAGCATATCCTTATTTATATAGCTTTGCCGTGGCAGGTCGATAAAATTGGATATAAAGCTGGTTCAATCAAAAAGGATATAAAGCCTAATTCGTTTTTAGTAATTGATGTATATAATAATAGTTGGCCTTGGGGGGATTGGCAGAAGCCTCGTTGAGCTGGCGGTTAGCAGCAGGAACAACGTTGTTATTATAGAGATAAATGAGGAGCGCTGCAAAGAAATAGCTACGAAGTTCGACGTGCTGGCAATATATGGAGATGCGACTTCTAAGCCCACACTCATAGAGGCAGGAGGGGAGAGAGCAAACGCGATTATAGCTACCACTAGTGATGACGCTGTGAATCTCATGACAGTTTTAATGGCAAAAGAACTAGGCATTGAGAATGTGGTTGCTATTGTCAATGAAAGGGAGCACGTGCAGATGTTCAAAAATGCGGGTATACACGTGCTGGAGAACCCCGACGCTATCGTGGCGCAGTATCTTTTCAGCGCGATAAGGCATCCAGGTATAAAGGACTTTATTACTCTCGCCGAGGGTAAGGCTGAGATCTTTAAGGTTATTGCTGAGCCTAACTCCGGTATTGTTGGCAAAACACTTTCTGAAATCGCTCTTCCCAAGAATGCGTTAATCGTGGCCATTGAAAGGAATGACAATATGATCGTGCCTAAGGGCGATATCAAGATTGAGAATGACGATGTGCTCCACGTATTTGCCCGGATGGACGACCTGGAAAAGACGAGGCAGATTTTGACAGAACGCAGCTGAGGGGGTTTGCATTGGGAGTCGCGGATTTAAAAATAATTTTGCGAGACCTAGGTGGATTGATCGCTATTTTAGGGGTTATTATGGATTTAGCGATGATCTCCTCACTCTATTTCAGAGAATATGAAGGACTGCAGGATTTCTTCGTCCTCTCGTTAATCTGCATCATTTCTGGTCTGGCATTGCGATTTGGGATACACGCCGGGGATACCGAGTTGAAACATGCGGTGATAGTCGCGGCAGTTGGCTGGATGTTGGCTGCTGTGGTGGGTGCTGTTCCTTTTATGATTATCGAGCATTCCAGCTTTATAGATGGATTCTTCGAGGCTATGTCAGGCTGGAGTGGCACCGGATTATCGATTTATGCCAAGCCGAGTGCTCTTACGCATACTGTTCAATTCTGGCGCAGCTTGATGCAGTGGGTGGGTGGTGTTGGCGTGATCGTGCTCATGGTCAGCATTCTCGCCAGACCCGGCACCGGTGCTTTTGCGCTTTATAAGGCAGAAGGGCGTGATGAGCGGATACACCCCAGCATAGTATCTACGGTTAGAACGATCTGGTGGATCTACCTCGCGCTCACCATTTTTGGAGTAATGCTGTTCGTTGTAGCTGGCATGCCTCTCTGGGACTCGATTAATCATGCTATGGTTACTCTTGCAACTGGCGGCTTCAGCGTTAAAGATGGCAGTATCGGTGAGTACAGCAATATCTACATTGAAATTGCCGCTTTGATCATAATGATCCTGGGCTGTGTTCCCTTTCTCCTGTACTATAAAGTGTTCAAAGGGAACATTAGAGCTTTTTTTCAGGATATCCAAGTAAAAGCATTTTTCTCAATAATATTCATAGGGGGTGCACTGCTGATTTTTGAGAACTTCTATTTCGAGAAATTTGAGCTATTTTATTCCATCCGCCACTCCATATTTCAATTTATATCCGGGGTAAGCACTTGCGGGCTTCAAACCCTTGATCTTAGTGGCTGGTCGCCAACGGCAATCATCATTCTATCAACCGCCATGATCCTTGGTGCCCCAACAGGATCGACCGCAGGGGGTGTTAAAACGGTGCGGGTGCTGCTGTTTCTTGCGAGCATAGAATGGTGGTTCAAGCGCACCCTGATGCCAAAGCACGGCATAGCGACGATAAAATTTGGCGGGAGGCGCCTTACCGAGGACAAGATCACCCGGGAGATCTCTGAAGCGATGCTCATCATTTTCCTGTGGCTCTTTTTCCTGGGTGCCAGCGTCATTATTCTGCTGCACATTATGCCTCAATTCCCGGTGGAAAAACTGCTCTTCGAGGTCAGCTCTGCGCAGGGCAACGTTGGCCTCAGTGCTGGTGTAACCAGCGGTGCCATGCCGGTTGCAGCAAAAATCGTTCTGATTTTTAATATGTGGATCGGCCGCCTTGAGATAATTCCGGTGCTAATGTTATTCAGGGCTTCTTACAGAGGATTCAGAATCGAATAGTTATCTCGCCGAAACGATCTTCACCACGCTGTTGTGCTCCAGCACGGTTTTCTCGCCAAGTCTTCTCTTAGTTTTTGCATCCACTGCGTAGAGGAAGCCTTTTCCCAGATCGCTGTGCACCTGATAGGCAAGGTCTCTCACCGTGCTGCCCTTTCTCACCAGGAATGCATCGGGCAAAACATTGCCGTCTTTATCGCAATATTTATTTTCATCCTCAACCGGATAGACCACAATAAGATTCAGAAGTTTAAAGGTAACCGTGTTTATGCACTCCTGCACGCCAGTGGTGCCATATTTCTTTAAAAGCAATCTCAATCTTTCGAGTGCATTTTTTTGCGCCTCAGTGAGCTTCTCAGGCTTCGTAATTTTGAAGTCACTGTCACCCGGCAGGTACTTTATAAGACCATTTTTATCAGCCAGTCTAAGTGCGATTTCGGCTGCACCGCACACCGGGATAACTATATAACCTTTTTTTCTAAGTGCGCTAAGTCTGGATATATTCTCCTCTGGGGCTATGTCGATTTTGTTTGCCGCGAGTATTAAGGGCTTGCTGATCTTTCTGATCTCCTCAGCAAGTTTAATTAAATCTTCTTCTGACCACTCCACAGGTTTATCAGGATCAAGTCCAGCTATAGCTATGGCATTTTTTATGTGCATCTCGCTTATTCCCAGGCCGGTAAGCTGATCGTGCAGAAATGGCACTATCCCGGTGCCCTCAACCTGCGCCTTTCTAGAGACCCGCTCCCAGTTTTTGCCGATTATTCCGGAGATCCACATCGTCACTTCTCTTTCGAAGAAGTCTATATCTTCAAGCGGATCGTGATTGCTCACCCCTACGGGATTGCCCTCAATATCGGTTCCACCGCTTGCGTCAATAACGTGGATAATTGTCTCGCTCTGTCTCATCTCGTCGAGGAAGGCATTCCCGAGTCCCCTGCCCTTATGTGCATCCGGCACCAGCCCTGCGACGTCAACAACTGCAATTGGAATAAATCTGTTTCCGTCGACGCACTTCTGGCACTTAACTTGAAGCTCTTTGCATATGCATGGCACGCGCAGGTAGCTTACGCCGTGATTGGCCTTAATGGTGGTGAAAGGATAATTGGCGATTTCCACATTAGCCAGAGTTAATGCCTTGAAAAGCGTGGATTTTCCAGAATTTGGCTTGCCCGCTATTGCGATTGAGAGCACCATAAGTAACCTCAAATCTCAAGGGCTTTTCTAACTGCATCCATATTAGCCTCAACTTCAATGAGCTTGCCACAGATCTTGATCACTGTTTCAGGGTCTTTCAGCAAATGCCCGGTTGTGACACATACGATGCATTCGTCATATTCAACTACACCCAGATCTACAAGCTTTCTAAGCCCGGCGACTGAAGCTGCGCTTGCTGGTTCAACGCCTATTCCTTCAAGTCTGGCGAGGTCTTTTTGTGCTCCAGTGATCTCTTCATCAGTAACAGTCTCAGCCGTACCTTTTGACTCTCGAATCGCCTTTAACGCCTTGGGCGCGTTTACCGGGTCGCCTATTCTTATTGCGGTCGCAATCGTATCGGGTTTTGATTCGCTCTGGATCTCTCTTGCCCCGCTCTTTATTGCTTTAACGATGGGACTTGCGCCTTCTGCCTGAATACCGGTCATCTTTGGCGCCTGTTCTATCTTTTTGTACAGCTTCAGCTCTCTGAAGCCTTTGTATATCGCGGAGATGTTGCCGGCGTTGCCGACAGGAAGCACAACACGGTCAGGGGGATTCCAATCCAGCTGATCCGCTATTTCAAAGCCTATGGTCTTCTGACCCTCGAGTCTGAACGGATTTACGCTGTTTAAAAGATAAAAGCGCTCCTCCCGGCAGAGATCGCGAACAAGGCGAAGTGCTTTGTCGAAGTTGCCCTTGATTGTTATCACCTTTGCGCCGTGCATAAGTGCTTGGGCAACCTTTCCGACTGCCACTTTTCCACTCGGAAGCAGTACAACAGCGGGTATGCCTGCTTTCGCAGCGTAGATGGCAAGCGACGCTGAGGTATTACCGGTTGAGGCACACGCAACTGTGGTCATCCCCATTTCAAGAGCCTTTGAAACTCCGACAGTCATTCCCCTGTCTTTAAAAGACCCGGTGGGGTTCATACCCTCATGCTTTACATAAAGCTCTTTGATTCCGATATCCCTTGCTAGGCGATCACACTTATAAAGAGGTGTTCCACCTTCCTGAAGGGTCACAGGCGCTCTTTCCAGGGGGAGCAGAGCGCGGTATCTCCATACCCCCTGCTGTTTTTCATCGATTTTGAACTCTATCATGGAGTAATCGTATATCACGTCAAGCAGTCCACCGCATCCGCCACACGTGTACAGTATATCGGTGTGCGGATACTCCGTGCCGCATTCGATGCATCTAAGGAACATTCGCATTTGTGAGCCTCTTTTTGATCAACTCTCTACCTGCTTTAAGGGCTTCGTCTATCTTCTCGGAGTTAGGTCCGCCGCCCTGGGCGAGATTTGGCTTT
This sequence comes from uncultured Methanocellales archaeon, assembly GCA_964631075.1. Classification (GTDB taxonomy): domain Archaea; phylum Halobacteriota; class JAWCLZ01; order JAWCLZ01; family JAWCLZ01; genus CAZVYP01. The sequence goes on from CAZVYP010000011.1 coordinate 27,675, forward strand.
CCACCCCCGCCACCACCCACCATCCTGCTCGCTTCTCTAACTATGAGATCGGCAATAAGCCCCCTCTTTATCGCTTCATCGCCCGAAGCTGAAACTATTTTCACTCCCCCGACCGGACTTGCAAGCAGTGCCACAGCATCGCTTCTGTTTACCGCGCCTGCGATTTTGATCAGCTCTTCGATATCTGCATCAGGGATCTTGCTGATTACCACCTTAATCCCGCATATAATCTCGGCACTATCGATCAGGCTCTTGACCTTTAACTCAGCGATTTTCTCCTTCAGCGCTTCTATCTCTTTCTGCTGCTGCTTCCATTCATCGAAGAACCGCTGCGCCGTATCTGGAAGCTGAGCCATTGGTACTCTGAGCACTTCGGAGCTTCTCCGCAGGATCTCGTCTCTCTCCTGGCCCCTTGCGATTGCTGCTTCTCCGGCTGCATACTCAATGCGCTCAACTCCGTCCTGCACCCTCTCGGTTCGCAGAATTTTAATAGGCCCTATAATGCCGGTCGACCTGCAGTGTGTGCCTCCGCATGCTTCAACATCCTCATCGACTTTTACAACGCGTATGTTATTACCAACAGGCACACCGCCCTGATAGAGGGTAAAACCGAATTTTTTCTCAGCTTTATTCCGTTCCATCCATGAGATGTCGATCCTTGCGTTTTTCATAACAATCCTGTTAGCAGTCATTTCAATCTCTCTGAGCTCTTCATCGCTTATCCGCTTGTAGTGGGAGAGGTCGAGCCTGGCCTTATCCATTTCTTTCTGCGCGCCCGACTGCCAGATATGCTCGCCAAGCACTTTCTTAGCTGAGAGCGCGATAATGTGCGTAGCTGAGTGATGCCTCGCGTGGGCAAGGCGCCTCTGATAATCGATTGTACCTGTGACCTCGTCCCCTGCTTTTATGCCATCACTGAATGCCAGCTTATGCAGTATTACGCCCTCGTGGGTTTGCACATCTATGACCTGCAATTTTGCGCTGCCGTGCTTTATGATGCCAAGATCCGCCGGCTGTCCTCCTCCCTCAGGGTAGAAAAGGGTCTGATCAAGCACCAGAAAATTATCGAATACATCCAGCACCTTTGCCTTGAACTTTCTTTTAAAAGGCTGCTCGTAGTAAAGCTGCTTTGTCATCGGCAATGCTTTTACTCTCTCAAGTGCTACAGCTTTCTCCTCAGCCACAAACTTGCTTCTGCTTTTGGCAACGATTGAGTAGAAGTTGTCAGGCAGCTCGACTTCCACGCCTGCTTCCTTGGAAATGTCTCTTGAAATCTCAGGGGGTATGCCATGAGTGTCATAAAGCTGTATCAGGGCTTCGAGCGGTACTTTTTCTGACTTTGATTTATAGTGCAGGGCTGACTTCTCAACCAGCCTTGTGCCCCTTGCAATAGTGTCAGCATATCTCTCTTCTTCTAGATCCAGTATTTCTGTTATGGTATCGAGCTTTTTAAGATACTCAGGATAGCTCATGCTCAGGTGCTTCTCGATCTGTATCCGCACAATTTCCGAGAGCTTATGCTTCATATGCAGCGAGCGCATCAGGCGCAGCATCCTTCTGATAACAAGCCTGGCCAAGTAGCCGGCTTTCACGTTCGAGGGTATGATACCATCGCCCAGCATGAAAGCGAGGCACCGGGAGTGATCCGCTATTGCATACACAGCCTCAACTGGCTCCATTAAGCGGTTAAGCTGATCCACATCCGCACCGATCTCCCCTGCAACCTGCTTTCTGAGCAGCAATAGATTCGCCGTGCTGCTGACATCCATGTAACCTGCAAGCCTGGCATTCAGGGCCAGAATTCTGGCGTACTCAGGATCTTTAAGCGAGTGCTCAATGCCGGCGAGTGACATGACCTCGCTCACCACTTCCGGAAAAATTGCATCGTAAATAGTCGGAGAGCCGTTTGAGCCCCATGTGAATCTCTCAAGGCCGTAGCCGGTATCAACGATGTATAAATCCATTTTCTTGTAGCGTTCTCCTTTGAGCTCGATGTCACCATTCTTATCTGTTACAAGGTTCATGAAAACCAGAGTGGCAATCTCCAGTCCGCGAATTAAAACCTCGACAGCTGGGCCTGCATTTCCACCGCCCATCCACGGGTTTTCTTTATACGTGACCTCATTCAGATTGACTCCAAGCTCCTGCACAAGAATGCTGCAGAGCTCGACTGTGCGATCTTTCCAGTATATCTCCGTACCCGGATAGTTGAAGACGTGATGAGCCATCATCTCAAAAGTGGTGAGGTGGCGACCGCTTCTACCCACTGAGTCTAGGTCGTCGAGACGTATGCAGGGCTGGGAAATTGTAAGTGGATTTGCCGGTGGAGGTACTTTTCCTGATGTGACCCACGGCTGGAAATCTGCGATAGATGCTATTGTGAGGTATATGTCATCCCGCCATCTTGCCACAACAGGGTAGCGCTCAACCCGTGTATGTCCATGTCTCTCGAAGAAGGACAGATATGCCTCGCGCATTTCGTTCAGCGAATGCTTCCTGAAGAAGGGGTTGCCTACAAAGTTATAGGGTACGCATGGCGCGTCGCCGCAGATATCGCGATTCACATCCCTTGTCCAGAAATAGCTCTTGCATTTCCTGCACTGCTTTCTCACAAAGCCGTTTTTATGAAAGTAATCCAGCTGATATTCTTCTTCCATCATTAGCGCATCACTCTCTTATGTTGCGTCTCTTACGCTGAGCGTGGTTGGTATATTAAATTCTATATTTTTAAGGCTTTGGTTATTATATCTCTATTTCCTCAACAGGCCTGCCATCTTCCGTAACAGGTGCCAGCCAGTCTATAAGTCGATCCAGATCTTCAGCCTCTACAGTGACATAAATAGGGCCAAGTGCAATTTCATCTTCTGCAAAGTTGATCTTACCGACATATGCTATCTGCTTGTTCAGCCTTAGCTCAATAGCACTGCCTTCCCTGCTCTTCAGAAAAATGGTTCTCGCAGTGTCAAGGATCTTCTGTTTCCTCAGCAATTCGTGCAGCTTTTTAAGACCACTGCTACCGGTTGCACTTCCCACCAGCCGATCTTCAAACCCGGGTCTCTGTTCAAGCTTCAACTCCACATCTGGAAAGAGCTTTTTGATTGCTTCTTTAACTTTCTCCGCGCTTTCGGTTAGATGAACAAGCGCTGAAACAGTTACCTCAATTTTCATCCTGCTACCTCTTCGAAAATTTTTTTGATTTTTGCCTCGAACTCCTCAATTGTTCCCTCATTTTTAACAGTATAATCCGCCAGAGCCATTGCAGCATCAATCCCCCAGCTTGCCTCGCGCTCATCTTTTCTATTGAACATTTGCAGATCCACCGCATCATCGATCCTCTTCCTCGCTCTCACCCTTTCATATCTTACCCGAGGGGAAGCAATAATCGCTATCAGCTTGAAGCTTTCTCCGAACTCATTTTTAAATAGCTTTGTCTCGTCTTCTCCTCGTATCCCGTCTATCATCACAGCCCTTTCACTCAGCTCTTTGATGCGCTGTACAGTGCGCTTCGCAACTGCGTGCATTCCCTCTTCCTGTCTGAGCTCACTTGCAACTTTCGCAACCGTTACTTCGTCAACCCTCAGACCACGCTTCAGGATCTCTTCTCTCACTATATCTCCCATGCGAATTACTTTTATGCCCATTGCCTCGCCGATTTTAGAGGCAACTGTTTTTCCAGAAGCCTGACTGCCAACGATGCCAATTACCTGCATTATGCTATCCTCTCATTACCTTTTTCCTTCGTCCTGATCCTGACTTCCGGCAAATATCGCCCGGCTGCATTTGCAAGCTCCACCAGCTCTATCCACGACAAAGGCAGTGTTTTCCTGATCTCATCACTCCACGCCAGTTCAGGTCTGCCCTGCTGAATGGCATAGCGCTTGCAGCCGGAAATATCTTTTGCGATCTCAATAATTTCATCTTTATGTTCAATAAGCCCTTTGAATACCGTTGTCCTCACCTCAAAGTCAACCTTGCATTTTTTGCAGATCTCAATTGTTTTTTTCACCTTCTCTATGACCTCGCTGGAACTGCCAGTCACAATGCTGTACAGCTCCGCATTTGAAAGCGGTGCCTTCACATCCAGAAATATGGCATCCACCAGGTTTTTATCACAGAGCTCTTCTATGCTGTTCGGTGAGCTTCCGTTTGTCTCAATTCCAGCTTTCAATCCAAGCTTCTTTGCCAGCTTGCAGAGCCTCTCAAGCTGCGGCATCTGAAGGCATGGCTCTCCGCCAGAAAATACAACTGCGTCTATGAAGCCTCTTGCATTCTCAATTTCCATTTCCACCACGTCTATGTCCACGAAGTTTTCACCTTCAAGAAGCGCATAGTTCTGGCAGTACCTGCATTTAAAGTTGCATTTTCTGAAGTAGATCACCATCGCAACTTTGCCATACCAGTCTATCGTTGAGACCTGCGTTATGCCGCCAAGGTTTATCTTCATCGCCCTGTTAAATGGCAGCTTAATGACTTAAGAGTTACTTAGCGAAACATTTATTACCAGATTTGATCAAAGAGATTCTCCTCTGTTCAGCATTCAGGGGGTTTACTATGGAGAATCTCTATCTGGCGCTAAAAACCCTGCTCGAAAAGCAACAGCTCTCGATAAGCGGAATCTCGAGAGAGCTTAAAGCAAAGGGACATGAGCATCATCGACTCGTGCTAACCGGCTATCTCAGAGCATTGAAAGACCTCGGCTACATCAACGAAGAAGAAATTCCACCATCAAAGATCTACTCTTTCAAAACAGCCCAGTCGAAAAAAGATGTATATGCACTGATAGCTGAAAGGGTAAGTGAACTTGAGCCGGAAAAAAGATTCTCGATATCTGTTTATGTTCTTAACAGGCTGTTCAACCGTCCCTGCTTCAGATGCGAGCTTAAAAAGCTGGGTGTAAATCCGAGAGACACTGCAGGAATAAACGAGATAAGAGATGCCAGGGTGAAAAAGTACAGGGAAAGCATAAAGCAGATTTCTATACCACCGGACGACCCGGCTTATGAGATCAAAACTGCCGATGAGCAGCTAATTGAAGAGGGCACAGAGGTGCTTGCAAGCATAATCAGAGACATTATGAGCCTGTCCGGACTTTACCTTAAATATCAGCAGACAAAGCTAGCGCCGGTTTAGGAGAACCCAGATGAAGCTCAGCTTTTCCTCGCTAACGCTGATCAGCGATCCATTTGAGTGGGCCTTTGACCTGGAAAAAATCGGCTTCAGCGGATGGGAAATTGTGAGTGAGGGCATGCAGAAGCTCGATCATGAGAATATTCTGCGCATTAAAGAGATAGCAAACAGCACTAACTTAGAAATAACCGTGCACTCCCCCTTCTCAGACCTCAACCTCGCCAGTTTAAACTATCCAATATGGGATGTAAGTGTAAAGCAGATCTGCGCCTCCATCGAAGCTGCTTCAGACTTTGCCTCAAAAGTCGTTGTTCACCCCGGTGTGCTATCTCCTTTTGGAGCCCAGCTGCCCGATAAAGCATGGGAGCAAAATATAGAAGCCCTGAAGATCATCGGAAAACAGGGAGAAGAAAATGGCGTAAGAGTGGTGCTTGAGAACATGCCGAACATCGAAAGAATGCTCGGTCAGCGCTTAGAAGAGCTTACTGGATTGATAGAAAACTCGGGACAGCAAATTGGCATTGCTCTCGACGTTGGACACGCACATCTTACCGGCAGTATAAAATCCTTTTTAGCAAATCACCCGAAAATTGCCCATGTGCATATTCACGATAACCGCGGAAAAAAAGATGAGCATCTTCCGATAGGAACAGGTGTGATAAACTGGCGCGAGTTAATGCCTGATCTGAAAAAGATCAACGAGATATTTGTTGTTGAAAGCAGAAACATAGAAGAGGGCAAAAGAAGTCTTGAAGTTTTAAGGCAATTTTGAGTTGAGGAAGTGAAATGATAGTAAAATTTGATATGAATGCAGAAGAGGCAGAGAAAGCAGAGTCGTTCTTAAACTTGAACCTCCTTAGCTTCTTTAAAGACTGCGAGGGAAAATACTTTACAAGCAGCAGAATGATCGAACTGATGAAGTACAACGAAGTAGGGCTGAGCATCATCGAAGAAATTGCCTCTGAAAAGGTCAGGCTTTTTCATGATCTTCCTCAAAACGATTACGATACCTGCACGAGATATGACGATGATCTGCTGCGCGCTTTTGGCTACGCAAACGGCTTCGATGTGCTCATACACATCGACGAAAAAGCAATCAGCGAGCACGCAAACGAACTTCAAAAACTGGGCTCGAGGTTCTTCAACTTGGGCTCATATATATGGTGCGGCTTCAACAGCAAACATGACGATCTTACAACGATTTACAACCTGCTGCTAAAACTTTTCCGGGAAAAGAGCGAGCAGATGATCAAATCAATTTAGCGCTAATCAGAAGTTAGATCCTCCCCACCCATGTATACCTGCTGTATCGCATTGTATAAATCCCCTATTCCAAAAAGAGTATTACCTGAGATCGTTACAATTCCACTGGTGAAAGCATTCATAGCTTCAAGCGCCCGGAATAGCTCGATTGAAGACTCCTTAACCATGGATGGGGAGGAAGCAAGCAGTGCCTGATAAAGCGCTTCACAATCCTCACTCCAACCATTTATTTTTTCAATCTCCTCCTTTTCAACTAGATCAATCTTTGAGAGAACGTTGAGAGAGGGTAGCCCAAATCTGAATTGCGTTGAAGCACTCAGCAGCAAAAGCGAGATAAAACCGTCGGGAGCGCGAGCGAGCATCGGGTCTAATAGAAAAGCAAGGAATGACCTCATTCCAAGCGCGCTGACGAACATTTTAAAAGCGGGCCTGAACGCAAAGAGCTCAATCTGACCAGGCGTATCGATAATCGCATAAGCACTCTCAAATTCGCTAAGCTCTTTCTTAATTTCTTCAACATTGATAGCAATTAAATCAGCACATAAAATTTGTGCACCATTGGGCCCCAGACTGTATTTATCCATTATATCCCCCAGATTCACCCAGTCTCTAACATCAACATCGGGCGAATATGGCAGTTGATCAGCGCCAGGATCAAGGTTTACCATAACAACCTCAAGCCCTCTATTATGCATCCATTGCTGAAATGCACCAGCAAGAGTGGTCTTCCCGCTTCCTGCAGTGCCTACAATATAGATATTTACCATTTCCATTTATGCCAGTTCTCCATTGCTATCTCAATATGTCACATCTCTGATAAAAAGCATGCATTCAAAGCAGAAAAGGGATAGAGATTTTGAACTCAATGATAGTAATCGCCCCAGCGATTCTGACCATTAAGGCAATGAGCAAAAACCCGGCAATAAGCTTTGTTCTGAACTTCATTTTCCACTCCCTCCTTCAACTTGCTTTGGTATTGTGAAGCAGAATCTCGCTCCCTTGCTGTACTCGCCTTTTTCTCGGTCTTCGACCCAGATTTCCCCGCCGTATTTCTCTACGAGCATCTTCACGATATATAGTCCGAGTCCTTTTCCATGTGCCTTCTTCGTGCCTCTCTCGAACCTTTGGAATATGGTTTGTTTTTTCTCATCAGGCACTCCATCGCCATTATCCTCGACACATATTTTATAGAACTCTCTGCCATTACTAGTGATCTCCTCTACTGTTATTCTGATCTCAACTGTTTCTCCTGAGTACTTGATCGAGTTGCCAATTAGATTCACAGGTATCTCCTTTATCATGGAATCCGCATACACGTTCAAACCGGGTTTAGGACTGTAATTTATATCCACCTTTTTATGCAGACTGGTGGAGGACTCATCGATAGCCTCGATTATGACTTTGTTCAGATCGATCTCAGTCAACTTAGTTTTTCCTTTAATGTGCTTGAGCAGATTCACATTTTCAATCAGCTTAATACTCCCACGAACCGATTCGAGAGATTTGCTGGCATACTTCCTCTGTTTTTCATCAAGCGCTTCATTATTAAGCAATAACTCGAGATAACCCAGCCCAACCTGATTCAAATTATTAATATCATGAGCCATAATATCCAGATAGAGCTCAACCTCAGCCTTAGCCTCAAGAACCTCACGCTCCATCAGCTTGCGCTCAGTGATGTCTGTTAACATCGCCATCGTGCCAACAATGTTGCCAGCGGAATCGCGAAGCGGTGCATTGGAAAGGCTTAGATCCATCATTGTGCCATCCTTCTTCAAGCGGCGCACTTCTATGCCGGAAAAAGACTCTCCCTGCTTCACCCGCGAGGTAATTGCACGGTACTCCTCCAGCGCATCTTCAGTAACCGTGGGAATAAAGCGACCGAGCACCTCTTGTTTACTCCAGCCAAATATCTGCTCCGCAGCAGGATTCCAGCTCATAACAATGCCATTAAGATCAGTAACAATGATTGCTTCCGGAGATGCCCGAATTAAGGTCTGCAGTCTCTCGCTGGTTTCCCTTAGCCTCTTCTCTGTCTGCATGCGCTCGGTGATTTCCTGTTTCAGAACTGTAACTGTTTCTACAAGCTCTTTTGTCCGCTCCGCAACCCGTGTTTCCAACTGGGTTCTTGATTCCTTCAGCTCTCTGATCATCTGGTTAAAGGAAGCAGCAAGATCTCCAATCTCATCCTTTGACTCAACTTTTATACTCACATCCAGGTTGCCTTTAGCAACTTCATCTGTAGCCTCTTTCAGCTTTTCCACAGGTCGTGAAATGGATCTTGAAATAAACACGGAAAGCACTATTCCAGTCAATAAAATAGTAACTCCTAGGATTGCAGATTGCATGAATATTAAAGAAATAAGTGCTTTTTGATCTCGAACATGAGTCTGTAATCTACTGGTAGTATTTGATAACAATACACGGTCCTTTTGCTTGCAATCCTCTATCTGCTTATAGATCAGAATTATTTTTTCATTTATCTCTGCAGTAGTTTTATTTCCCGTTCCTGAATTTTTAAAATAATTTAAATTTAGCTGTATTTCCGACAGCAGTTTTTCTATCTCCTCCAGTTTAGCCATCGAATCGCTGTCAGATTTCGTTTTCAGAGACTTAACAATTTTAAACAAGTTCTCCAGATCTAGATCAGCCTCTACCATTTGTTCCGCATAACCGAATTTGAAGAATTTATCTACATTACTTTCAAAAACGATTCTAGGGTAATAGCAAATTCTTGCAAAGAACTAATTTGCGAGCTAATCGGTATTACGTCTTCTGCAAGAACGCTTAACTTATCAGCCTGATAATAATTTGCCAGCTCCATAACACCAAAAATAGAAATAATAACAAAAAACCCTAGAATAATTTTTTTTCCAATTGATAAATTGGATAATTTTTTCTCCATTTTCATCTACACTCTTCAGCGGATGATCTCAGCATTTTTCAGCAGCTCGGGATTAACAACTACATCCAGCTTGTTTGCAATCTTCAAATTTACAAAGAGCTCGCCCTTCTTGTTAGTAACCAGCGGAATATCCGATGGATGAGTTCCATTAAGAATCTGTAAAGCTGTCTGGGCAGACCACTCTCCTTGCTCCTCAGCTATTTTTGTAATACCAATTAATGAATAAGGAGTCATATGTTTTTGCGTAGCTCCTGCTGGAATCTTTGTGTTATTCAAAACGAAGGCTTCTGCTTCTTTATTATCCCAGTTTTTAATACCTGCGTTATTTTCAAGTATAACTACATCGACCTCGTCTTGAAGTTTTAAGAATGCTTCTTTCCACTCTTCAAACGTATTAACATGGAATCTTCTGGTAAAGTTGATGCTGAATAATTTCGTGTAATACTCTGCATTTTTTCGGTCAGTAGAGGTATTTCCTGCCATAAACCCTATTCTATCGCCTTTTTTATATTCTTTCAATAAGGAGATAAGTTTTGGAGTCAGGCTTACCTCTATCATCCCGGCGGTATTTTTGTAAGGGGCGCCATAAATGGAGACATCCCAGTTTATACCGCTGAAAACAAAAGGCAGCTCTGCGTCTCTATAATAAGGCATAATCACATACATAAAAGCGGGATCATCTGTGGTAATAACAACATCGGGTTTAAATTCTTCGATAATAGTTTTTGCCGCCAGCCCGGCCTCTCTTCCGAAAGCATCTGTATCGTTTCTCTTTGTATCCATTCTATAAATCTTGAGTTCAACTCCAGTATTGTTAAGCACGGATTTAACACTTTTCTCCTCACCATCACTCCATTCATAACCTTCGTGATAAGAATTTATGTAAAGAATTTTTTTGCCTTCATAACCCCCAGCATAAGTTTGATTTGCCTTTGGATTTGTTTTTTCCCAGTTCAAAGTTATCGCGTAGGCTAAAAAAATTAACAAAAAGAGGGACAAAATACTCCATAATAATAATTTTTTCCAGCGCTGTTCCATCGCATTCACCTTAAATTTTTGTGATGATGATTATGTGAAATATGCGAAAATATTTCACATTTATTTCAATTTTAAACAATATCTAATTGTTTTATTGAAGATTTATATCTTTCGATTCCAAAATAACCATTGTTGCCAGGTCCTGGCAGTGTTGGATCAGGTTTCATTTATTGTTAAGTTTATTTTTCATGGATGTGCTTTTTACGGGGGGACATATGATTATTAATCAATTAAATGCTTATAATTTGTCTAATTTGTTGACATATTAT
>CAZVYP010000012.1:0-36075 GCA_964631075.1 uncultured Methanocellales archaeon
AGGATATGTCGTTTCCCAAGATGCAGCGCTTTAATTAAAATAATGATGAATTATCCAGCAGCTTTGGATCTCTGCAGACCATACATTTCTATGACTTCCTTCACCGTATTCACATCTCCAGCACTTTTATCCCGCCTTATAAAGCCCTGTGCACGTGGAAAGCGAAGCGCATAGCCGGGCTCGCTTTCACTTTTGCCACATGTGTGCATAGGAGAACGCGTTATCTCATCAGCCATAACAGCTATTACATACTTCGGCTCAACCCATACATCGGGCGTGATAAGAGAGTCGACCCTTGCGTGGGGATGAGGAATCGCAATCTCATCCAGGAATTCCTTCAGCTTAATCCAGCTCTCCTCGCTGAACCCTGAACCAACTCTCGCAATTGTCTTAAAAGTATCGCTCTGCTCGTCATAAACCGCGCATAAAATTGCTCCTATGCCGAGCTTTGCCCTGAACCCTCTGCCCTTGAAGTATCCCACCACGCATACATCTACCGTGTCTGCCAGCTCGTCCTTATAGCTTCTCTTTAGCTTTATCCAGTTGAAATCGCGTGAACCCGCTGAGTAAGGTGCATCAAGCCTTTTGGCAACTACTCCCTCAAGCCCATTTTCCACGAATTCTTCGAAGTAGCTGTTGATCGCTTCAGCGTCATCGGTTATCAGCACCTCTGCAACTTCAATCGTGCTATTTGAAGCAATAAGACACTTGAGTTTCTCGTGGCGCTCGAGATAGGGCTTCTGGGTATAATCTACTCCATCCACAAACAGCAGCTCAAAAGCAAAAAGCTTCAAAGGATACTCCTTCGCAATGGCAGCGACGCCGTGCTTGCGCTTGCGTGTAATCGTAACCTGAAATGGATGCAGCTTGCCGGTTTTCTCGCTGTATGCAAGTGCCTCGCCCTCGACGATAACCTGCTTTGCACTGATCTGCTTCCTCGCTGCCTCAACAATTTCTGGGAACATTGCTGTTGTGCGCTCAAGATTTCGTGAGAATATCTCTATTTTATCCTCATCCTTATGTATCTGGCATCTGAAGCCATCGTACTTTGGCTCGATCGCGGCTCTACCAATCTTCTTAATTATATCCTCGGATGATGGAAGTCGCTCGCAGAGAGCCATGCGCACAGGTGAGAAGACCTTGATCTCAAATTCCCTTACGCCCTTCTCTCCTTTCTCGAAAAGAGTTTTTGCAACAAATCCGAGATCCGAGCACAAATTATAAGCGCGCTCCAACTCGGGTCGGAACTTCCTTGTGCCGGCTTTTGCCTGAGCAAGAGCGTCCATGATAGTTGGATCGCCTATTCCCAGTCTCAGCCTGCCCGCCACGAATCTGGAGATGTACTTTGCTTCAAGAGGGGAAGCTTTTGAAAGCAAATCTGCTAGCAATGACACCTTTTTATCCACACTGCCCCCGCCAGTAGTTTTAGCCATCGTTAAAAGCTGATTGTAAACTTCGATGACCTCAAGCTCCATCCCTCTAGCAGAGGAAAAATTCTCTGCCGTGATTCCGAGATCGCCGGTGCTCTTGAAATCCTCTTCAACATTTTGAAGTTTTACCCGAGCGGATTGAGCGATTGATCGTATCAGCAATTTCTCGCTCATCCCCATCTCTAATCCGCGAAATGACGGGAGAAGCTCCTCCTGGCAAAGGTATATAACTTTTTCAATCTCATCCCCCCCTGCTTTCCCGAAGAGCTCAGCCAGTATATCAAACATCTCAAGCCTCTTAGAAGTTGCCTCGAGCTTTTCGAAGTAATTGGCGAGTTCTGAGAATTTCATTCACACCACACGCAATATCTTTATAATCACCCCTAATAATTTTATGGATCGATGCCAGAGATCGACCGCGTAATTGATAGCGATCCATTCAAATCAAGTTCAAACAGCAGCGCACGCTGCGTCTACTGCAAGGGGTCAAGGTTGCTCTGCGGAAAAGAGCGATGCCCCATACTTGTCAAGTTTTACTTCAGGCAGAAAACAATGCCGATGATCGACTCCCTGAGCATGGAGGGGTCATCTCCACCCGGCATTTTTGTAGGTAGAATCGGTTATCCATACGTCTCAATCGGGCCTTTAATACCCCCGCTTCGCGGAGACACCTCTCTGCTGGATACACCTGAGCACTGGATAGGGAAGAGCATAGACGAGATTGTGAACTTCAGATTCCAGCTGGTGAGGGGGAAATACAGAGTTAATATAAACAACGTTGAAAGCAGTGGAAGGATAGTTGATGCAACTCGAGAGCTCGCGATGGCAATTAATCCGGCAGATGTTGAGGTGGAGTTTCTCAAAAAACCCAGCGGGCACATCGCTCTTGACGACGAAGTGCAGCCCTATGGTCCAAGTGCACCTTTGAAGAAAATTGATGTTGATTCGTTAAAAATCGACAATCGCATCGAGAAAGCGCACAGTGATTTTGATCTGAAGGCAAAAGAGGCTGTGTTAAATCTCTATAGAAACGGGGTGCTGGTATCTAAGATACAGCGCTCTTTCAGCGCAGGCGCTTTTGGCGAGAGAAAAGCAAGACGATTTGTGCCCACAAGATGGAGCATAACAGCGGTTGACAGCATAATCTCAAGCACATTGATGGACAGAGTAAAGGCAAATGCTGAAATCAACGAGTATCGAGTATACGAATCGATCTCGCTTGACAACAGATTCATCGTTATCATGATGCCACATTCATGGAGCTATGAGCTCGTGGAGGCATGGTATCCGAACACAGTCTGGAATCCTATGGGAAGGGAGATAGTGATATTCTCAGATCACGAGGGCTACGATGGCAGAACTACCTACGCGCAAATAGGAGGCTGCTACTACGCCGCAAGACTTGCAGTCTGCGAGCATCTGGAAAAAGAAGGGAGGCAAGCCAGAGTGGTAATTTTACGCGAAGCTCACCCCGGCTACATAATGCCAGTTGGAGTGTGGAACGTCCGAGAGAATGTGAGGAATGCAATTCGAAGTCCGCCCAAGCTGTTCAACTCCCTTGCAGATGCCTTCGGATATATTGCAACCAGGCTCGAAATACCCCTTCGAAGGTGGATGCTTCACAGTACTATTCTGAAGGAAACGCTGTATCAGAGAACACTCGCTGATTTTACCAGAGAAGACCTGGCAAGGATAGATGCAAATGCAACAAAAAAGCAGCACTAAAATTGCTATAAGGGAGATAAGCTGTAAAACAGCGCTCTCTCCCTCTTTACTACCCGGCTATGACTATGCATTGAATCCCTATCGAGGCTGCGAACATGCCTGCGTATACTGCTATGCACCATCAGTGCTCAGGTGCAGCGATGAAGAAAAGTGGGGCACATTTGTAGAGCCCAGGATAAACATTGCCCGCGTGCTATCACGCGAGGTGAGAAAGAAGCAAAAAGGAGTGGTTGGAATCAGCACAGTCACAGATCCATACCAGAAGGCGGAGAAAAAATATGAGCTTACCAGAAGCTGCATCGAATTGCTGCTTGGACACGATTTTCCTGTAACCGTGCAGACAAAATCAGCGCTGGTGCTTCGAGATCTTGATTTGATTAAAAAATTCTCAAAAATTGAAGTCGGCTTTACAATTACGACAGTGGACGATGAAGCTCGAAAGAAATATGAGCAAAATGCAGGGAGTGTGGAGGAACGCCTGGGCGCTCTTCTAACATTTCATGAAAATGACATTCCTACCTTTGCATTCCTGGGACCTCTAATGCCGGGTATCAGCGATAAAGACCTGGAAGCATTCATCAGAGCAATTGCGAAGACAAAAGTCGACTACGTGATGATCGACAGGCTGAGAATGAAACCGGGGCTATGGAGCGATATTGAAGCATTTCTAACTAGCTATGATGCATCACTGATACCTGGATACAGAGAGATATTATTCAAGCCTGAAAACAGCTACTTCCTCGAGCTTCGCAGCAACGTAGTGCAGCTCTGCAAGAAGTATGGTTTGAGGTGTGAACCTTGCTTCTGACCTGCAATCAATGTGGAAAATGCTGCATCGAATATGGAAGCGACATCATCGCAGCCAAAGAGGATATAGAAAGATGGCTTGATGACGGGGAGAAAAGAATTCTGAGCTTGATGCGAGTGGCGGTTTTCATCGGAGACGAAGCACTCATGCTGAGAGGAGATCGGCTTCTATTTATGGAGCCGAGCAAGATCCGGTTCAACTCAGGCGAGCTCTGGTTCGCCAGCGATGGAAAAAGGCTGAGCAATTGCCCATGGCTTGACGAAAATAAATGCAGCATTCACCACACCAAGCCAGCGATCTGCAGAAGCTATTCCTGCGGTGTTCCACTTTAAAATTCGACTTAAAATTAGAAACCCATATATACAAAGGTACATCGATATTTCATCTGTGAAGAATCAAAAGAAAGCTGAGTTAAAAACCCTTGAACGACCATCAATCGGCTGCTGCCCCACAGCGAGTGTAGCCGGAGTGAAACAGATAGACGTGAGCGGTTTGAAAATTGGAATCAGAGGGCTTGACGAAATCTTTCAGACCTACCTGGATGCGAAGATAAAGCCGGAAGAAGTAGATGGGGATAAGCTTGTCACCGAACTGGGAAAGCTGAACTACATAGCAGATGGCAGCGAGGGAATATACAAAGAAGCTTTCCTGAGGGATTACTGTAGATATTACGAAGGCAAAAGGCAATCTAAATAGATCTATCTAAAAAATGGGGGGTGAGCATTACCTATAACCTTATAAAAAATGGGAAGCCCAGTGATACTTTGAAATTCAAAGGACTGGAGATCAAAGTGCTGGCTAAAACCGATAGCTTCTCAGTCAAAATAACAACACTCGAACCGGGTGCTTCGACCGGAGAGGTTAACACTCACGAGGGAGAAGAATTTCATCTGGTGCTGAAGGGAAAGGTGGTTATGACAATAGGCAAGGAAAGAATTACCGTGGAAAAAGGAGAGACAGTGCAGCATTCTTCGAAGATCCCGCATGCCTGGCACAATGGAAATGAGCACACCGAAATTTTATCCATCAATTCCCCTCCCTACATATACGCATCGCGATAATTTAGCTGCAGACATAAGCTACTTCTGCAATTTGCTGCCGCAGATAGAAAAGCTAAATATAATGCAGTTGAATTACGTGCAGGGAGGGAAAAAAAGAGCTTGAAGATCGCCTGCTTCACCGAAACCTATTTGCCTAACACCGACGGTGTTGTCACCTCTATACTGAGCTTCCGAAGAGAGCTGGAAAAGAGAGGTCACGACGTATACGTCTTTTGCTCCGGAAGCAGAAAGGCAAAGAAAGAAAATAAAGACAAAAGGGTGTTCTATCACCTCTCAACTCCATTCAGACCATATCCTGATTATAAAATAGCAATCTTCCCCCTTCACTCAGTAGAAAAGGTCAGAAGGCTGAAAGTTGACGCGATCCATACGCATGGCATGGCAACAATGGGGCTGTCAGCGGCAACCGCTGCCTTTTTCCTTGGACTACCCCTCATCGGCACCTTTCACACATTCCTCTCAGAAGCAGTGCACTTAATAGCCGGAGGCAAAAAGATGAGGAGATTTGCCCAGCACCGTGCATGGAAATATCTGCGCTGGTACTACCGAAAATGCGACGTGATCATAGCGCCGACGGAAACAACGCGAAAGAAACTTGAAGAGCACGGATTCAAAGAAGTCCGGGTAATACCAACAGGAGTGGACGTCGAAAGATTCAGACCGGACCTCGACGGCACAGCTATAAGGAGAGAGCTTGGAATCGGAAATTCGAAGATGCTGCTCCACGTGGGCAGAGTCTCCCGTGAGAAAAATCTCGAAGTGCTGATAGAAGCCGCACCAGTTATAATTAGAGAGGTTCCCGATGTGAGCTTCGTCATTGTCGGCCGCGGACCCGCCGATCAGTTCTATCGCGAGCTGGTAAGAGAGAGGGGACTTCAGGATCACTTCAAATTTGCGGGTCGCGTGGATGATGAAAAGCTGCCGATGTACTACGCCGCAAGCGATGCCCTGGTGTTTCCGTCTAAGTTTGAGACGCAGGGACTGGTATCCCTTGAGGCAATGGCCTGTGGCAAGCCAGTAGCCGGAGCTAACTTTCTCGCAATTGCTGAAATAGTAAAAAATGGTGTCAACGGCTTTCTTTTTAATCCAGACGATCCGAATGACTGCGCGAGATCAGCGATCAACACGCTTGAAAGAAGCAAAGCACTCGCATCCGGCTGCAGATCAACAGCTGAGAGCTATTCGATCGAGAGGTGCACCGACAGGCTGATAGCTCTTTATGAAGAGGTGCAGGCATGATCTCGGTTATAATCCCAGCTTATAACGAAGAAGAATATATTGGTGAGTGCCTCTCCGCTCTGAAAAACTGCAAAACAAATGACTATGAAATAATAATTGTTGACGGTAAGAGCACAGATCGCACAGTCGAGATCTGCAGGAGCTATACAGATAGAATAATCATAGAGGAGGAAAAAGAGGGCATAGGGCCTGCGAGAAACAAGGGAGCAGCGCAGGCAAAAGGAGAAATCGTTGCATTCCTGGATGCAGATTCCATCCCGTGCGAAGGATGGCTCGACATAATACAGGAAAGCTTTACACATGGAATTGACGCACTAGGAGGACCCACGTTTTACGGCAGGTTAAAATATGATCTGTTTTCAAGAGCAGTTTTCCTTGTGAACAACATAACAAAGCTCCGTGGCTTAATCTATCTCTCAGGCAACAACTCTGCCTACCGCAAAGACCTTTTTTTTGAAATTGGAGGATTCAAAAAGGTCGTTTGCGAAGACCTAGATCTCTCGAGAGACCTGAGCAAAAAAGGCGCTAAGATCACATTCAACCCTGCTATGAAGGTGCTGCTCTCGCCAAGAAGATTTGAAAAAAAAGGCTTCCTGAGAACAGTTGCGCTCTGGGGCTATGCAAATATTTTGATTCTGACTGGCAAAAGAATGGGAACAGAAAAGTACGGCAAGGTCTAAATTGCTGTAAAAAATATAACTTCTTTATAATCTCACAGCATCTCCGATTTTAATATCTTGCTTATCAGCAAATCCCGCGTTAACCTCAAGCACGTACCTCGATTTTTCTTTTGGCTTGTGGACAGGATATATTCCCGGCGGGATATTTCTGGCGATGTCTACAATGAAGCGATCAGAATCAATCCAGATAACGTCTATCGGGAAATTCATGTTCAACATCCAGATAGCATGGTAGCTGTCGCTGCCAAAAATGAACAGCATTCCCCTATCCTCCGCGAGACTCTGCCTGCACATCAAACCTTTCATCTGCTTTAATAGGGAATCCGCTATTTCGACTTCAATCGTGATATTAGCCACATTGATTTTCATAGTCTCATTCGCAGGCTTTAGAGCGACGTAAACAAGCACAAATACAATAACTGCAAGAGCAACAAATACTAAGACTTCCATCCCATCACAATCACTTGCTAACAAATTGTTTAATTCTGTAATCGATAATATTTAAGCTCTCCCGCCTGATAGCCGGGCAATCTAAAGTTCCTTGAGAGTAATTTACTGAATCTTAAGCTTCTAAAAATTGAATACAGATAAAAATTCCCCGTAACCCAGTAGTAACAGAATCAAAAGCAATATCGGCTGATGAATGAAGTATATCACCAGAGAATTTTTTCCAATAAACTCTATAAAGCCTGACGTCCTCGAACTGAACTCAGAAAATTTAAAATTTCTTTTACCGTTCGGGTAGAAAGTGTTCCCTAAAAAGAGCCCTATTAACAGTACACCAAACCAGGGTATCAGAGGAACATAATCAAAAGAATAAAAATTTTCAGGTACAAAGCCAAACCAAAGAAAATATGGGTTTTCTAACGCGTAACCTGAAATGAAAAATCCAGCCAGAATTATCAAAATTCCACCGATTAAGATTGCCAGATTATTCTTCAGATATTTCAGAAACGGGAAAATCAAAAATGAAGAGACGCCGAAGAAGTGGAGTACTCCGAAAATAATGAAACCGCTTTTCAATAAAAGAAAAGTTACCGCGGTTATCACCAGCCCGAGAAATAAGAGCTTGACTCCTCTCCGGGCAAATTTTGAAAAAGCACTACCTCTGGAATAGCTGATGCTCAAACTTATTCCGGAAACCAGAATAAAAAGAGAAACTATCGGCACGGCAAGCCAGTATAAATTCTGATGGGTTTCAAAGTATTTAATGTCGAAAAAAAGGTGGTATCCTATCATCAGAATAACCGCAATCCCTCTAACCAGATCTATCTCCCGGAAGCGCATATACCCTGCAACCAAGAATTATCTGTCCTACTATTTTAGTTTCATATTATTTTAACTATTTAGGTGACAGAGTTGTTCTCAGGCGCGACAAGCTTGATTATAATCTTTCAGGTGCGAACTACGCCTGCTGTCTGTTAAGATAAACCGCTATCAGTAATCCTGTAAGGCTAAATATCGCCTCAAATGCGGGCAAGCCCCTGACCTCCGGCTTCGGAGTACCCTCTGTTGGAGCAGGTGTTTCCGCAGGCACTGTTTCCCGGGGAGAGGGTCTTACGGGCATTGGCACTGTAAAGGTTTTTGAAATGTTTCCTGCTTTAATGGTATATGTGATGTTGAGCTCTTTGAAGGCAATCCTGAACGGAATTGGCACTTCTTGTGTATCGAGAATTTTTGAGTGGTTTTTGGCATAAACAGTCAGATACATTGTCTCGTTATTGCTTTCGACCTCCAGCTGCACGGGTATCCTCTTGGCGATGTCAAAAGCATATGGATTTTCCAGTTCTACGGTCACATTCACATGCCCTTTGCCAGCATTTGAGACATCAATTTCTCTGGCTGTAAATGGAACTTCAGGCCAGTCTTGAGGCACGATCTCAGTTTCAGCTTTGACTATGCTTATCGCGGTGATAAGGAACAGCCCTGCAATTATGAATCCAATTACTCTACCGCTCATTATCCCATCTCATCTCCTTCTTATCCCTGCTATTTCGGAGATCCGCTTCATATCGACGTGCTGCGAAACAAGATTGGCAAGGGCTTCATAAGGATCTTCTTTTTTATTAATATTAAAATTTATATTTCTATTTTTACTAATATTTATACTTTTTTTCCTCTCCTCCAGCCAATCGACTAGCGCACGCCTTAAGTGGTCGTTCTCAAAGAGCCCGTGCAGATATGTGCCAAAAATCAGCCCCGAACTATCCATGCAGCCATCGCTGCCGAATACTGGATTCCGCGAATCTGATTCAGTAACTCCCATGTGGATCTCATACCCCTTTACAGACCTCCCTTTAATCCTGCCAAGAATCGGTCCCCCTGCCGTGATTTTGCGGCGCACCTGTTTCGTGTGCTTTTCATAGCGCTCGAACTTCGTGGTCACGTCAAGGAGCCCGAGACCCTGAACTGTTGCCTGACTTCCACCCTCGATGCCCTCATCCATGATAGTTTTACCCATGATTTGATATCCACCGCAGATACCGATAACTGGAATTCTTCCCGCCAAAGAAAGGATCTGCCGATCCATTTTCGAGTCACGAAGTGCCTGCAAATCCGCGACTGTATTTTTGGTACCGGGAATAATTATTGCATCAGGACTACCGAGGTCTTCATTTAACCCAACGTAGCGAATACCAACCTCTCTTTCGAGCGGCTCGAAGTCCGTGAAGTTTGAGATCCTGGGCAGCCTTATCACCGCGATTTCTACTGGAGAACTCTTTTTCTTTTTATCTCCGATCGAAACTGAGTCTTCGGAAGGAATTTTTATGTCCGAGTAGGGAATTACACCAAGCACCTGAATCCCGGTAAGGCTTTCAAGCTGCCTCAGCCCTGGCTTCAGGATATTAATATCGCCCCGGAACTTGTTGATAACAAATCCCTTCACAAGCCTTCTTTCCTCTTCAGGGAGAAGAGCAATGCTGCCGTATAGACTGGCGAACACACCCCCACGCTCGATGTCGCCTACAAGAATCACGGGTGTATTCACGAGTTTCGCTACCCGCATATTAACGATATCCCTGTCATAGAGATTGATCTCAGCAGTGCCCCCGGCACCTTCGATGATTACCAGCTCATACTTTTTACCCAGCCTTGCAAGCGCGGCTTTTACCACTCCCATCATCTCCTCAGCAGACTCGTAGTACTCACCGGCTTTTCGATCCGCATAGGGCTTGCCGAGCACCACCACCTGCGAGATCATATCCCCCTTGGGCTTCAGCAGCACGGGGTTCATATCAACGTGTGGTTCAACACCTGCGGCTTTAGCCTGAATCGCCTGCGCAATACCGATTTCCCCGCCCTCTTTCGTCACCCATGAGTTGAGGCTCATATTCTGCGCCTTAAAAGGAGCTACTTTTAATCCGCGATTCGCAAAGATCCTGCACAGCGCAGTAACAAGGATGCTCTTGCCAGCATGCGAAGCAGTGCCCTGAACCATGAGATATTTGGTCATTGGTATCAAATGCGTAATTATACTATTAATCCTTTTTATTCTGTAAAACAAAAAACTCATATAAGATTGAATATTCTTTTTAAGGGATGAGGCTCAGAAAGGAAATTGAGGGCATATCACCGGGTGTTCACGGAGGGAGGGTTGTCGAGGTTGCGGAGCAAACCGGTGCGGGTGAAGCTGAGCTGCTTGACCTGAGCAGCAATTTGAATCCGCTGCCGCCTCCGGATGCTAAGGCAGTATACTATTCTGCCCTCAGTAAGCTGGGTAGATATCCGGATAACCGGTACAAAACTTTTGTTAATGCTGCGGCTAAATTTGCTGGAGTTAAACCTGAGAATATTGTGCCGGGGAATGGATCGAATGAGCTGATAAGACTCTTCACGGAGTGTGCTGTTGAAAGGGGAGATGTGGCTTTGATTCCGTTTCCTGCTTTTGATGAGTACGAGCGAGCGTGCCTTCTTTTTGGTGCAAAAATAAAACATATTCCGTATAAGAAGATTACCGGTCTGGGGGGAGCAGATCTAAAGAACGTAAAGCTGCTGTTCCTGTGCAACCCGAATAATCCAACTGGCGAGCTCATAGAGAGAGAGCAGGTTAAGGCGCTGGCTGAGCTCTGCAGTCAAAGCGGTACTTTTTTATTCGTGGATGAGGTTTTCATCGAACTCGCAGATCCGGATCATAGCATCGCGGCATATGCTTGCAACAGCGATCATGTTTTTGTGCTGCGCTCGCTGACGAAGACCTTCGCAGTCCCTGGATTGAGGGTTGGTTACGGTGTTGCGAGTAGCGCGCTTGCGCGCAAACTGAATAATGCTAGGCTCACCTGGAATTTGAGCGTTGTTGGAGAGGGACTTGGCGTCTTCTTCCTTGAAAAAAGTGGCGACTATCTTGAGAGAAGCCGTGCTTTGATCGGAAAAGAGCGGGAGTTTTTGTTCGAGCAGCTCAGCGCTATCCCCGGTTTGCTTCCCTGGCGTTCCAGAGTTAATTTTATGTTGATCGATATCAGCGGAACTACGCTTGGCTCCAAGGAGCTTGCGAGGCGATTGCTGGGACATAAGATCATCGTCAGGGACTGCTCTTCATTTAAATCACTTGGCAATGCTTATATCAGAATTGCGATCAGAAGCAGAGAGGAGAACATCCGCTTCATAAAAGCACTCAGGCAGATACTGGGATGATGGAATTGGATCCGGAGAGCTGTGAGCACTATCCATGTCACTTTGAGGGGCAGGATTGCAGGTTTTGCTTCTGTCCTTTCTATCCATGCGAAGATCTGAGAACGAGCGGGAGATTCAAGCAGAGATCCTGCGATGTGATCTGGAGCTGCGCGCGGTGCGATTTTATCCATCGAAAGGAGGTAGCGGACGAAATCGTTGAAAAACTGCTAAGTATATCTGATGAAACGGAGAACCGGCAGGAGAAGCTCAAAAAAGTCTTCGAGAACATACTCAGGAAGCACGTGCTGGAGAAGCAGCGATGAACTATTTAGATGCAGCAATTGTATTATTAATTGCGCTTATCATAGATCTGACCCTGGGCGAGCCGCCTGCTACATTTCACCCTGTTGTCTGGACTGGTAGAGCTATTGACTTTTTTAGAAAAAATGCCCCTGAGCGCAGGAGGAAGATATATGGCGTGGTTATGGCTATTTTGCTTATTTCTCTGATATCAATTTCAGGCTATTTTGCAGTAGAGCTTCTGCTATCTGTAAACCGCTGGGCAGGTATTTTGCTGGGAGCTTTTCTGCTCAAGAGCACTTTCGCGCTTAAAAGTCTCGTTAACGCTGGTGAGAGGATTGCAAAACCACTGGAGAATGGAAATGGTGATGGCGCGAGAGAGCAGCTTCACTGGCTGTGCAGCAGGGATCCCGGCGGGCTAACGGAGTCTCAGCTTGCCTCTGCTGCAATAGAGTCAATAGCGGAAAACTTCGTGGACGCGATACTCTCCCCTCTGCTATTTTTCACGATTTTCAGCTTCTATGGCATCGGAATTCTCGCGGTTCTGGGATTCAAAGTAGCAAGCACTCTGGACTCTATGATCGGGTATAAAACCGAGCCCTACAGGGAGCTGGGATTCTTCTCTGCCAGGCTCGATGACATTCTCAATTTTCCAGCATCCAGACTTTCAATCCTGCTTTTATCCCTGTCCTCCACAGGCATGGGTTCACCTTCCAGTTCAGTCGACGTCGCAATGCGTGATGGAAGCAAAACCGAGAGCCCTAACTCGGGTTACCCCATGGCAGCGGTTGCGGGGGCGCTTGGGGTCAGGCTGAAAAAAACAGGAAGCGGGGAGAACTATGTGCTCGGACAGGAGTTCAGAATGCCGTCACCGCTGGATATTCGAAGGGCAATAAAAATCCTCAAGCGAGCTTCAATCGCCAGCTTTGTTATCTCATTGATTATTATCTATAGCCTGGGAGGATTGCTGTGAAATCTATCGAAGAGGTATTTCAGAAAATAGGGATCGACTGCGAGTCAATTATTTCCGCAGCTATGGAAATGTATGTGCCACATCCCGGTGTTGAGACTGAAGCAAAAGCCAGGAGAGTATTTTCAGAGGAGCTCAGAGCGGCGCTGAGCGACCCTAACGTCTGCGTTTTAATATACGCCGGGATAGCGCTGGAAAAAGCAGCCCGGAATGGAGAGATTCCGGGTTTGAAAAAAGAAGCCTATCAAAAAGACCTGACAGCACTGATCGCAGACGAAGTCCTCGGAATAGCAATTGCGAAGTACGTAGGAGGATATAAGGGTCTTTTTGAATATATAAGAGTTGACAAGAAGAAGCCGGGGATTATTCAAAAGCTACCTCCATTTCTTGACGACATCATAGGGGGTTTAATAGGAGGTGTCTCGGCCAACATGTACACCAGGGCACTTATAGATATTGAGAAGAGCAAAAGAGAGCAAATTTAGCCGCTCAAAGTAGCTCCTGGTTATCAAAAAAAATTAATATTTGAATCTTGTATATATTATATATATGACGTGGGTTCAAGATTTTAAAAAACCTCCTTAAATCCTCCTGAAATCCCACGGTCAAATTTTTTGGAAAAGAAGGCATTATTAATATATAAATGTTCAAAAAAAAATTCGAGTTGATATATTTGAAAACGGCTCTCCTGATCATTGTTATCGCTGCGGTGCTGCTTAGCGGTTGCCTTGATATGTTCTTCCCGCCCGCTGTAAATCCAACACCTACCGCAACCAGAACACCCTGGACAAGCCAGCGTACACCCTCAGCCCCGGTTGCCAACTCAACACCCCCTCTTTTTGCTGCCAGAATCCTTAGAATAGAGTTTGACAGCCCGATGTACCGCGCGGGCGATCAGGTAACACCCAGCCTGATCATACAGAACACCGGCAGCAGGACCATAACTGCCGAAAAGGTCACAGTCAAAGCAACCTGTGTAAGGCTGAACGATTTTTTGGGAAATCTGGTGCTGCAGACCAAGAGCCAGGAAGAAAAAACCAGAAGCTGGACTTTTGATTACACCGAAACAATATTGCCAGCAGAAACAAAAGTTGTCTCAGCATTATTCAACACCCAGGCTGAAGCAAGCGGCATTCGCCTCGCCGGTGACTACGATATACTTGTAACTCTCGAAGTGAATGGAAAATATGCAGACTCAAATAGCCTGAGAATTACGCTATATTAGGCGGTTATTTCTCTTCGCATCCCTTATCTTGTTTAACAATTTCTCCTCTAACAGCATGTCATCTATTATGAAATCATAGGATCGCTTGTTCCAGTACCAATCTACTTTATCTTCCTGGGAACAGAGCTTCCTTTCTTTCGGGACAAAGAACTCTCTCAATACCGCCATAAGACCCCTTTTTTAACCCCAGTTTCTTTCTTATCCGCTTCTTATATTTAAATACTCCGCATATTCCTCTTTATATAATTTGCAAAATAGTGAGACAATCTCAATGGCTCCGGCTGCTTATAGCCGCGCAGGCAGTGCTTGATAATTTTTATTGCACTCCCCAGCGAGACTCTGTGCCCCCGGGCTATTACTATTGGCCTGCATTTTGATTTGCTCAACAGCAGCGCTGCAGTTATCTCACCATTACACTCCACATAGCTGTGCTCACCTTCGCGCACTGGATTGCTTTTTGCCTCGCCGGAAAGGAGGCTCTTGCTGACACCGATTGTCGGAAGATCCATTTCTACTCCCAAGTGCGAGGCGAGTCCGGCTTTGCGCGGATGGTTGACTCCGCAGCCATCAACGATTAAAATGTCAGGAGTGAGCCTCAGTTTTTTGAATGCCTTGTAAATCGCGGGTGCCTCGCGAAAGAAAAGATAGCCAGGTATGTATGGAAATTTTACATCTTCAATCGCATAGCCAAAATCCACAACCTCCAGGCTAAAATAATCGAGGACTACAATGAATGAGATGATCTTATCTGCAAAAAAAGCCTGGTCCACGCCTCCTATCAGCTTCACCTCCGGCAGGTGATCTTTCATAACCACTTTTCTTGCAACTTCCCTCTGTATCCCGTCAAGCTTTTCAAAATCAATGCTCATGATTATTTTATTTTACCTTAAATGTCAATGAGATGAAGACTGGCCCGCGGATATCGATTTTTTTCTTTTTATCCATGATGAATTTCCTGAGCGAGTCCGAGATCTTAACGTTTATGTCACTGGCGGAGCGAACGATTTTAACTTTAACCTCGCCTTCTTTTTTACCGGTGAGCACTGCCTTTTCAAACTCCCTCGCTGCGAGATTTGCAATTGCCTCAATATAGCTTATGTCTGCAGAAAGCTTGTGGGGCTTGCTATCTCCGATGATGTTTCCGTCTTCGACGTATATCACATTGAATGCCGCCGGTCCCAGGAGTTTTTTTCCTGCTTCAACCTCTGCAATTTTTATTTCCACTGTCTTATCAGATAGCTTGCCGTGGTAGACAAGAAATTCGCATGGTGCCTTTTCACTCCCATGCTTCTCAGAGGTCTGGATAATCGCTTCAGCGATTGCCTTCCCTTCAGCCGTATCAGGCTTCTGTTCTATCTCTATCAGCTCGACCATCTGCTCGTCGGTGTATTTGAGCTCCGAGTATAACTCCGGAAAGTGCACCTCCCGTATATCCCTTATGTGCTCGCTAATCATAATTATCCTGCCCAACCCTGGCCCTGAGTTGAATACCGGATATTTTATGCCGTAGTGTGCGAGTGCTACTGGTGAGTACATGCCGATTTCGCTCACTTCTATCCAGCCCATCTTCTCGTGCTTTACGAACACTTCATAGTTTGTCCCTGGTGCGTAGTACGCCGGAAAGTTTGCTTTTTGCTGGAATTTGATCTCTTTAAATCCCAGTCTCTCGAAAAACTCCCGGGTAATGTGCTTCCCATCCTCAATGGTAAAATTTTTGTGCATTACTACCATGCTGAGATTGTAATGTGCCTTGAGATGCGTGGTATCCTCGCGCTGCTCTCTGCGATAGCGCCAGCCAAATGCAAAAAGCATAACAGGCAGCTCTTTCTTATCCTGAATCTCTCTCAGCGTCGGGAACCATGCTGTTGTTAAGTGCGATACAAGAGCGAGATTTGAAGCCACTGGCTCTATATGCTTTAGCTCCTGGAACACCTCATTGATGAGATATAATGCGTCCTCTGTTTTTATTTTAAGCCTGGTAACGAGGGCTTCAGTAAAATCCTCACCCGCTGCGATTTTCTCGCGCTTGTAATCCATCAGGATCTTACGAAGCTCTTCAAAGCCATTAAAGCCGTGGAGTCTTTTTTCAATCTGCTTCTTTTTCTCTTCCGACAGTCCAATGTCAGGTCTAGGGAGAGATGCAATGTAGTATAATCGATCCAGAATAGCGGGTGCCTCAGGACCATATTGAAGTCTGACGTGGGTATCTTCCCAGATCGGCTTCAAAACCACTTCATCGAAGCCCATACCGAGTAAGACATCTCTTGCTTTATCAGAGTAAACAGTAAGTAAATGCTTCCTGCCCTTTCTCTCAGGCAGCTTAAAAGTCCTCTCGCCAGTAACGAGCTTGGCTGTTTCCAGCCAGGTTTTCTCAAAATTCTGCCTGGCATCTTTTTTAATTTTTTTCGCATCGAACTCCATGGCAAAAAAACTTATTTCTATAAGCTCATAAAACTATTCATATGCATGGTCAGGGGAAGGATGATAAGTGGTACAGAGCATTTCTTCCACATCAGGCTGCAAATGGCATTTTAGACCCGGTCATGCCGCTCTATGCTACCGAGCTCGGTGCAAACCTGATACAGATTGGCGTGCTTGGCTCCATTTTCTCCCTCTTTTCCACTTTAGGTTCCATATTCTGGGGCAAGCTATCGGATGCGCTTCACCAGCGCAAAGCCATAATTATTCTAGGATTCATATTCACCTGCATAACAATGACTATGCTTGCGTTTGCGAGAAATATAGACGAGCTAATTCTAATACGCGGGATTCAGGGCTTTTTAATCATCTCTGCAATACCTGTGGCAACTGCTCTAATAGTGGACACATCCGGAGGAGACCTTGGAGAGCGGCTGGGTAAATTCAGCAAAGTCTCAGGGCTGGGCTGGGTGGCCGGATTGATTGCCGGAGGAGTACTCGTAGGTATCTTTCCCTTGAGATATCTCTTCCTGGCATCCTCCATCTTCGCCGCCATAGCCGTTATCCTGGGAATAATGCTTATTACTGAGCCTGCAAAAAAGGTAAAGCCACAGGAAAGGCCAATTGTGCACTTCCCCCGGCCATCGTTCTTTGAAAGAGTGCGTTTTCAACCTCATTTGCTACTGCATCTCCCCTCGCTGAAGGGAGTGAAGAAAGATTTCTATCTCTACTTCACAGGCGCCTTTTTCATATTCACAGCAGGTTCCATCATTTACACACCCTTTCCAATCTACCTCTCAAGAGAACTCGGGGTTTCGAATGAGTCAATTTTCCTGCTATACATCCTAAACTCTTTCGGGAGCGCAATTGCCTACCAGCGAGTGGGCATCATTTCGGACAAACTTGGACATAAAAATATGTTTACTCTTGCACTTTTGATTAGAGGCACAGCATTTTTCTCCTACGCCTTCTTTCCGTTCTTCCTTGGAGTTAGCATGCTGTATATCATAAGCGGCCTAACATGGTCGGTGCTTGCAGTCTCCGGCTCAGTAATGGTAGCAATGCTTTCCTCCAGAGAAAACGAAGGCGAAGCAATCGGGGCTTACAACGCAGTGATTGGAATCTCTGCAATAGCCGGTAGCATCGCAGGTGGAGTGATAGTTTATTACCTCAATTACAGTGCATGCTTCATAGCGGGTGCCGCTGCGACTTTTCTTGGTGCATTCATAATCAGATATCTGCAGAGCGGCTTCAGATTGAGGCTATAAGGCTGCTGGTTTAATATTTTTTCATCTTACTGGTATGGTGACGCAGAATTTTGCGCCCTTTGTAAAGTCGCCTTTTACTCTATCTTCAACCCAGGCATCTCCGCCATATTTTTGCGCAAGCATCTTCACGATATAAAGCCCGATTCCCCTGCCTTTTCCTCTCAGCGCCAGCTTCACAGATCTCTGGAAAATAGCTTGCTTCCTGTCATCCGGAACCCCATGGCCGTTGTCCTCAACACTTACCCTGTAAAACCGTTTATACTTTTCTCCCTCTTTATCAGTTTCCTCCACTTCTATGCCTATTACCACGCTTTCTCCAGAGTATTTAATTGAGTTTCCGACCAGATTAACGAAGATCTCTTTTATAAGTGGATCGGCCCTCACAATCAAACCGGCTTCAGGAGAATATTTGAAGTCCACTTTCTTATAAGGATTTATCGAAAACTCCTCAATCACAGCACTTATAACTTCATCCAAATCAATGTCTCGAAATTCGCTTGGCTCTTTAACCTGCTGAAGCAAGCCCACATCCTCAATCAGCCTGATACTCCTGCGCATCGAGTTAAGAACCTTTGCCGCATACCTCCTCTGCTCGTCATCAAGCTTGGTGTTATTAATCAACATCTCGAGATAGCCCAGACTGACCTGATTTAAATTGTTGATGTCATGCGACATAATGTCAAGATATAGCTCTGCATCCTTCTTAGTTTCAAGAGTCTCATGCTCCAACCGCTTGCGCTCGGTGATGTCCTGCACAGTCCCGAATAGCTTGACAATTCGACCCTCGGCATCCTTAATGGGCTGCATCGTCGCTGAAAAGAAAACATGTCTCCCGCTTGGCAACCCGGCTTCCAGGTCGTATTTGAAATCCTTCTCTTCCTCGATAGCACGGCGTGCATATTCGCGCAATTCTAAAGCCTGTTCTTGAGAGTAATATGTAGCTTCTTCCTCGACAGTGGGTGGACCAAGACCAGGATCTCGTTCGTAGAGCTTATACGTCTGGTCGGACCACTTGATTTCCTGGCTTTCAACATCAAATTCCCAGCTTCCGATCCGCCCTATTGCTTGAGCATCCTTTAACTTTCTTTCGCTTTCTCGAAGCGCCTCCTCAACCCGCTTGCGCTCGGTGATATCAAATGCATATATGCGAACAGTGTTGAACTGTGAAACGATATTTATGTGCTCTTCAAATGTCCTGCCGTTAATCTCTACCTCTCGATTGAATTTTACCTTCTTTTTATTTTCCAGAGCCTTCAAAATTTCATTCATATCACGGGGTAAAAAGCGGCTTAAATCTCCCTTAACCCTCAATCTTTCAAGAATTTTAACGGCTGCATCATTGTAAAAGGTAATCCTGCCTGAAGAATCCACCTCTAAAACAGGATTAGGATTCAGCTTTGGGAATGATGCAAGATACACAATGTCCTGCTCAGCCGGCTTGCGTTTTGCATATCCTTTACGAACCTTATTGTTTTTGATATTCACAGATATTTTCTTTTCTCCTGGATTCATTATTTAAACTATTTCTTCTCGATATTGTATAAAATAAATATAGCTTTTTCTGTTGATAAATGTGAGTCGCAGAAGTTCCAAATGCCAGTGGCACTATATCCTGACATATTCCAGCGCGCTTCTGCCAATTTTCTCGTCGTCGAAACAGTTAAGAAATGCCTGCCCATTATTAAAAGGCCTGCTCAATACTATCCTCGCAGCCCGTTTCCTTCCAATACCAGGGATATAGCTCAGCAGCTGAAGAGATGCTTTGTTCACATCGAGCGGGTATGGCAGCGCTGTTATCGATCTGTAGCCGTGGTCCACTACTTTCACATCCAGAAACTGATTAAGCTCTAGCTTGAAAGGGATGCCTACCAGTATGGGATAAGTACCGATCTGCCTTCCAAAAGTCAGCTTCCCCTCGTGCATTTCGGTTCGCACGCCACGCAGCACTCTGCCCGTTGGTACAACGTGCTGAATCATTTTATGGTCGATTTCTTCTCGAATGCGCTTTTTCCAGCGGTGAAAAAGTGCTTTGTGCTTTCTGGCAATTGAGTCACCTGTTTTTCCCATCTCCGTGCCTTCAAAGGGCATTACTTGGCGGATATTTATTCTCCGTAGCAGCAATTTTTTCTCCATTACTTCTTTCAGAAATTGGTAGTTGAGTTCATATGTTTCTCCAGTTTCACCGATCAGTCCGTGAACGAAGTTTACCCCTGGTAATAGCTCCGGCAGCCCGCTTGCACCAGTTCTGGCTCCTATTTCGTTAATAATTTCTATAGCTCTAAGAGAATCCTCAGGCATTGCTTTCAAGCCGTTTGCCTTTATAACGCGCGGATCCGCGCTTTCCACTCCAAGAGCCGCAACGTCGCCTGAGGTATGGTATTTCACTATGAACTTGGCTATCTCCCGTGCTTCCTCAGGAAAGGCACTTATAAGCCCTGGATTGGCATTGTCCATGTGGAGCACTTTTAGCTCAGGAGCGACGCTTCGAATCCCCTTATACAGCTTTTCAATTGCATCCGGATTAGGCCTTGGAAATTCTCCATCGGCTTCGAAAGATTGGTATGCAAATAGATCCGGCTGCCTGCCAATTCGAAAATGCCTTATACCTGCGCGGTACAGAGCTTTAACTTCTTCCACTATATCCTCAACAGGGCGGTAATCAGGCGCTCCATAGAGCTGCTCGATGCAGAAACTGCAGCAGGCGCGATAGCATCCTCTGCATGTCTCAATTTCTGCCATTGTATAGGGGTAATCCTGATGCTGCTTTACAATCTGCGCGCCCTTAACGGCGATTTCTTTCAGATCAGAGCTTGTCCTCATCTTATTTGCATCGACCTTTTCAATCCCGGATTTAAGAAGATCACTCACAACTGCTTCAACATCGCCGCTGGCGATTATGTCGAAAACTGATTTCACGCTTTCAATGCTTTCCGCCGACCTTCCTCCTTCAACTCCACTTCCAAACCTTGCCCCAGGACCGCCCATCAGCTTTATCGGACCTTTTATACTGGAAGCTATTTTTTTAATCTCGCCCATTGTGGCAGGTGTGCCCCCGAGGTATTTCCCGGGCACTGTTACACCGGCGATTATGATCAGAAGATCAGCTCTGTTCAGTGCTGAATAGAGCGATGGATTTTTTCTAAGCTGGTCGACAGTGTAATACAGCACCTCGATGTTGTTCTCCAGCAGGGCGCCCGCTATGTATCGAGGATACGGGGCTATATAAGGAGGGACTCCAAGGCATGCTGGTTCATCCACGTAGCAATCTAGAATCGCAGCTTTTTCGATTTTCATTTTCATCTTATAGCTTGGATTCATCCTTTTCTTTATCTTTTCCTTTCTGTTTAAAACAATAGGGCCATTTTCCTTAAACTACTTGTACAATGCCTGTTTTTTTCCTTTGTTACGGTAAGTTTTTTGCATTTAAAGACTATAATTGGTTTGATGGTGGAAAGAAAGCTAGGTCTTGTGCACGTGATTACGGGAGACGGGAGAGGTAAGACCACCTCTGCCCTCGGGCTGGCTATGAGGGCTGCCGGTAGAGGGCTTAAATGCTATGTGATTCAGTTCATGAAAGGCTTTGATTATGGTGAGCTGCATTCGATGATAAAATTGCAGAATATCAAGGTCAAGCAGTTTGGTAGAAAAGATTTTGTGTTCAAAAATAAGCCTCTTCCGGTGGATTTTGAGCAGGCTAAAGCAGGTCTGGAGTTCTCGAAGAAGATAGTGCAGAGCAATGAATACAACCTAGTAATTCTCGATGAAATCAATGTTGCAGTCGATTATAAGTTAATTACTTTGGAGGAGGTAATTGAGCTAATAAAAACCAAGCCCTCCGGCGTGGAGCTGATTTTAACTGGAAGATATGCCCCCCAGGAGATGATCGACCTTGCCGATTATGTCACCGAGATGAAGGAGATCAAACATCCTTATCAGAAGGGTGTGCTTGCAAGAAAGGGAATTGAATTTTAGTAGTGTAGTTTCTCCCTTTTTTCTATCGTCTTTTCCACCTCCAGTAGAGCAGTGAAATCACCAGGTAGTTTATGGCGATGACGAATGAGAAAAACCAGTCGATCTGTCCTTTAAAAAGTAAAGTCAGAAGCGCGCCTATCACAAGGCCTGTTAAGGCCATTGCAAGCGCTCCTGAAATTTCCTTCCGCTTCATTCTACTATCCTGGACATCTCCTCAAGCTTCTTACGCTCGCGCACAGGTGGAGATTCTGCCGGCATTCCCATCGCAACGATTGCACACAGCTCCCATGGAGGTTTAACTTCCAGTATGGATTCGATTTCTTTCTTCGCCAGTAAGGGCCAGACCATCCAGCATGTGCCGTATCCAAGCGCGTGGGCTGCCAGGGAAAAGTTTTCAATAGCAGCTCCAACGCTCATCGCCACTGCGTATCCATCATTTCTGAGAGCGTCGTATTCGCTTGCACCGAGCTTGGCCGCCATCCTGGCAAGCAGAAATTTTCCAGGGCGGATGAAAACCGCAACAGCCGCTGGAGCCTCTGCGAAAAAGGAAATGAAGGCTGCATTCCTCTTTATCCCATCATGCATATCGGCGAATTCCGGATTTTTAAGCGCTTCATCAAGGTTTTCCAGCACAGCCTTTGCCATCTTTTGCCTCAGTTCCTGGTTCTTCACGATTACGAAATACCAAGGCTGCCAGTTAGCCGGACTCGGCGCTAAACCCGCGCACTCCAGGATCTTCCTCAGATCTTCATCTTTAATAGCATCTTTCTTGAATTTTCTGACACTCCTTCTGGTCTTTAAACACTCAATTGCATCCATTATGAACTCCCCAGTTTCCTCTACTTTTTATGCATATTTAACTCTTACCAAGTGAGTTTAATAGCGAGCTGGTAATATAGAAAGCGCTATTTGCAATTATGAATGGTTTAACAAGATTCCTGTCACCAGTGCTTTTTATCAGCTGCAGCATTCGAGATCGGGATTTCCTGCTCTCAGTTAATATATCTCTGAGCTCAGATCTATCAGAATTCATAATTGAATCCCAGGTTTTTTGGAGGAGCAGTTCCGCTTCACATCCATGCTGAGATTTTGATTCGATTGCCCTGTAAAGGCTCCAGAAGAGCGATATGACCTGCATTGTTTTTGATCCTTCTTCATCTCTCTCGAGCTCCATGTTAAGCAGTGAGTTAATTACACGGTCGCTGGCTTCTTTTGAACCTAATTTTTTTACTTTCAACAGCGAATCAAACTGCTTTAAAGACTCGCGGAACAGCTTTATCATATTAAAATCTGGTTTTTCATATTTCAGTTGAGAGTAAGTAAGCGCAGGGCGCGCCAGAGTAATGCACCTTCCGCATCCACCAAGCGTGGATTCAACAACTGCTGAGGCACAATGCGGACATATCGCTGCCCCCCTGAGCAATATGGCAATAAGGTTGATATTTTTATCGAGGGCTTCCGCATCTCTTACCTCGCGCACTGAAAGATATCCGTTCTCAAAAACGAGTGCCTTTGCCCCATCTTCAAGCTGAAGACTCGCAGAACCCAGTTTGAATGAAAACCTCAGCTCAGGATATCTGAGCCCGAGCAAATATTTCATAGTAATTGCATCGAAGAACCCGAGGGCTGGTTTTTCTCTGTTTGTGAACACAAGCTGGGCTTCGCCCATTACCTTTGCTGAATCTGTGATGCATGGTTTAATAATTGAGACGCTCTTGCCGGAGACCGGTCTTGGAATCTCAGCTATAGCAGCAGTTTTTTCAACATCCCCAGCAGTTTCTCCTAAAAATGGGCATAAACTTGCACGTACCCTTCGGGCGGTGAGTCTTCTGGCGAAGGTCATACAGCCAGGTGAATTACATATTCCGCAATCGAGACCAGGTAGCTTTAGATATATCTCATATGGCCTTGAAGACACCTTTCTAATTTTATGCTTAGCTGGCTTAAAATTAACGTAAGCGGGAATACAGAAAATATTTAGGCAGAGAAATGCGATTTAAATATGGAGCAAAAGATCTCTTTTGCCATAAAATATTTAGACAACTTGTGAGAAAAATAAACAGGTTTAATCAGGAAGTGAAATAGAATTGAGCGAGGTAAATCTTAACCAGCAGAACGATGATGAGGGGGACCTGCTAGGCGGAATGGAAATTTCGGCAACAAAAGAAATTGCTGTACCCCAGCTGTTAATAGATCAGGTTATAGGTCAGGAGCATGCGGTAGAGGTGATTAAAAAAGCAGCGCAGCAGAGACGCCACGTAATGATGATCGGCAGTCCTGGTACTGGAAAGTCGATGCTTGCCAAAGCCATGGCTGAGCTGCTTCCTAAGGAAGAACTACAGGACGTAATGGTCTACCACAACGTAGAAGATCCGAATAACCCGAAGGTCAGAGTGGTTCCAGCTGGAAAGGGCAAGCAGATTGTTACCGCACATAAGCTGGAAGCGCAAAAGAAATCCCAGCTAAGAAATCTTGTTTACCTGATCCTTGTGCTTGCAATTGTCGGCTATTCTTTCATGCGCGGCGAATTTGTGATGGGCATAATCGCAGCCGCACTGCTTTTCATGGCCCTGAGATATATAACTCCAAAAGAAGATATTTACATCCCCAAGCTGCTTGTCTCGAATGAGGGCAAGACCATAGCGCCTTATGTCGACGGTACAGGTGCCCATGCGGGTGCACTTCTCGGAGACGTCAGGCACGACCCGTTCCAGAGCGGCGGTCTGGAAACGCCTGCTCACGACCGGGTTGAGGCCGGAGCGATACATAAGGCACATAAAGGAGTGCTGTTTATCGATGAAATTAATACCCTTAAAATTGAGTCACAGCAAAGTCTCCTAACGGCTCTCCAGGAGGGAGAGTACTCGATCACAGGGCAGAGCGAGCGCAGCAGCGGTGCAATGGTAAAAACCGATCCAGTGCCCTGCGCGTTTATTATGGTTGCGGCAGGCAACCTCGACGCTGTCAGAGGAATGCATCCGGCGCTTCGCTCCAGGATAAAAGGCTATGGCTATGAAGTATATATGCAGGACAGCTTCGAGGACACGCCCGAGAATCGCAAAAAGATTGTCAGATTCGTGGCTCAGGAAGTGGAGAGGGATAAAAAAATCTCGCATTTCGATGCGTCTGCTGTGAAGGAGATCGTGCGCGAGTCAAGAAGGCGCGCCGGCAGAAAAGGACACCTGACTCTGAAATGGCGAGATCTTGGAGGTCTGGTCAGAGTCGCAGGGGACATAGCCAGGGCAGAAGGGGCGCAGCTCACAACCTCGCGCCACGTGCTCGAAGCCAAGAAGATCGCGCGCTCGGTTGAGCAACAAGTAGCCGATCAGTATCTCGAGCGGCGCAAGGACTATCAGTTCTTCAAGGCGGCAGGCTATGAAGTAGGCAGGGTGAATGGACTGGCGGTAGTAGGAGGGGACTCGGGCATTGTGCTGCCAATCGTAGCTGAGGTAACACCTTCAGCCTCGAAGGAAGAAGGCCACGTAATTGCAACAGGTAGACTGCAGTCCATCGCCAAAGAAGCGGTGCAGAATGTCTCAGCATTGATCAAAAAATTCTCCGGACAGGATATATCGGATAAAGATGTACATATCCAGTTCATCGGCACATACGAGGGCGTAGAAGGCGACAGCGCAAGCATCTCAGTTGCGACAGCCGTAATTTCCGCGCTTGAGAACATACCTGTAGATCAGAGCGTGGCAATGACAGGATCGCTATCAGTAAGAGGAGAGGTCTTGCCGGTGGGCGGGGTTACATATAAGATCGAGGCAGCGGCTCAGGCAGGGATTAAAACAGTCATTATCCCGAAGGCTAACGAAGGCGACGTGCTCATAGAAGAAAGATATAAAGATAACGTGAAAATCATGCCGGTCTCAAACTTGAGCGAGGTGCTCGAGATCAGCCTCTATGGCAAAAAACAGAGCAGCTTCGTGGAAAAGGTCAAGAAAATTGCATCAGAGGCGAAAGCCGGCATAGCGATAGTCGATAAACCGGTACCGCAATGAGGGCGTCACATTGGTCGATTTCTATGATATAAGAATAGTAGAGTCCCAAAACTCAACTATAGTACTGGATACCGGTGAAATCGAGGAGATCTCTACACGTTTTTCCGCAGGAGCAGCAATCAGGGCTCTGTCAGGAGGTTCCTGGGGATTCACAACCACCGATGATCTGAACAGGATAGGAGAAGCGTTAGAGGGTGCAAAGAAAATAGCAACTCATATAGATAAGCAAAAGCCACGGCCAAGGATCTCATTGCAATCGGCAATTGGAATCGGGAAAAAGGCACTTGAAACAAAAATAAAAAAAGACCCCAGACACATCCCGGTTGAGGAAAAACTCTCGCTTTTGAAGGACATAGAAAGGGCGGTAACAATTAAGCAAATCGTGAGCACAGTTGTATCGTACTCTGAATCGTATTCACGCATTAAATATGAGAGCTCGGAAGGTGTCGATCGTGAGTATGAATTACTGCGCACCGGCTTCAGCGTAAGCGCCGTAGCAAAAGAAGGCGGGGTAATGCAAATTGCGCGAAGGCGGAACTTCGGCGTATGCGGCTACGAAATTATGGATCAAAATCCAATCGCTATCGCAGCTGAAGCAGCAAATTGCGCGAAGCAGCTTCTTAAAGCGAAAACCGCAAGAGGAGGGCATTTTCCGGTGCTAATGGATCAGGAACTGGCAGGCGTGTTCATACACGAAGCCCTCGGGCATGCTGCCGAAGCGGATGCCGTGCTCGAAGGCAACTCGATACTGGAGGGAAAAATCGACACAAAGATCGCACCTGAATTAATTAATGTATGCGACGATCCAACTATTAACGGCTTTGGATACTACCCCTTCGATGACGAGGGAGTTGAGGCAAAAAGGACTGCTATGATAGAAAATGGGATTCTGAAGTCATATCTCCACTCAAGAGAAACCGCGGCAAAACTGGGAGGAAAACCTGGGAATGCCAGAGCACAGGGCTTCTCAAGACCAGTCGTAAGGATGAGCAATACTTACATGGAAAAAGGCGATTTTTCCTTCGAAGAACTCCTCAGAGAGATCAAAAATGGGATGTACTTAAAGGGTTCGCGCGGAGGACAGGTAGACCCTGGGCAGGGGATATTCCAGTTCAACGCAGAAATGGGCTATCTCATCGAAAACGGCGAGCCAATAACACCGCTGAGAGACGTATCATTGTCAGCCAATACGCTTGAAGTGCTGCAAAATATAATTGCAGTGGGCAACGACTTAAAGCTAAATGCCGCAAGATGCGGAAAAAGCGGGCAGTCAGTACCTGTTGGAGATGGCGCTCCACATATTCTGATTTCAAAAGCACTTGTGGGGGGAGCAGCCTGACGCGATCGATGGGGGAAAATGCAATCAAACAGGGCATAGCAATTGGCGCAGAGGAAGTAGAGGTTTTTTATTCAAGCGGCAGGATTGTGACCATCGAGTCACAGAGAGATGAAATTGAATTCGCACAGCAGAGCCTTATGCAGGGCCTTGGTATCAGAGTGATTGTTAAAGGAGCTGTTGGCTTTTCAAGCACAAACGATCTAACTAAAGTAAAAGAAACGGTTGAGAGCGCGGTTAAGTGCGCCAGAGCCAGGAAGGCAGATCCAAACTGGAAAAACCTGCCATTTCCCGAGAAATATCCTGCGGTCAGAGGCTGT
Organism: uncultured Methanocellales archaeon; assembly: GCA_964631075.1. Taxonomy (GTDB): domain Archaea; phylum Halobacteriota; class JAWCLZ01; order JAWCLZ01; family JAWCLZ01; genus CAZVYP01. The sequence continues at coordinate 27,368 of CAZVYP010000012.1, forward strand.
TTCGACAAAAAGATAGCTGAACTTGATCTTGATAGCTGCATCGACTATACCCTTCAGATGATCGAAGGAGCAAAGAACGAAAAAGCAACGCCAACGGCATCAAGGTTCACTTGCGGCAATGCGACAGAGCTCATAATGAACTCAAATGGAGTTAACCTTGAGGAAAAATCAACTTTTTTGCAGGCATCCATCGAAACAATTGCAAGGAACCAAAGCACATCAACTGCTTTCGAATTCGACGTCTCTCGAAGCCTGGATATCGACTTCGCGGGGATCGGAAAAGTAGCTTCTCAGCTTGCATTGAACTCACTTAACGGCGTGGCAATCGAACCATGTACAACGGCAGTGCTGCTCAAACCCGTAGCCTTCGCGGATTTAATTGCGGGCATATTCCTCCCCTCGATCTTCGCCGACAACGTGCAGAAAAAACGCTCACAATTGAAAGACAAAATCGGTAAAATCATAGCGAATGAAAACTTCAGCCTGATAGACGATGGATTGATGAAGGGAGGAATTGGGAGTGCAAAAAGCGACGATGAAGGCACACCGTCACAGCAAACCGCTATAGCTGAAAAAGGCGTGCTGAAAACTTTTCTATACGACTCATACACCGCCGGGAAAGCAGGACTCAATAGTACGGGTAACGGCATACGCGGCTCCTACGCCAGCCTGCCATCCGTGAGCATCAGAAATCTCATAGTCAAGTGTCCCGAAAGCGATGTGATGGCAGAAACAGAAAGAGGGATTATTGTCAGCTCAATAATCGGCGGACACACATCAAATCCAATCTCCGGAGATTTCTCGGTAGAAGTTAGAAATGCCTTTCTTGTGGAAAAAGGTGAGATAATAAAGCCGGTGAAATCAGCGATGATAACCGGAAACATCTTTGAGGCAATAAAGCAAATCTCAGGAAGCGGCAGGGATACGAGAAAGGTGGGCAACGTCGTAACACCCACCGTAAGAATAGACGGGTTGAGGGTAGTGGGATAGGAAAAACCTCCAGTGAGATTAATTTAATATTCAGGGAAAGCGAATTTAATCACGGAGGAGTCCTATGGCTGAGGAAATTGATGTAACGCAGACACCGGAAGAAGTCGATGCCGCAAAAAAAATTGAAGCTCTCAAAGCTAAGGTCGATGAGCTGTCCAGATTGCTTGAGGAGAAAAAAGGATTGACTGAGGAGAAGATCAAGGAGAACCCGTATGCATATCTCATGGGGGCATTTGTCGGCGGGCTGATTCTTGGATTCATGCTGTCAAGGAGAGACTAGGTGCTGGCTATGAAGGAATTTTTTGAAGGTTTTACCGAGGTCTTTAAAATTCTTTCCTCGGATGCGCCGAAGCTCGCGGGCGATGCAATCGGCAAGGGTATAGCTGAAGGAGTGAAGAAATCGAGCGAGAAGCTGTTCTCAGTGGGAATTGCACTGGCACTTATTGCATCAGGGTTTTTCCTTTTACTCTGGGGCATTTCAACAATCCTGGATACATATTTCGCGATGCGTGGCCTTGGATATGTGCTGATAGGTATTATTGCCCTGCTGCTCGGAGCACTCGTGTTTAAGAAATAGCAAAGAAAGCTGGGGCTCAAATGGCAGCAGAATACAGAGCAGTCCTTGTCAGGTATGGCGAGCTCGGTATAAAGAGCGAAAGAACCAGAAGCAGATATGAGCGCATCCTCGTAGATAACATAGCTGCAATGCTTGGATTTCACGGCATTATGTATTCCGATATAAAAAGAGAGAGGGGGAGGATAATCATCTGTACTGATTCAGGTAATGCTCGAGAAATCGCTCAAGCTGCATCCAGAGTTTTTGGAGTAACCTCAAGCAGCCCTGCAGTTATCACTGAGCCGGTGCTCGAGTCAATGGCGGTTATTGCAAGCAATCTGGCAGCGGATGTTATGGAAGAAGCGGGAACCTTTGGTATCAGAGCGCGAAGAGCAGGGGTCCACGATTTTACGAGCCGCGATATAGCGATAAAAGCCGGAGAAGCGGTGTTGAACAGGCTAAAGTCCAGAAACTTGAAGGTCAACCTCAGCAATCCCGATCTTGAAATATTCATCGAAGCAAGGCAGAGCAATGCCTATGTTTTCACCGAAATCATACAGGGCACCGGTGGCATGCCCCTGGGCACCCAGGAAAAAATGGCCGCGCTGATATCAGGCGGTATAGATTCACCTGTTGCAGCCTGGCTGATGATGAAGCGCGGCTGCGAAATTATAAGTGTTTACTTCAACAACTCGCCATACACTGATGAGACGACAGATAAGCGCGCCTTTGACTGCATCAACAGGCTGAAGGAGTGGTGCCCCGGACACGAGCTCAAGACATACGAAGTGCCTCACGGCAGAAATCTTCAGGCATTCAAAGCGAAAGGTGGAAAGCTGACCTGCGTGCTCTGCAAAAGAACGATGTACCGCATAGCAAAAGAAGTGGCTGAACGAGAAGGTGCTCTGGGAATAATAACAGGCTCTTCCCTGGGACAGGTTGCCTCGCAGACAACCTCGAATTTATTCGTGGAGAACTACGGCCTCGACTTTCCGGTATATCATCCATTGATTAGCTATGACAAGATGGAGGTAGCAGATCTGGGGAGGAAAATAGGGACACTCGAGTTTTCAATACAAAAGGCTTCTAGCTGCAGCGCAGTGCCCGAGTATCCCTCGACACATGCAAAGCTCGAAGAAGTGCTCGAGGTGGAAGAGCAGATAGATATAGCAGGGCTGACTAAAGCTGCTATTGAAAATGCAATAGTGCATTGAAGAAGGATAAATATGATCATAAGCATGATCGCAGATAAATATGGCGTGAAGAGAGGCGATGTATCGCTCAAGCCCAGAAATGGCGGTCACTCGCTTTACGTTAAGGATAAGCATATCAGGGACTTCGAGAGCAACAAAGAGCTGATGGAGTGGATAAAGAGCGGCATCACGCGGAGCAAGAAGCAGTAGCTATTTCACCGCTGCTATCTTGCTCTTTATCGTTGCCTCTTTATCCCGCCGGTCATCTACTTTAATGTATATAGCGAGTCTCTTCACACCCTCTCTGAACATCGCTTCTTCTGCTTTTTTTACTGCCATGAATATCTCATCCAGTGTCCTGGCTTCCAGCGTGGTTGACATAGCTCCAGCTTCGAAGTGAATGCCGAGTTTCTTGAGCTCAGTATGAGCCGCTTTTACATATTTGCTTACGCTTGTTGAGCCGGTTCCAATCGGGGTTACGCTGAATTCTGCGATTATCATATTTTTTATCTTTGCGAAAGGAGGTATTTGCAGATTTCCATGCAGCTTCGCAAAGCTTTATGTCAAGCACGTTCAGACAGATATCAACCTATTGAAATATATCAAAAAAAGGGTCTTCGGATATGGAGTGGTACGTAAATATTATAGGCCTTGTGGCTGCTCTGCTCACGACCTTTGGGTTTGTGCCGCAGATAATTAAAATGCGCAGGACTAAATCCGTCAGAGATGTCAGCCTTACCATGATGTTACAGCTAACGGCAGGCGTTACCCTCTGGGTAGTGTACGGGATCTATCGTGGAGACTTCATTATCATAGCAGCCAACGCCGTGACCTTTCTGACCCTGGTTTTTGCAATTGCCCTGTACCATCGCTATAATCGAAGCACTGCGCAATAAATCACTTTATCAGCGTCACAGGCTGCCTCGCCAGTTTGATCACGTTTTGAGAAGTGCTCCCCGGGAAAAAGGTGAGCGTTGCAACGCTTCGGACGCCGAGTACTATCTGCCCGACTTTAAGGCGATCCGCTACTTTAATGACTTCTTTGAATGGAGTGCCCTCTCGCAGGATGGGCTTAACTTTTACCTTCTTCGCACTGCCCATTTTCACGAGTTCGTCAAGAATTTCCCTGCCTTTAGCCATTTCCTCTTTACTCTTCGTCTCAACCACATATAGCGCGATTACCTCGCTCTTCGCAGCCTGCGCCAGCTCAAGCGCATATTCATAGGCTTTGCGGGCAAACTCAGAGCCATCGGTCGGTACGAGAATCCCCTTCATCAAAGTCACCCCCATGTATAAATATCATATTTGATATTAAAAAGCTATTCTTCACCGGCATCGAATAGCTCTTTCCTGCGCGCTTCGAGCAGGTCGTTTTCTCTGCCTGCAAACTCAGCGGCAGTGAGAATTTTTATACCTTTTTCCTCTCCAGCTCTGTTTAACTCGGTGAGATGCTCTCTCCATTTAAGATCTCTCAGGAAATGATGGTCTAAAATGATTTTCTTTACACTTGTTTTTTCCATCACCTTCAGGATATTCTCAATTGACGCATGCAAACTCGCCTGAGAATAGCGGTATCCCATCATATATGTCATCGGACCATCAAGGAAAATTATATCCGGGTTCTCGTCAAGCAAAAATGAGACCTGTTCATCTAAGCTGGGCCCCTCAACGTCAGAAGTATGAATGAGCTTCCTCCTGCCGCTGTCTATGCACACCTCCGTGACATAGCCGAGCCTGGCGTTGGTGCCATGGGGTACAGCATCTGAAAATTTTATCAGCGTTTCTCCAAATCTGAATTCTCTTCCATCGCTGTGTTCGATTTTCTCTGGCAGAGTGCCAAGCATCTCCAGAAAAAACCTGGCTCGACGCTTCTGGCTGAGATTAATGTTCTCCTCAGGATGCTTGATCAGCGCAATTTTCCCTCTGTAAATCCCGGGCTCATCTGGCTCGTGGTGGTCGTAGTGATAGTGGGTTACGATGAGCACATCTGCTTTTTCTGCATATTTCTTTATCCTACTCCAGTGCTCGCCCATCCGGCGTAGCTCCAAGCGGTGCGGCGGAAGTCCATATCGCGATGGAGCGAGAGAAACTCCGGGATCTATTATGATTTTGCAATCCCGGGTTTGAACATACGTAGCCATGCTCCGGGTTCCGAGGCTTTCAAAAGCGAGGGGGATAATTTTCATATTACAACTGGTTATAGCGGGATAGGATATAAACGTATGACCGTAAATCTAATAGCAGGGTAGAGAATAATTTATAGAGCTCCAAGGGTGCGAATATGCATAATTATGTTAAAAGGGAAAATGTGCTGATAGAAGCTCTGCCTTACTTCAGAGAATTTCACGATTCGCTCATGGTAATCAAAATCGGTGGCCACGCAATGGTAGATAAAGCTATTCTGGAGAACATCGTTAAAGACGTGGTGCTGCTGCGATACGTGGGCATAAATCCAATCGTGGTACATGGCGGCGGACCTGAGATTTCCCAGAAGATGGAGAAAATGGGCAAGAAGCCCGAGTTCGTCTCAGGGCTGCGGGTTACCGACGAGGAAACCCTTGAAATTGTACGCATGGTGCTCGTCGGCAACATCAACTGGAACATAGTCTCGCTGATAGGCAAGCACGGTGCAAAGGGAATAGGTTTATCCGGCAAAGACGGAGGATTGATCACCGCTAGGAAAATCGCTCCCCAGCAGGTCGTGGTGGACGGCGTGAAAAAAGAAGTCGATCTAGGCTGGGTCGGGGAAACTGAGTTCATCAATCCCGAGATACTCATGATTACCACAGCCAGGGACTACATACCGGTCATAGCTCCAATTGGCGTGGATAGCGAGGGGAGAAGCTTTAATTTAAACGCCGATACCGTAGCGGGAGATATAGCCGCTGCTATCAGGGCGAAGAAGCTGATAACCCTGACCGATGTACCCGGCATAATGCGAGATCAGAGCGATCCTGAGTCACTCATTTCAAAGACCTCCCTCAAAGAGGCACACGAGCTGCTCGAGACGGGCATAATAAAAGGCGGGATGATCCCGAAGCTGAAGGGCTGCATGCAGGCAGTAGAAGCAGGCGTAGAGAAGGTTCATATTATAAATGGAAATGTCGAGCACGCGCTGCTGCTGGAGCTATTTACGGATAAAGGCGTCGGGACAATGGTCTACAGGTGAATGTTATGAACGGAAACAAGGCTGCTCGCGAAATAGAGCTTCAGGGTCACATAATCGATTCGATGATACTGCCAAAGATATTTGACAAGATATATGATATGAATGGCGAGTTCGAAGTTCTGGAGTTCAAAATCGGCAAGCTCAAGACAGAGCCAAGCTACGCCAGAATACTCGTAACCGGCAAGGACGACGAGCATCTCGACGACATTTTAAGCGAGCTCCACAGACTCGGAGCAAGGCTTCCAGAAGTTGAAGACGTAAAAGTGGAGGCCGCTACGGCAAATAGAGTCGTTCCAAAGGGCTTCTACTCAACCACCAACCACCCCACATACGTCAAGTACAAAGGCGAGTGGCGGGCAGTCGAGTCCATTAAGATGGATAGCGTGATAGTAATCGAAGGCGAACGCGCCGTTTGCAAGACCATCGGACACATAAAAAAAGGCGACCTCATCGTCGTCGGCAAGCACGGCATAAGAGTGCTGCCACCCGAGCGTCCCAGAGGAAGAAGTGTCTTCGAGTTCATGGGAGGCGGCGTATCACCCGAGCGTCCCTCTCAGTCACTCATCTCGCAGATCGCCGATGAAATGCAGGAGATCAAAAAGAGCGGGGGCAAAATAGGCGTCGTAGGCGGACCAGCGATAGTTCACACCGGCGCTTCCCAGGCGCTCGCCGAGATCATCAGAAAAGGCTACGTAGACGTGCTCCTCGCAGGCAACGCACTCGCGGTTCACGACATAGAAAGAAATCTCTATGGCACTTCTCTTGGAATGAACTTAAAAATAGCGGAGCCCAGTCCCGAGGGGCATAAAAACCATATATATGCGATTTCCGAGATCGTGAAAGCCGGCTCCATAAAAAAAGCGGTTAAAAAGGGAGACGTCACTGAGGGCATCATGTACGAGTGCGTCAAGCACGACGTGCCCTACATCCTCGCAGGCTCCATAAGAGACGACGGACCCCTGCCCGATGTAATAACCGATACAATGAAAGCACAGGACAAAATCAGAGCCGCAGTCAAAGACCTTGACCTCGTGCTCATGCTCGCAACAATGCTTCACAGCATAGCAGTTGGAAATCATCTATCCTCAGCAGTAAAAACAGTCTGCGTCGACATCAACCCCGCAGTTGTGACAAAGCTGCTCGACCGCGGCAGCGCCCAGGCAATCGGCATCGTAACAGATGTTGGTACGTTTATACCGATGCTAAATGCTGAACTCGAGGATTTGAGGACGGTCGAGAACAAGAAATAAGAAGAAAACCAAAGAAATAAGAAACACATAGACAGCTATACGAGAATTTTCCAGATGGAAGAAAAAAAGTTTTTAGATATATAAGCAGTAAACTATGACCTGGAAATATACAAAATCAAAGCCCTGTAAAATCTGTTATGCTTGGAATCCTTGGTTTTCTTCCTGGCTTCCTTGGGAACGGAAACTCGCCAGGCTTTAGATATCGCTGCGGAGCCCTCTCACCCATCTCGGCGTTATCTTCTGAATCTTCGCAATGCTGCAAATCGAAAGATCTTTTTTCTTCAGTGCCCGAATTATCCATTTTATCTTCCTCTGATTAAGCTTCTTCACATATTCAATATAGCTTCCTAAATTTGGGGAACGGAAGTAATTTCGGGATACTACATTAAGGCACTTTCCAATGACAAGCAACCATCGATCCTCCCTTCTTTTTTTTATCGCAATTCTTAAGCCATACAAAAGATATTATAATAGCTGCGCCGCCGTGGCTTAGCCCGGCAAAGCGGCTGATTCGTAACAAAGGAGAACCGCAGGTTCTCCTCTTGACACCTCTCCCTTACAAAATCAAGATACAGGAAGAGGATTCAAAAAGAGAAAAACTAGTTTCGCCTTTGAGAAAGATCAGCAGTTCGAGGGTTCAAATCCCTCCGGCGGCTTCCCCGGGACGCGAAAAATCAGGTAACAACAGTAGGCTTTGAACCAATAGTACAAAGCCCTCTTGTACTGATGAGAAACGTTAAAAGGAGCGTTCAATTTAGAAGTTATGTTATATAGTTTGTGGTTTATGAGAGTTTTTGAATAGCTTTCGCTACTCGATTTTTCTTCTCTTGGTATGGATCTTTATCGGTGCTAGTTGGTTATGCGGTCTGCTTAGAGGTGTATGGTTCTTGATGGGTGTCGAGGTGGTGTATTATTCTTAAGAGTTTTTTGGCGCTTGCGTGTATTGCTGCACTATGGCTCTTTCCTTCGGTTCTTTTCTTTTCGTAATAGTTTTTGATCTCGGGGCAGTGTCTTTTGACATTGTTGGTTGCTATGATCAGGGTTCTTCTCAGGGTTGGACTGCCGCGCTTGGTCATTCTGCCACTACTGGTTTTGGATTCTCCGGATTGATAGGTGAATAGATCGAGTCCAGCGAGTGCCGTGAGCTTATCAGGAGTGCTGTAGTTTTTCATTTCTCCGATTTCTGCGTAGAGTGTCATGGCAATTACATCTCTGATTCCTGGTATAGTTGAGATGTAGGTATTGGGCCTCATTTTGTTCCAGAGCTTTCTTGCCTCGTTTTCCACCTGCTCAATTTGTCTATCTGAGATCTCGATTTGGTCGAGTGAGAGCTGGAGCTCTAGGAGGAGTGAGTTTTTCATTAGGTCGCAGCCTATGGTGTTATTCGCAGCCTCGATTAGTTCAAGTGCTTTCTCTTTCCCCAGATGGCCTATGCTAACTTGCTCTATGAGTTTGGTCAATTTGCTTTGGCTTATTTTTAGTACTTGTTCGGGTGTGGGGCATGTGCGCATTATGGCTCTGCTGGTTGGCTGGAACATCGTTTTAAACAC
>CAZVYP010000013.1:0-35813 GCA_964631075.1 uncultured Methanocellales archaeon
CAAGTGTATGAATATATATCTCAATGAATATAATTATACAAAAATTTTTATAGAACATAAGAAAACATAATGTTGCTTAATATGCCTATTCAAATTCTAGATAGGGAGATCATCTCGCTATTAATATCCATCGGATTGAGTGAGCGAGAGGCAAGACTGTATTATGTCCTTTTAAGCGAAGGAGAAAACCGGGTGAGGGAGATTGCAAATCTCAGCGGCGTACCAGAGCCGCATGTTTATTCTCTTCTAAAATCGATGCATAGCAAAGGCACAGTTGAGATCCTTCAAGCTGGGGTGAGAAAATACCGCGCTATTCCTCTAGACCTGGTCGTTGACAGCCTGATTGGCGAGAAAGAGAGAGCTCTTATTTCATTGAAGAACGAAGGCCGTAAAATCGCGCAAAGTATAAAAGTGGATGAAAAGAGGATACAGCGCATAGAAATTAAATTAATTATCGGTCTGGAGGATATGGTGAAAAAAGCAATGGAGATGCTTCAAGGGGTAAAGAAAGATATACTCGCCATTACCTCTGCTTCAATGTTATTAACCCACATCGAATATCTGCCTTTTTGGATAAACATTAAATCCCGGGGAGTAAATTTGCGAGTCTTAATATATCCTGATGTGAAAAAAATCGAGAGACTAAAACCAATTACTAATGCTGGGGCGCAGATAAAATTTTTTACTCAAAAGAATGTTCATCATAAGCTAATTGTCGATGAATCAGTAGCATTGATCTATGTGAACTGTGAGGAACAAATAAAACCATTGGATTTTGGATTCTGGACAAATCACAATGAGATTGCGAAAAGATCAATGGAGAAATTTGAAGAACTCTGGGATCAAGCAACGATCTACAAGTAATAACCCCATGTATAAGAGGTAGCAATAGATGCAAGCTTGCCAGCAAGTATCTTGCAGTATATGCAAAGCCGGTTTTTTGAACGCATTCTCACGTAAACAATAGAATTGTGTAAAAATCTACTTCACAATCAGCACCGGCACCGTGCAGTGGTGGCTTACCTTGTCAGAAGTCGCACCCAGATGGAAGCGCTCTACCTTGCTCTGTCCCTTGCTGCCAAGTATGACCAGATCGAAGTTGCCGTTATTCGCGAACTCAATGACTTTATCCGCAGGGTGGCCGAACTCGATAACCGATATCACCTCGACTCCGTTTGTCCTGCCGGCTTCTGCGAGGTCTTCATGGAGACGGGTGAACTGTCTGGTTAAATCCTGCTCAATGCTTCTGATCTTCTCGGTGCGCTCGATGTAGTCAGGCAGCTTGATTACGCTGATAACAGTTAAAATAGAGTTATATTTCTTTGCAAGGCTCATAGCAAAGTCAAATGCCTTTTGAGACTGCTGGGAGCCGTCAACTGCTACAAGGATTCTGTCGATCATACCTGCAACCGATAGATATATTTATGGGACTACATCTTTTTTGTGGTTGCAGATAATTGTTGAACAGACTCGTGGTAATTTAGCATGACGATCAGAAAGATGCTGGACAGCGTTAAAGACGGCAGGCAAAGCGTTGAAGATGCCGAGAAGCAGATCAAGTTGTTAAGCTATAAAAAGCTCAGACATATCGCCAAGATCGATACTCATAGGGAGAAAAGAACAGGCATTCCTGAGGCGATTCTGGCGGATGGGAAAAGTGTTACTGCACTCGTCGAAATTGCAAAAGCCCAGCTCAAGAGCGAGGGAAGGGCAATTGTAACCCGGGTTAGTGAAGATCAGCTTAAAGCTCTGAAGAAGATCCGCGGAGCAGCGCTGGAGTGGAATGAAAACGCAAGAATCGCGGTTTTACGGAAAGGCGTTAAACCTCAGAAAAGTGGCGGAAAAGTTGGGGTAGTCACTGCTGGCACTGCAGACATAGCCGCAGCGGAAGAAGCCAGAGTTGTTGCTGAGGAAATGAGATGCGAAGTGCTTGCTATCTACGACGTTGGAGTCGCAGGGATTCACCGCCTCTTTCCGGAGCTGAGCAAGCTTGTTGAGTTCGGCGCGGACGCAGTTGTCGTAGCAGCTGGCAGGGAGGGCACGCTCCCGGCAATCGTTGCCGGCTTGATGGACGTACCGGTGATAGGCCTTCCGGTTTCAAGCGGCTACGGAAGAGGAGGGAGGGGTGAGGCAGCTCTGCTTTCAATGCTACAATCCTGCTCCCCCCTGGCAGTCGTGAACATAGATGCCGGCTTCGTAGCCGGTGCGGTGGCAGCGAAAATTGCGAATAAAGCTGCTGAAGCCAGATTTAGGGGTAAAACCTAATCTTTTAATACCTTACGAGCAATTAGAAAAAGGGGTGCTAAAATGGAGGGCTACCGGGGGAAGCTATTACGCGTAGACCTCGCGAACGATAAGATCACAGTCGAGGACCTGGAGACAGAGCTCTTAAAAAAATTTTTAGGCGGCAAGGGACTCGGCGCTTACCTGCTTTTTAACGAATTGCCAAAGGGCATCGATCCCCTCTCGCAGCAAAATAAGATTGCATTCATAACCGGACCACTAACCGGCACGGTGCTCATGGGCAATAGGTTCGCTGTATGCACCAGATCTCCTCTCACGAATACCTGGCTGGATTCACACTGCGGGGGCTTCTGGGGCCCGGAGTTGAAGTTCGCAGGATATGACGGCATAATTGTCGAAAGTAAAGCAAAAAATCCGGTTTACATTACGATTTTCAATGAAGCTGTTCAACTGCTTGACGCAGATCTGCTCTGGGGGTTAACCACTTTTGAGACCGAGCGTATTTTGAAGGAAAAATATCCTGGAGCAAAGGTTCTATCCATTGGACAGGCTGGCGAGAAACAGGCTTTAATCGCCAGTGTAATTGCTGATACCCGCACGGCAGGAAGAGGAGGAGCAGGCGCTGTAATGGGCTCAAAAAATTTGAAGGCGATAGCTGTGAAAGGCAGCAAAGAGCTGAAGACAGCGGGCAGCACCGCAGAGATAACAGGGCAGTGGCTGGAAAAGTTAAAAGCTTCAAAAACCACATCCAGAGATATGCCTGAGCAGGGCACATTGAACATTATAGAGGGTGTTAACTACTCAGGTGGCCTGCCAACCAGAAACTATCAAACAGGCAAATTTGAAGGAATAGATGAAATAAGCGGCGAAGCATTCCGCGATAAACTGTGGGGAGGAGGTAAGTATCGAAGGGCATGCTGGCGGTGCCCCGTAGCGTGCATCAGAATTTCTAAGACATCAACAGGCCTGGCAGGTGAAGGACCAGAGTACCAGACAGTTGCCCAGCTCGGTGCTAACTGCGGCATAGCAGATCGCGATTTAATCGCCAAGGCAGATTACTACTCAGATGCCTACGGCATGGACACGATCTCGCTCGGCAATGCCATAGCCTTTTTGATGGAGTGCTATGAAAAAGGCCTTGTTACAGAAGTAGATCTTGGCGTGGAGCTAAAATTTGGAAATAAAGAGGCATATCTGAGAGCAATTCACGCAGCCGGCAGCGTTTCCGGAACGCTTGGAAGGCTGTTATCTAATGGTGTGAGGCGAGCTTCTGAGGAGATAGGGAAAGGTAGCGAGCGTTTCGCCATGCACGTCAAGGGACTTGAGATACCCGGGTACGATCCAAGAGCGGCGCTGGGACAGGCACTTGCAATCGCAGTAGCTGACAGAGGAGCATGCCACTTGAGACCCTGGACTTACGGATCAGAGCACCTAGGAAGCGGTGCTCCGGTGAACCCGAAGACTTATGAAGATAAACCAAGGTTGATTGCAAGTGCACAGCGAAACATTGCAGTTGTCGACTCAAGTGGACTCTGCCAGTTCGTCACATTTGCAATAGGCTTCGGAGACATACTGAACATGATCAACGCAGTCACCGGATTCAACTACACCAGAGACGAATTCAGAATGCTTGGCGAGAGAGTCAACAGCTTAACAAGATCTTTCAACTGCCGCGAAGGATTTGAAATGAGAGACGATCGTTTGCCGGAACGCACATTGAACGAATCGCTCGATACCAGCGCGAGAAAAGGAGAGAAACTCCTGCTCGAAAAAATGCTGCCAGGATACTACGAAGCATGCGGCTGGAGCGAAAGAGGCATACCCCTTGAGAAGAAGCTCGAAGAACTCGGGCTTGACTTCGTCACAGGCAAAATATGAGGTGGAACAATAGCACGCGAGCTAGAGCTTATAACAACTGTTGCAGGCAGCTATCCTGCACCGCTTGATGAGGCAAAAGAAGAGTCGATCTCATCGGCGATCAAAGAAGCTGTAGGAGACCAGATCAGAGCGGGTGTTCGCCTGATAACAGATGGCTGCGTCAGGGGAGACATGATACGCCTGCTCGCTACCAGGATCAATGGGATTGAACTAATTGAAGATAAACCGGTTGTTGTAGGCGAAATTTCCAGTTCAAAGGAATCCCTGCTGTCAAAAGATTACAAACTTGCAACCTCAGTTGCATCGCCAAAAGCAGATGTCAAGGCCATTTTAATTGGGCCAAATACATTTGCACAGCAATGCAAAGTTGAAAAAAACGCGCCCTACAAATCAAACGATGATATCGAGCTGAGATACGATCTCGCCAGAGCCCTTGCATATAAAGCCATAGCGTTGAGAAAAGCTGGAGCAGAAGTAATACAGATCGATGAACCAGCGCTTGCCTCATCGAAAGATCTCAAAACCGCAAGAGCTGTGATAAACTCCATTGCAGACCGCATAGACGTACCTGTGTTACACGTATGCGGAAGTCTAAAAGGAATAATTGACGAAATTCTGGAGATCGATGTCAGCGTTCTGGATATAGAATGCGTACGGCACAGGAATCTCGAGCTGCTGGAAATGGATATGGTCGAGCCCTATGATGTCAGAATAGCTTTTGGCTGCGTTGACACCCTGAGCAGCGAGATAGAATCGGTTGAGGTAATCCAAAGGCGGATTCTCTTGGCAATCGAAAGACTCGGTGAGGAAAACGTCTGGATAAAGCCAGACTGCGGAATGCGCGATCTGCCGCGAGATGCTGCTTTTGAGAAACTCAAAAACATGGTAGAAGCAACGAGGAAAGCTGAAAAGAAACTAAGTTAAAAAAATGTTATGGTGCACATTTCGTGTGTGTCACCACTTTTGCTTTAATGTTTTCCCACAGGTAGCAATGCATAGTTTCAGGTTTTTATCTGAATATCAGCCATGAGACTGTACAGCTGCACTTTTTGCAATTTTAGCGCGTTTTCCATGCTTCCCAGCATATTTTTAGTGCCTTCACTTAAACCGTCTGCATCTGCAAGTGCTTGCCGGGTATAAATCTGTTTGAGCAATAAGAGAAGACGTTCATTGCTCTCGAGACGTTTCGCCTTCTCCTTGTACTCTTCTATGAGTTCTCTTTTAATCCCTTGGCTGAGTGCAGTCTCTCCAAATTTTTCAATCTTATCTCTTGTATTAAATGTCTCTTGGATTGCGTTTATCAGCTGCTTCTGACCAACTGGTTTTACCAGGTAGTTTTCAATGCCCTTTTCAAGGATGTTGAAGTCGGGTTTCACTGCCGTTAGCATTATAAACAGGATATCTCTCATACCATTGCCTTGCTTGATCTTATCCAGCGCTTCCCATCCATTCATCCCTGGCATTTGAATATCAAGCAAAATCAAATCAGGCTTGTCCACTTCTAGTTTACTGAGTGCATCCTCACCGCTATATGCCTTTATAACTGTGAAGTGATCGCAGAGTATTCCTTCAAACAAGTCAGTAACATCCCGCTCATCATCCACGATCATTACTTTTCTATTTATTGATGGCGACATTTTATACCTCACGCTCTTTAACTATATCTGGCTTGCTCAACAGTCCGCGAAACCAGAGATCATTGTCTCTTCCATCAACAACGATATTTTTAAGGTATACGTCGAATGCAACTGATCACAGACTCATATCTACATAATAATAATTAACTTTACAATATTTAACCTTAATGGAATAATTTTCAAAAATGATAACCAGATATGAATACTAAAAACAGATAAATGACTCCGGCACCCCTTTTATTGGAAAGAAATTTATCACTCCACGCTATTTTTAAAGCATGTGGCTGGCTATCTCGAGCGAATAGAAGCGGAAGCTGAGAAACGCATGCTTGGCACGAAACCAGCGCACGATTTCGATCACGTGAAGCGAGTTCTTCGCCTCGTCGAGCGCGTAGGCAGAGCTGAAAAAGGAGATATAGAGGTTTTACGCGCAGCCGCGCTGCTACACGATATTGGAAGAGCTGATGAGAATAGAACCGGTAAGTGCCATGCCGAGAACGGAGCACTTATGGCGAGGCAGATTTTACATGACTGCGGTTTCCCCGAGAGCAAGATTGAGGCTGTGCTGCACTGCATCGGGAGCCATAGATTCAGAGGCAATTTGAAGCCACGCAGCCTTGAGGCAAAGATACTGTTCGATGCGGACAAGCTCGATGCTATAGGCGCAACAGGAATTGCCAGAGCCTACTCCTTCGGCGGTGAGAGAGGCCAGCGGCTGTACACCGATTTTAAAGCCGCAAGCAAATTTGAGCTAAAAAAAGAAATCGACAGGGGGCACACGCCGGTAGTGGAGTTCACGGTGAAGCTCAGCAAAATAAAAGACAGCTTGCAGACCAAGACCGCAAAGAAAATCGCGCGAGACAGACACAGATTCATGGTTAGATTCTACAAAAGGCTGGAGAAAGAAGTCGAGGGCAAGCTGTAATTTCTTATGAATCATAGAGAAATAGTCTAGGCACTGTCATAAAGCCCTGGATCGATCCTTCTTATTCCCGGGATTTTATCGAAATCCCGATCAGCCGATACGATTTCATCCACATTTAGCTTCCTCATTGTCGCAGCGTGAACACAGTCATAAGGGCTAATCCAGGCTTCCTGATAAATCCCCCCCACCCTCCTGATGATGACATCATCAACCGGGACAAGAGCCATACCCAGTGAACAAATAGCATCGATTTCATCCTTAACAGCTTCAGTTAAGCCATATTTTTTCAGAGCATTTGCAACTTCCAAAACGACTAAAACTGAAGCAACGCCTTTTAGCTCACCCTTCGCTATAGCTTCGATTATTCTGGCGCATGCCTCGCCATATTTCGCATCCATAATCCTAGCGTAGAAGAAAACATTGCTATCTATGTATGCTCTTCTCAATTTTACTCGCTCTCCGCTTTCTCCTCAAGCTCCTCAACAGGTATGTGTTTTTTAAACCTCTTCTCACCAATCAAGACGCGAAGGGGATCTTTAACCGCTCCCAATCGCTTTACCCTTAGCTCTCCCTCACCCGCATGCTCAACGATCAAAACCTCTCCCCGCTTAAGCCCAATCACCTTTCTTACATCCCTGGGTATCGTGATCTGAAATTTATCAGTAACTCTAGTTTCTCCCATAGTATACCCATACGTATACCGTATACTTATATTTTTTGGAACTTTTCTCCAGATCGAGTCCCAATGTTTTTTTTAAACATCTTCCATTCTCATCTGATTGCGTGCTTGCCTCGGATGCGGAAGCGAAGTTTTAGATAAATTTTATATCTGCATAATCCCATTTCTGCTTGGGTGCATCCATTTTGGGTTTCGAGACTTTGCTTGAAAAAGGTGAAGGCCGAACAAAGCTTTTTCTTGTTGCCAGAAAGCTCGGAAGAGATTTCCTCATTTCAATAACCGGTGGGAGAGAGCACTTAGGCGCTATAGGCATAGGCGTTTATGCAAACGGCAAGGCAACCTCATCGGTCATGACGATGCCGGGTCACAAAGAGGATATGATAGCGAAGCAGGGCGCTGAGAAGATTGCTAAGCAGCTGAAGACAAACTGTGTGCTAATAGCAGGTATTCACATCGACAATATAACTAAAGAAGAGATCGAGATCGCGGTTAAAAATGCTGAAGAGCTGATTGACGAGTTCATCGCTCTGGCAAAAAAGGAGGAATTGGTTTGAAAATTGCTGTCGCGATTACGGGTGCAAGTGGAGTGCAGTATGGCATTCGACTGCTGGAGGTATTGAAGAGCTATGAAGATGTTGAAAGCCATTGCATCATTTCTGAAAATGCAGGCCAGCTAATAGAAATGGAAAGCAACAGAACGCTCAAAGAGATCAGAAAGCTCGCATCTCACTTTTACGATGAAAAGGACCTGACTGCGCCGATTGCAAGCGGTTCATTCGAGCTAGACGCAATGGTAGTAATTCCCTGCAGCATGAAAACTCTCGCAGCGATTGCAAATGGCCTCGCTGATAATCTTATTACCCGCGCTGCGGATGTATGCTTGAAAGAGGGAAGAACACTGATACTCGTACCAAGAGAAACCCCACTCAGCCTGGTGCACCTTGAAAACATGCTCAGGGCAAAAAAAGCGGGTGCGGTTATCTTGCCCGCGTCACCCGCGTTCTACATCAAGCCCGAGAAAATCGATGATCTCGTGGATTTCATCGTTGGCAGGGTGCTAGATATTTTAAAAATCAAGCATAGCCTGTACAGAAGGTGGAAATAATGGGCTTCAGAAGCTTTCTTGATACTCTTAAGAGCAAAAAAATGCTTGTCACAGTGGAGGAAAAAGTCACACCTGATTTTGAGGCACCGCGTATTGCAAAGGAAAATGGTAAACCCGTGCTCTTCAAGAATTTGAATGGAATGAAGGCAGCGATGAATGTAATTTCAAGCAGAGAAATACTTGCACTCGCACTTGGAGTTCAAAAAGAGGAACTGGTAAAATACCTCGCGAGAATCAAGCCAGATGGTAGAACCGGGATCGTGAAAAAATTATCATTTCTGGAGAACCAGCTTAAACCCGATCTCTCCCTTATCCCAGTTATGCGCCACTACCGCGATGATGCCGGGAAATACATAACAGCGGGCGTGGTGATCTCGAAATACGGCGACGAATACAACGCCTCCGTACATCGATTGCTTGTGCTTGATAAAAAGACGCTGGCAGTCAGACTCGTGGCACCGAGGCACACGTACACGCTTCATAAAAAAGCCTCGAAAACGGGCGAGAGCCTTCCGGTGGCAATTGCAATAGGCGTGGAGCCTCTTTTCATGCTTGCCTCCTGCACCAAGGTGCCTGAGTGCAAGGAGTTTGAGTACGCAGGCGCGTTAGCACGAAAGCCCCTTGAACTCTATGAGCTGGAAAACGGGGTTTCAGTGCCGGATGCAGAGATAGTGCTCGAGGGCTACATCGATGCTCAAAAAAGGGTTAAAGAGGGACCATTTGTAGACATCACTGGCACCTATGATATTGTGAGAGAAGAGCCTGTGATAAAGCTCACGAAAATGTATATGCGCGATGATGCGATCTACCATGGCATTCTGCCGGGTGAGAATGAGCACAAAATGCTCATGGGCGTGCCATTTGAGCCCCGAATTTATGATGCAGTTCGAAGTGTTGCACACGTGAAAAACGTGCTCTTAACTGAGGGGGGCTGCTGCTACTTCCATGCAATCGTGCAGATTGAGAAGCAGACCGAAGGTGATCCGAAAAATGCGATCATGGCAGCGTTCACCGCACACCCCGGCTTGAAGCACGTGGTCGTGGTGGATGATGATATCGATATCTACGATTTAAACGACGTGGAGTACGCTATTGCCACCAGAGTCAGAGGAGACCGGGACGTGCTGATCATCCCGCATGTGCGTGGCTCATCTCTCGATCCAATGATCGACGAGGATGGCACGAGCAGCAAGATAGGCATTGACGCGACCATGCCTCTTAAGAATAAAGGCAAGTTCGAGAGAGCGAGGATCAGGTAATAATGCAAAACAGGATTGAAGGAGATGCGTAAATGTCTGATGGCAATTCTAAAGAAGCAATTCCTGAAGATACCGCCCTGCAAATATGCAACGAGATCCAGAAAGAGAGTCATGGAAAGCTTTTCAGCTTCGCATCCTGGCAGTGCTGGGGGTGCTTGAAGTTCTCAAAAGGCGATGTGGCGAAGATGTGCTTCGCAGGCAGATCTGATTATCGCGGCTGCAATCTGGTGAATAAGCGATATGAAAGCAGGGGTCTTTAGGCAAAGTCGAAGGAAAGAGAGCTGGATATGCTGGGTGAAGTCATTTCTGGACGATAGAGCACAGCATGAGAGAGTGGATATAGAAAGGGTGAATTTTTAGGGCTTTAATGTAAAGTGGCTTCTGTACCACTTACTAATCACTTCCTTCGCAGCTCCATAATCCCCATCAAGATAAATCGCACCGATCAGTGCCTCCAGTGTTTCGGCAAGTACTTTTGGCTCTTTACGTGCATTCTGCTTTTCCTCTCCGACACCAAGCTTTATGAATGGAGCTATTTCCAGTTCCTGGCAGAACTTCGCCAGAGCTTCTTCTCTCTCGAAATCTTTTTTCCTCCCCGTTATCTCCTCTCTGGTCTTAGCCCCATTTGCTATCAACAAATCCACCAGTATTGCTTTCAATACCGCATCACCCAGAGTTCGAAAAACCTCCTGATCCTCGCAGTCCTGATTGCGCTGCTTCAACTCGAGCGCATGGGCTTTGCGGGTGAGCGCTCGCTCCAGAAGCTTCTTGTCGCGAAAATGATAATCCATCTTTTCCTCGATTGTTGCAGTGCTTGAAAGATTTTCAGAATTTTGTTTTTCTTTTTTCGCCATTGATATCAGAGCATAAGTCTTATTTCAATTTCCTGCAACCGGAGAATTGCTGTGGAAGTGCGTTTTTTGCTTTATTTTGATCTTCCACTAATTCTTTGAAAATTTCATTTCTCTGATTTTCATTCAGGCTCTGCCACGTGGTCTTTGAATCTCCCTTTACTTTTATTCTCCCTGCAATGAAGTGGTCTTCTATCGTGTGCTTCCCAGAAGTAACTTCTTCCACTCCGTTAACGACAATGATTAATTTAAATTTCTTGCTCCCTGACTTGCATTCATATGACCTCAATCGGTTATCTTTGTCTTTAAGGTCAGCATGAATCCCTTTATCTCTCAGTTTTCTCTCAGCTTGAGTAAAAAGCAGGTCAAGCTGTTGCGCATCCTGATCAACCAGAAACAAGATCTTTCTAACAGGCTGCTGGAGATAGGAGTTTATCGATTCTAAAGCCGCTAGCCCGGTTTTTTCTGGCTTAACGATACCTGCCGTTTTTTCTCCGTTTAAGTGATGGCAGGCTATTGCTGCTCCTATATCATCTGGAGTGCCATCGCCTAAAACAATTAAGCTGTCAATAATGTTGACATTTGTAATTACCTCTCTCATGAGCTTTCTAGAGGCCTTGCCTATCTTTATAGCGATGCTGGAGGTCAGAGGATAAAGGTTCATATCAGCAACGGCTCCCCAAGTCTTATGTCGATTCCTGCAACAAGGAGTTCCTCAAATTCTTTCAGATTGAGTTTCCTTGCTTTGAGAACCCCTTCCTCAAGAGAAGTCAAGTAGATTACTGCTTTTTCCTCATTTAAACCGGCTATCATCTTCACGGCTTCTATGCTGTGCGTTGATATGACTGCCTGTTTCCCCTCATCCAGCAGGTCTTGCAACCACTCAGCAACCTTGAGAAGCATCTTCGGGTTAAAGTGAGCCTCCACATCGTCCCAGAGGAGAACTCCGGGCTTCCACAACTCGTAGAGTATCCTCGCAACGATATAACTCTGCATCCCCTCTCCTAAGTCTCCGAGTCTTATCCGTCTACCATCCTCAAAATAAGCATTAAATGCATTTTTTTTGCCAAAGTGTGGCTCCAGCGTGAAGTCCTTATAGGTATCGTGGGACAGCGTGGAAGATTCTTTTGCAACTTTTCTGCAGACTCCAAGATTTGTGATCGAAGCCCAGTTATCATGCAAATATACGTATGCCTCCTTAATTAAATCGGGTCGGATCAGAAGCGTATCGTCTGCGATCAGTGTTGTTTTATCATATACTGAACCATGTGTTCTGGAGCTTATCGAAACTACACCAAAAAAATTGGGTGGCGGTTCTTCTGTTAACAAGTCAACTTTTTTTCCTCTGGATTTGAGATGATAGTTTGTGGTAAAATTAATAGCTTCTCCTCTCCTGTTAGTGAGCTTAAGTTTGCGTTTGTTGCCGTTCACCTCGCACTCTATCTCAGCATCATCGGAGATGTAATTATATAACAGGAACGAGTATCCCTCTGAGTCCAGGGTTTTATGTATGGAGTGAACGACATCCAGAGCGGTGTCAAAAGCATAAGCTTTGCGAAAAGGATTGGGAAATAAGTAAAGAGCTTCGAGAATCGCTGTCTTACCTGAATTGTTAGAGCCCACAAGTATTGTCAGCGGGGCAAGTTCTATCTCCCCCTTTTTAATACCCCTGAAGTTCTTCAACTTGAGTCTCTTTATCATGCCAATAAAATATTCAACTCATATAGATATATTTAATTGACTTTTAACAGTTAACAGCAATTATTGTGCCTGTTTAATTATCTTCAAGATTTCCCTTACATCCGCATCAGTCTTGAATCCCACTCCTGAGAAGTGCGTCCTGCTTGCTTTGTAGCCCTTACTCCGAAGCTCCGCTATCAATTCCTCGATTTCCCCGGGCGATATTCTTACCATTTTGCAGAGCTTGTGATGGTCGTAGTAAGAGAAAACAGGAAGTTCTTCTCTGCACTGGGATAGTAATTTGATTGCCTGTGCTTTCTTGCCGAGCGCTCTTTTCTCGACTTCCTTCAAAGCTCTGGCCTGGAAGCGCCTATCACCGATCTCTCCCAGCCAGAGTTTTCCCCCTGCTTTCAATTTTTTTCCACATTTCGGGCATTTCTCGGGTAATCGCGGGACTATCCCGGCAACGGGTGCTCTGTAGAAGCAATTGAAGCAGTGGACGAAGAAGCCCAGTTTTTTCACAGCTGTATCTGCTTTAGCTGCTCCTTCTTCGATTTTCAGGTAAACTCTGTAGTAGTGCTGCTCGACGTAGGAGAGCAGTGGTTTAGCTGCTTTGTCGTACTTGGCGAGTTCGCGCATGATTTTACCGATCAGTATTCGCACGCCGACTTCATTATGATACTCGGTTTTGAGCGGGTATGCATCATAGTTGCGTATTCCTGCTTTGAGGTGCGCGCCGCATAGGGGAGCGGTATCAGTAGCAGTAACACACAGCATTTTTTTAACTGATCTGCAGGCTGCATCGAGATATGGCACTGGTGTGCCGAATGGATCCAGATCTACGATGTCGAAGCGCTCCCTTGAGAGCAATATACCTGCGTTGGTGTTGCTTGCAGTGGCCAGTGCTTTAACGCCACTCATTTCAATATTTTGCTTTATCAGTTCAAACGCCTCGGAATTCCAGTCGTTCACGGTGCTTTTCAATCCGGCTTCTTTCGCAACACGCACGCCTCGAGCTCCGGTGGCTGCTAGGGCATCGACAAAAGTCATCTCCGGATTTTTATTCGAGTACGCGGCAATGCACGCGATACTTAAATCCCGATTCAGCTCCATCCGCGGGTTGTAGAAGACTTTACCGCCTGTCTTAATTGTTACTTCACCTTCTTTAATCAGCATTGAATCTCTCCGCTATTTTTGCAGGCAGTAAATCTCTGTTATGCTCGTTCAGCACGATCACTTCGAAGCTGGAGCGAATTTTTTCAACAAGGGCATGCGAAGATCGCTGGTGAAGTGTAACCAGCATGGATCTATCACTTTTAAGCGCTGCTTCAACCGCCGAGATAAATTCATTCGAGTAGAGCTCCATTGGTGCAATTTCGTCTATGACTATTAAATCGCTGTTCATTGCATTTCTGATCGCAACGACCCCGATGCTGTTAAGATCATCGAGATTGACGCGATATTTACCAACGCTGGGCCCCTCTTTTTGATTTACGTGCGCCAGCACCCCTTTTTTACCGGTTGCGATGTCGGTGATTTCGAATCCCACTCTCGCGCTACTGATTCTGATATCTCCACTTACCATTCCACCCGCTTTTTTGTTGACAATGGAGATTACCTTTCTACAGAGAGTTGACTTTCCGATTCCAGGTCTGCCGGTTACTGCGATTCTCATCACGAAAAGCAATATCACAAAGCAAGAATATTTAGGTTGTGATTCCAATATGAAGCAAAATGAATCGAGTGTGAGCCTTTGAATTTGAAGCCAAATGCCCTTTTTTGGATATACCTTTCGATCTTTATTATCTCTCTCAGCCTTGGAGCTTACAATCCCCTGATTCCTCTCTTTGCCCAGCAGCTTGGTGCAAATTATTTCGAACTCGGGTTAATCGGCTCGGCATGGGCACTGCCCTATGTGCTCCTTCCGATCTCGATTGGCGTACTGTCTAAGAAAATCGACAGCCGCTGGATATTTTTTGTCGGCTTAGCAAGCAGCGCTGCAAATGCGGCTCTCTTTTTGCTCGCGCGCAATGTATCAGATCTGCTATTGATCCGCATCTTCGGTGGAATTGCATATGCGTTGATGTGGCCAACCGTGGAAGCGATCATCTCCGATCTCACCACCAATACTGAGAGAGCAAAAGCCATGGGAAGATATGCCTTTGCCTTTGGGATGGGCTTCCTGATAGGACCTGCCGCTGGCGGGTTGATTCTCGAGAGAGCCGGCTTCACTGCTCTTTTTTCGATATCTCTGCTAATCGGATTGCTTGCCACGTTAATCGCGACTCGATGCCTGAAAGCTCCGCGTAAAATTGAGGTAGAAACGCAGAGTGAAGCCAAGACCATTTTCCCGATAAAAGCTCTTGCGCCCCTCTATCTTGCGATAGCTGCGTACAGCCTTGCAATGGGCATAATTTTTTCCCTCTACCCTGCCTATGCAAGCAACAGGGGCGTCAGCTCCGCTGAAATAGGTATTCTCTTCGCAATTCTTGGACTGGTTAGAGTCGCTGTTTTTCTGCAGTCAGAGAGAGTCTCAAAAATTGGCGAGCACCGAGTGCTGTTCACAGCCCTCTTCGTCCAAGCGATTATACTGCCGGTAATGCCCTATCTGCATGGCTTCTTCGCAATGCTAATCGGCATGGCAGTGTTCGGCTTCACCCTGGGCATTCTCTCACCGATAAGCATATCGGCAGTTTCAAAAATGGTTTCCAG
Source organism: uncultured Methanocellales archaeon (assembly GCA_964631075.1). Lineage (GTDB taxonomy): Archaea > Halobacteriota > JAWCLZ01 > JAWCLZ01 > JAWCLZ01 > CAZVYP01. Next base: position 14,971 of record CAZVYP010000013.1, read on the forward strand.
CGATAAAATTGGTGTGGCAATTGGAGCGGTTGAAGCCTTTTTTGGACTCGGATGGACTTTAGGACCCTTGATCGGCGGAATAGCAGCGGAAAATATTGGTACAGAATCGCCGTACCTAATCGCCGGGCTGATCAGCCTGCTGGTCTCGATACCCGTTATCCTGCAGAGCCGCTATCCCAAAGCATAAATAACCTGAGTGATAAAAAGGCGACTGGTATGAAGCAGCTGTGGGCACCCTGGCGAATGACGTATTTAAAATCTAAAAAAAAGCAGGGATGCTTCCTCTGCCTTACAGCAAAAAAAGATGATGGACTGGTCGTTTTCAAAGGCAAAACCTGCTTCGTTATAATGAACGCCTATCCCTACAACAGCGGCCATCTGATGGTCGCGCCTTTTCGCCACGTTTCCGGTTTAGAGGACTTAAGCGCAAGCGAAGCCCGCGAGCTCTTTGAGCTAACCAGGCAAAGTGTGGCTGTTTTAAAGCAAACCATGAACCCCGATGGCTTCAACATCGGCATAAACTTGGGTAAAGCAGCAGGCGCCGGCGAGACTCATCTTCACCAGCACGTTGTGCCGCGCTGGAACGGTGACACCAACTTCATGCCGGTTGTAGCAGACATCAAGGTTATGCCGGATTTGCTGGAGAACACAAAAGAAGAACTGAGCAAAGCATTCAGAAAGCAAAAGTGAGAAAATGCCTCTAAGATCTATTGAAGAAAAAAATGAATCAAATTTCAAGGGCAGCATAATCCACATCGATACAACAGGTAATTTAAGAACTGAGTTCCAGGACTCGCGACAGTACAGCGAAGTAAAGCCCTTTGTCATCGGCACAATAGATAAAAGCAAACTGAAAATCGAATACGCTGAGGACAGAGCCAGCATGGCCCAGCTGCGCAGCCGAATTACCGATCTTTTGAAAGAACTTGAAAAGCCACTCTACGCCTTCAACGCACCCTTCGTGCAGGCAGTGCTCTTCCACTTTGCAGAGGAAAAAATTGAGATAGAGGGAGAGCTGAACAGAAAAACCTTTGAAACACGCCTATTCGCCATAAATGCACTGAACATACCACAGTACGACGATCCCTTCAACGATCAGGACAAAATGTGCTCAATAATATGGCTGACAGTCAGCGGAGAACACCAGAAATGCATCGCACACGTAAAAGCATGCCTCCTGAAAGAAAGAGACATACTGATTAAAAGAGGATTTCGAAAGGCCGAGGAAGTACAGCTGAGGAAGTAGGTTCACGTTTATTGTACAATTCTCTACTGTCTGCAGATTATTATGAAACTTTTGAAATGTTGGTGCTTTTTATTGCTCTATGACTGCCCTGACTCCAATTTTTATCTTGGAGATATTTTATCGATCGAACTTACGCACTCGTATGATGTTATAGTCTCAAAAGATGTGTTTAATCATATTGAGGATATTAATAAGACAATTTCGAGGCTTTATGGCCTGCTCACTGCCGGAGGAGCGCTTGTAATTGCAAATCGAGAAAGAAACGCAAATGTGAAGCACCGGATTGTAAATGCTCTGAAGTCGCTGGGCTGTGAAATCTCGATAGAATATTACTCTTTTAAACCCGATAAGGAAGAGATAGAAGCGTTCATCAATACCCTTTCAGGTTTCAGGGATGAGCATAAAAAAGCCATAAAAAAAGCTGGAAAGCGACGATAAATACTATATAATTAACGCGGAAAAATGATAGTCACGTTGGACAGTGCTGGAAATGGTCGAAGAAATGGTATTCGCATGTTAGGAGGGCGTGCTTTTAGGTTGGGACTCTGGCATGGTACCGGGATTGGATTAAATTTTGTTTATTTGGGTTGCAGAAACCCTCCGAAAATATAAATATTTTAAGTTTCCAATTAAGTAGTTGGATATCAGGTGCGAAGATGAAGTTCAAAGTCATCATAAGGGAAGACAAAGAGGATGGGGGTTACAACGTAAGCTGTCCCGCACTCCCGGGGTGTCACTCTCAGGGTGATACGATAGAGGAGGCGTTGGAGAATATTAAAGAAGCCATAAAGGGCTGTCTTGAGGTTCTGAACGAACGAGTAAAGCCAGCTAAATATGAGAAAGTTGTGGAAGTCGTGGTTTAATGTCAAGGCTGCCAGTTCTCACTGGCGATAAAGTGGTTAAAGCCTTTTCTAAAGCTGGTTGGGTTGCTGTTAGGCAGAGAGGCAGCCATGTTATAATGATTAAAGAAAACTCAGTAGTTACTCTTTCAATCCCTGTGCACAAAAATAGACCAGTAAAAAGAGGCACGCTGAGAGATTTAATCAGAGACGCAGGACTTTCCGTGGAGCAGTTTTGCGAGCTGCTATAATTGAGATAAGACTTATCTGTCTATGAGCAGAAGTGATGAACAAAAAGCAATAGAGGGAGGTAGCCTGATATGGAGGAAGTCACGTTTGCCGGCGAAGAAAGCACGCTATACGGCACGCTCTTTGGCGCTGGAGAGAGAGGCGTGGTGCTCTGCCCGCCGCACCCGCTTTACGGGGGGTCTCGATTTGACTATCGCCTCACCACAGTTGCTGAGGAGCTTGAGAAGAATAGCATTGCTGCGCTTTGCTTTGACTATCGCAGGAGATTTTCCCGCGGCGAAGGCGAGGTTCGCGATGCTGTTGCTGCACTGCGGTATCTTCAGGCTCGATTAAAGTCGAAGCAGATCGGCATTCTCGGTTATTCTTTTGGCGCTGTGGTTGCGTCAAATGCTGCCGCGAAATTTGATGTCAGGAGCATGGTGCTGCTGGCAGTTTTGAAGCAAATCGACAGCATCTCTGCCACTGTTGATCAGAAGTGTCCCAAGCTGTTCATTCATGGTAAGAGAGATCAGATTGCTCCGTTTGCTGGCTTTGAAGAGCTTTTTCAAAATGCAAGTGAGCCGAAGCAGCGCTTGATTCTGGTTGATGAGGATCACTTTTTTAACTACAGCGCTGAGGAGATAGCCAGAGCAGTTGCAAGGTTTTTCAGGGATTGCATTGAGTGAAGGCGGTTCAGTGTGCTATAAAAGGGTCTTTTCACCAGTCAATATCATCAACGTATATTGTGCCCAAAAAATCTGCAGTTGACCCCTCACCTAACTCGAACGCTATTACTATGTAGGCGATGTTTGTCGGGTCAAAATCTGGGTCCATAAATACCTTTTCTCCTTGAGCAGCAGAGCCCCTCATTTCTCTACTAGGTGTCAAATTTATCTTAAACCAAGTATTTTGAATAACTGGTTGCAATTTACCACAGCTAAAGTCTTTAGCATCCACAAACGATAATATTATTAAACTGGGCTTTAAGGGATCCACAATTGCCCCTGAGGGAGCATAAACCCAGCCACTGACATCCTTGCCTTCCAGATTCATTAGTCCTTTTGGCATTCCTTCAGGGGGAGATTGCAGTAAGCCCACAGCGACAGCACCCCTTTTTCGATCAGGATCGCTGCTGATTAATTCACATACCAGCTTTAATGATCCTTGTCCAGAATGAGCCCTCTCTGTTGTCCAAGAGCTTGATGGTACGCCTAAGTAAGGTGCGGCTCCTTTAGCCATCCAACCTTGATTACCATTTTCAAAGTTATATTTCGAACTTACTGCGGCAACAGTTTGAGTTAGAGCAGGCGTAGGTTTTGGAGTTGGAGAATAGGTAGGAATCGGTGTAGAGGCTGGAGTTTGCGGTATGGATTGAGGGCTTAACATGATGAAGAAAATGAAAATAAATGTTACCGAAATTCCGAGCGCTCCTAAAAAAATACGTTGAATTATCGAAGGTTTACCAATTTTAGTATCTTTAATATCAATTTCTTTTCCGAGTATGGCATAAGCAATTAAAAGTATACCCGCGATAAAGATAAAGACTTCATAGTTCATGGTCATGCTGATTAGAAACTTGTCATATTTTACCCTTTCGCGATGGAGGAGGACAATAATACAAGGGTTTGGGGTATGCAGTAAAGCAATAGTCAAATTATACATTTTATTTTGAAATTAGCTTTTCATGTGGAAATAAACTCGGAATTCTTATATGAAGAGTGTTTGCAAAGGATATAAAGGGTTCCGACAAGGAGTAAACGCTAAGGCTAGAGCGCTTTCCAATGTGAGTGAAGATAACTTTCTCAACAACCGGCCTCTCTCCGCAAAAGCGAGTAAAAGCAAGGAAAAATGCCGAACGGTAAGATTTAGATTTCCTTCTAGGGCTTTGTGAAAATCATTATTTGCTCTCTCCAAGTGTTTTCGCTGGGTCGGGGCGCGGGTTCTCTTAGCTTCCGTATAGCTTCGCGATCACTCTTTCTTTTACCTCGTTCGGGCTTATAGTTTCGAGCGTTCTTGCCGCGATGTCATCGAGCATGAGTTCGATTGCCATCTTCAGCGCTTGCTCGTTTACGTATAATGTTCTAGCCGCGTTTGTTTCTCTGCTTCTGGCTGTGAAGTAGAAGGGCAGCGTTAGCGCCGATGCCAGTTGAAGGCATTTGTAGATTGCACGCGGCGAAGCATGTACAAGCTGGTCTTCTTCGACGAATTCTTTTGCGAAGATTTTGACGCTTGAGGCAACTTTCCTGATCTGGTCTTCGAGAAACTGCACCTTTGCTGGCTTGTATCCTTTAAATAAACCGGTGTTTATTGCGTAGAGCATTGTTGCGTGGTCTCTGATCAACCTAGGGGTTATCTGCTCTGTCTTTGTGGCACCCAGCGCTTGCTTCTCGATTGAATCGACTATTGATAGGAATCTTTCTTTTGTCATGCGGTGCAATCTGCAGAAGCAGCGGTCTTCGATGGCGCGAAAATTTGGATCCGGTATTGTTAATCGATATCCTCTTCGCTCGACTTTTACGTTGTAGTTTGCGTTTAAGAAGGAGGTGAAAACGTAGGGTCCGATCGTTTCATGAGCTGATTCGTATTTCAATGGCTTTTGCTCCATAGCGAGCTTGAGTCGCTCTACCATGCCGCGCTCGTGGAAAAACCATTCGTTGAACTCCGGTACGAGAAAAACCATCCTTTTGCCCTCGTAGTACTGCCCGTTCTGCAGGAACATGTAGGGTGTTATCCCCCCGCAGTATCTGTATCTGCCTGGTATGCCATGTGGCTCCAGTTGGAGTTTTTCGTTGCCCATTACGAAGTCTATGCTTGAGTATGTCTTGCCTGTGCCTATGTCGCCGAAGAAGGCAAGGTGGAACCCGGTGCTCGTTAGCCTCTCACCGTCTGGCTTGAGCACGTCGACATCCGCAATGCCAAACAGCTGGCTCCATGAGAGCAGCACATCGATTGCCGCTACTCCTCCGTATTCCTCGCAGTATCCATATATCGATAGCAGGTCGATTTGCTTTGCGAATTCGATTATCTCTTTTTCCCCGATCTCTTTGAGATAGCCTTTGAAATGCGAATCCATCTCCCTTACCAGTAGCTGCTCTCCCATCCTGGTTTCTTCTTTGATCGGAGCCCTACTCTTTTTTCTGATGTACTCTATGAGATACTTTGCATTCGGTACGATGTAGCGGGCAAAGTGATGTCTGTAGCTCTCCACCGGGCGGATTCGTATTTGATATGCCTCTTCTTTTTCCTCTAAGGCTATCGAGAAGTAGTGCTCGTAGGTGTGGAGCAGGCTTGAAATCGCATCTTTAATCAGCTTCTCATCGGAGTATGTTTTATCGGCTTCGATTACGATTTCCTCTGAGTTAAAATCGATTACACTCTGAACTATTTCCCTGCCTATTGCCATCCTGGCGTTTCGGACCAGCTCTTCCCATTCTTCCCTGCCGAAGAGAAAAGTGCCGGCTTCTTCGCTGAAGCTGCGAGTCGCGAGTTCTTCAGCGCTGAAAATGCCTATGCCGTTGAGGTCTTTCTCCCGCTTCCTGCCGATTCCTGAAACTTCAGTTAGCTTCATTCTCTATGTAACTGTGATTTTATGGAGATGATAAGTTATTCGATTTTTAATTCCTTTACCGCAATTATGCGCATCAGAGGGTAGTCAATACTGCCATCATATTCCAGCCCGACTCTTGCAATCGCTCTGCCATATTTCACTGTTAGCTCAACATTGAGCATTTTGCCTTCGAGCTCGCAGTAGCCGAATTTGTTTATTTTTTCTTTCACCAGCTTTTTGCTGATCCTTACCCTTATAGCCTCCACGTATGGCTGGAGTGAGACGCTTTCTTCGATTGCATTCTGCAGGCTATCCACCGTTTTCAGAGCGACTGGCGTGCCAACAAACTGGTGGTAGAGCGCCCCAAGCTTTATTCCGGCTTCAAAAAGCGCCTGATCTCTATCATTAACATTTTTATTTCCATTTTTATTGCTTTTTATGCAGAGCCCTCCTTGCTGGTGGTATCATTATGTAGAGTGCCATGAGCGCTAACAGGATGTAGGATAGCAGCACTGCTGCAGAGGTGTCAAGTGCTTTGATGTTCAGATAGAATGCCGCTATCGCCAGCAGGAGGAGCGAGCCGACGATTACGAGCAGCTTTCTGTCTCTTATTTTTGGATATGGGATTCGGCTCACCATGAGGCAGGATAGCAGGAGGAGCAGGATAACAACGAGCGCGAAGTATTCTGTGCTGGCAAATGCGAGCACGAAGAGGACCAAGGTTACTCCCGCTGCGGTTATCGGCATGCCAATGAAATCCTCGCTCTTGGGCAGGATGTTGAACCTAGCCAGTCTGAGCATTCCGGCAATGAGGAAGAAAGCGGAGAAAATGGCTAGCAAAACACCTGGCATCAGGGCATAGCAAATTGCCGCCGGTGCAAGTCCAAAGGTGATGAGATCGGCAAATGAGTCCAGGTTTGTGCCGAATACCCCATACTCGATTTTTCTCGCCAGCAATCCGTCCAAGCCGTCCATCATCGCACCGAGCAGAATGTAGATCGAAGCCTGCAGTACATAGCTTTTGTCCAGCACAAGCAGCGATATCGCTGCCATCCCGAAGAGAGCGTTAAGCAGTGTGGCGAAGTCCGGTAGCCTGACGTACTTAAATATGAGTTCCATTTCTTCGTCCATGCTACTTCTCCTTCTTGATTGCAAGCACAGTTTGACCGGCTTTAACTTTTGCCCCTGCTTTTACTTTAATGGTATAATTCTCCGGTATTGTAACGTCCACGCGGGAGCCAAATCTTATCATCCCGATTCTCTGCCCGCGCTTTATAGAATCACCTGCTTTAACGTAGCAATCAATTCTCCTCGCAATGATGCCTGCGATCTGCGTAACTTCAACCTCACCATCTGCTGTTTTGAGCTTTAATATATTCCTTTCATTCTGCTTAGATTCTTTTTTAAATGCAGGCAGAAAACCGCCTTTTATATAAACCACATCTTTCACCGCCCCATCCAGAGGCGATCTGTTCACGTGCACATTATGCATATTCATAAATATTACAAATTTTTTATCTTCCAGAACACCGAGCACTAGGCCATCTGCCGGTGATAGCAACCCCTCGCCATCAGGTGTCCTCTCAGGGTCTCTGAAAAAAATTATGAAAAAGAAGTATAGTAGAAAGGCAAGGATTTCAATCAGAAACCAGTCAAGCCATATTGCGATTAATGCAATCGCAAGTGAAGCCAGCACCAGTGGATAGCTACCTCTGGCGAGCAGCGCCACCCCTCTCACCCCTGAGCCGCTTTTGAATCGGTATTACAAACATGTCGATGAGGTTTGATATAAATTCCAGCAGCTCTGGAAGTATTTTGAAAACGTAGTATGCTATTAAAATCAGCAGGGTGATAGCGAGAAATTTGGATATCACGTGATGTGCAATGTAGAAGCTCTGATCGGCACTTCCGAACCACTCATATCCAAATGCAGTCACCACGAAGGCATTGCGAAACAGATTCGCTATATAAATAACGGGCACTGAGACCAAAAATGCAGAAATTCTTTTCCGCAGGGGCGCGTTTACGCAGAGCGTTAGGCCGGCAAAAAGCGCCATGCTCTCGATCGCGGTGCATGCCAGGATGATTTCCACTATTTGGTTTCGCAAAATGATGTGAATCGAGTTGAGTTGGATGGCGGGTATAGAAAGGGCGTTCAAAAGCCAGACGGTCTGCCCGGTAACAGCCTCCCTCAACCAGAGGTTCAGGGGATCGATTTCGGCAAATATGAAATAGCACAGGCCTCCGAGGGCTGCAACCCTCGTTGCGGTGAACAGGGTGTCGCTGTTCTGCTTCTTTTTATATGCTGAGATAGAGAAATACCCGATTCCAAAGCAGAAAATCGCTCCCAGAAGGGTCAAAGCGGCGTTGAATACATCATCATGTTCGATGATATATTTTGCGGGCTGGGTAAGCCAGAATATACCATATAGCCCCCATGCAATGCCTGCTATCAGAAGGCTCCTGTTCCTGTGAACAATCGATGCTATTATCAGTAAGCCCATCGTTGTCCAGAGCAGTAACGCGATCATATCTATTTATACCTCGAAATCTGCTAAACATTGGCATTTGGAAGTTATATTTATTTGCCCTAACAATTTGTCGAAAAAGTAGACCATTAGATTAATAATAAAAAGTATCAGTAATATACAGTGATTTAAATGGGTCTAATGGACCTGGTTGATCGATTTGCAGCCCTGCTGGGGATAAGCTGCATCGTGTTTGCCATATTCACGCTTTACAACATCGCGGTTGCGAAAAACAGCGATACCCTTTTTATTGCAGTCATTGTTGCTCCTCTCACAGTTCTGTCCGCAATATTTTTGAGACTGGCTATGTCAATATACTCTACCTACTTCCCGGCGATAAGAAGCAGCCAGATATTTAAAATTTCCATTCCCTCCGAAGAAAAAGAGGAGTAAACAAGCATCTGTACATATACTTATATTCTATAGGATAATAAGGCTTTAAGATCAAATGATAGACCTGCACATCCACACCTCACTCTCGGACGGAAGAGCACAAGTGTATGAGATCCTCGATCAGGCAGAGAAAAAACGACTGAGAGCAATCGCAATAACTGACCATGGCCCGGGACACATTTACGGGGCTACGAACCGAGAGCTGCGCAGACTCGCGGGTGAACTTCTTGCAATAAGGGATTCCTACCGGGTCAAAGTGCTCACAGGCGTTGAAGCAGAGATACACGCGGATGGTTCTTTAGGAGTAGAACAAGACATCAATTTTGACATCGTGCTTGCCTCGATACATACACCCGCAAGCGAAGAAGAATACTTCCACAGACTCAAGCTCGCGCTTTCAAAATCCAGAATAGACGTGATTGCCCATCATGGTCTTTATCTGTCATCTGCGGATCCAAAATTGAATGAAGAGGTCATCGAAATGATGAAGAAAAAAAGCGTCGCAGTGGAGATCAACTCCTGCCACCGACTTCCCGATCCAGATTTTTTAAATATGTGCGCACAGGCAGGAATAAAGTTCACAACCGGTAGTGATGCACACTCCCGGGAAAGAGTCGGCGATGTCTCCTGGGCAAATAATGCAGGTGAGAAAATATTTGGAGAAAAAAAGAGGCTGTGGAATGAAATCCCCGAAAGTAACCGCTGATGTGCTCATTATATATCGCAGAAAACTCGTGCTGATCAGGCGCAAAAACCCGCCATATAAAGGTAAATACGCCATACCCGGCGGGTATGTAGAACTCGGCGAAACCGTTGAGCAGGCAGCTATCCGGGAGGCAAAAGAAGAAACCGGATTAGATATAGAGCTGATAAAGCTACACGGAGTATACTCAGATCCAGATCGCGATATTCGGGGGCATACAGTTACCATATGCTACATTGCAAGAGGCTGTGGAAAGATCAAGGCAGGCACCGATGCCGGCGAGGTACTGCTCTGCACGCTTAATGAAGCAGTAAAGCTCAGACTCGCTTTCGACCACAATAAGATTCTGGGCGATGCGATGAGCGAGCTACGCCTGATACCAGGAAAACCACCAAGCTTATAAGCAATCACCATCAAATGATCAGGACTACCAATTTATTGCAGAGGTGTTCTAGATGGAGTTCTGCCCGAAGTGCAAAAGCATAATGCTGCCTGTAAATGGCTCCGAGCAAAAGCTGATGCGATGCAGAAAATGCGGAGAAGAGACCTCTTCCAATTCCAACCATCTTGTTTCAAAAACGGAGAGGCAGGAGAAGCTCCAGCGCCTGATCGAGGACGAATCCGCAGGACTTCCGACCACTCACGTTAAATGCCCTGAATGCGGGAATCTCGAAGCGTACTGGTGGATGCGCCAACTACGCAGTGCAGATGAAACCGAGGTGCGCTTCTTCCGCTGCACGAATTGCAAGAAGACCTGGCGGGAGTACAACTGATCTTGTTTGCTTTTCTATGCATTGGGATCGAAAAATATAACTAAGTATTTGCATATTGTATTGTGATCTTCTGTGAGGAGGAGAGGAAGATGTTTAAGGCAGTTATCGATGCAGATGTTTTGAAGGACTCGATCGAGGCAATTGCAACTCTTGTTGATGAAGCCAAATTCAAGCTGGGTAGAGAAGGAATCAGTTTAAGAGCAGTAGATCCCGCTAACATTGCCATGGTTTCTTTTGGCTTGAAATCTCAGGCTTTTGCATCGTATGAGTGCACTGATGGGGAAATTGGAATCGACCTTATCAAGCTCGGTGATATACTGGGAATGGCTGAAAAGGGAGACTTGATTGAGCTTGAGCTCGATGAAGTTGCTCACAAGCTAAGAATTCGAATTGGAGGTCTTGCTTATACGCTTTCACTGCTTGATCCTTCAACGATCAGAAAAGAACCTAAAGTGCCGAATCTAGAGCTTCCTGCCAGGATAGTTCTCGACGGTGCAGAGCTACGCCGTGCCGTGAAGGCAAGCGAGAAAGTCGGGGATCACATGGCACTCGGTATTAAGGGCGACATTTTCTATATGGAGGCCGAGGGCGATACCGACAGGGTTCGCCTTGAGATAGCGAGGGACAAGCTGATAAGCCTCACCAGTACGGGGGATGTACGGTCGCTCTTCTCTCTGGATTATTTAAGCGATGTGAGCAAGGTTATTGCAAAGTCCAGAGAAGTTACCATTTCTCTTGGAAAGGATTATCCGGTGAAATTCGACTTCGTTATCGCCGGGGGCAGCGGCACCGTGGGATACCTGCTCGCTCCAAGGATTGAGACAGATTAGCAATGGATGCAGCGCTTGCAAAATATCCCTTCATAAATGATGTCCATGAATTCGTAAAGCAATCAGGGAAAAAAACCGAGGATCTTCTGGCAGAATCAGAGTTTGCAAAAGAAGTAAGGAAGCGGGCAGTGCAGAGAGTCCTCCAATCCCTCGAAGGAGAGATAAAAAGACCACCAATTCGAGATGGCGATATCCGCGCTGAAGTAGAGCTATTTTCATATCCTGTTGCAAGAATAATTGTTTCAATTTTAAACGACCACTATCTGATACGAAGATACTCCCTTGCCGAAGCGAAAACCGCATATTCGAATTTAAAAGCTGAGGATATTGATTTTTTGAAAAAGATCTGCGAAGAGTTTAAAATCAAGGTTGCGATAGATGCAGACATGCTGGTCCATGTGCATTTTACCTCTTATTTGCAATTCACTTCTGAAACTCGAGAACCCAAGTGGAAACTGATTAATAGAAGGATGCGAAAGGGCGAAGTCCCTGTCTCCAGAGGGGATCTCGCCAGGCTGCTGGAGGAGGCTATTCGCAGAAAAATTCAGGATTCACTCCCGCTGGAAGTGCCTGGAGAGATCAGCAGGGCGCTGGTTAATGAAGTGAACGAAGTAAGCGCACTGCTTTTGAAGCAGAAATCGAGTTTTGAGCTTTCCAGGTTTGAAGCCGTTGATTTCGAGTGCTTCCCGCCCTGCATAACCTTTCTCTTCAAAAGCGCGAGGAGCGGGAGAAATCTGCCGCACTCAGCGAGATTTGCGCTAACCGCTTTCCTGCTCAATATTGGCATGGCAGTGAAAGAAGTTGTAGAAGTATTCCGGGTTTCACCCGATTTTGATGAAGAAAAAACCAGGTATCAGGTCGAGCACATAGCGGGATCGACCGGCACGAAATATACCTCCCCGGGATGCTCCACTATGGCCACATACGGCAACTGCATTGAAAGAGATAGAATATGCGACTTCGTTTCACACCCGCTGGGCTACTACAGAAAGAAATTGATGAGAACAATGTCCAGCGAGAAAGAGAGCTACAAAGCAGTAAAAGAAAAATAAATGAAATAAAAAAATTACTTTTCTCCTCCTTTCTCCTCTTGCTTCAGGTACCCTTCAGCCAGCTGCTCGTTTACGTGCAGCATGCCCTCGTTGAGGTCTTTAAATACATAGTCGCTGGTGATTACCGGAAGCTTGTCTGCCTGATCCTGAGTTGTTACCACCATTCCTGCGGGCACGTAGTGACCATCGGCTACTTTCACTCCGATGAGCTTAGCACCCGGTTCAACAACGCAGTTCTTCCCGACCTGTGCTTTGAAAACCAGCACCTGCATGCCTATGAACGTATCGTCGTCGACTAATGTCGACCTTCGTCGCCCCTCAGGGAAGTCGAAAGGTCCGACGTACACGTTGTTTGCAATTTTCACGTTGCCAATAACCGACGCCATCGGATCGACATAGCTGCCATTTAGATAAAGTTTTGGATTTTGTTTTAAAGAGGAAGTCCTAACTCCGAAATTAAATTGACGCACATTTTAACTAAAGTATCGGCTGTCATTTTTTTCAGAAAAGCTACAAATACAACTAAGTTTCATTTAACATACGCATGCTTCGAGTAACGTTTCTGGGCACCGCAGGTGCGCTTCCAACTGCCGAGAGGAATCCAAGTGCTATAATGATAAATCGCAAGGGAGAGCTGATTCTCTTTGACTGCGGCGAGGGCACGCAGCAGCAGATGATGCGAGCCAGAACAGGGATGATGAGCCTCACAGGAATTTTTATCACCCACTTCCACGCAGACCACATGCTGGGAATACCCGGATTGCTCCAGACCATGAACTTTCAGGGGAGGGAGCAGCCTCTGGAAATATTTGGACCCAGGTTGATTGAGGAATTCGCAGATCTGTTGACACAGCTCGGGTTCAATAATCTGGATTTTGAGGTCAGAGCCAGAGGAATGCAGCCCGGCGATGTGCTTGATAGAGGGGAATATTATATAGAAGCAGTTAAGACCGAGCACAGCCTGCCAAGTCTCGGATACGTGCTTCGAGAAAAACCGAGGGCTGGTAAATTCAACAGAGAGAGAGCGATAGAGCTGGGCATTCCTCCGGGACCGCTTTTTGGCAGATTGCAAAAAGGAGAAACGATCAGAGCTGGCGAAAAAGAGATAAAACCGGAGGATGTCATAGGAGCGCAAAGACCCGGGAGAGTCATTGTCTACAGCGGTGATACGAGGCCTTGTGAGGCAATTTTGAATGCCTGCAAAAATGCAGATCTGCTGATACACGACGGCACCCTAACAAGCGACCTGCAGGACTGGGCACTGGAGACAAAACACAGCACAGCTCTCGAGGCGGGAGAGCTGGCGAAAAAAGCAGGGGTAAAGCAGCTTATATTAACTCACATTAGCTCAAGGTACTCAGCGGATCCAACGCCCCTGCTCAATGAAGCTAAAACGATATTCAGCAACTCATTAATCGCAAATGAGCTGCTGGAAATTGAGATTCCATATCGAGATTAATAAGAAAAATCTATTTAAACAGGCGAAGAATATGGCTTGCATAATCTGGTGATTACGTGGTTTCAGACAAAAAAGAAAAGCTTTCGAATAAAACCCGTGAAATAATCGAGAGAGAAGCAAAAAGCATAATGAATACCTACACTAGGCAGCCCCTTGTATTAGTGCGGGGCAAAGGTGCCCTGGTCTGGGATGTAGACGGAAATAAATATATCGACTGCTTCGCAGGTTTAGCGGTCTGCAGCACCGGTCACTGTCACCCCCTCGTTGTAAATGCGATCAAGACACAGGCTCAAAAGCTCTTCCATGTTTCCAATATATACTACACCGAGCCGCAAGTCGAGCTGGCGGAGACACTTGTTGATCTTGCGAAGCTCGACCGAGCATTCTTCTGCAACTCCGGTGCCGAGGCAAATGAAGGGGCGCTGAAGCTTGCCAGAAAAGCAACTGGCAAAAAAGAAATAATCGCATGCGAAGGATCCTTCCACGGTCGCACGATGGGTGCACTGAGCGTAACGCATAAGCAGAAATATCGCAAGCCCTTTGAGCCTTTGATACCCGGCATAAAATTTGTGCCATATAACAATGCCGAGGCAATCTCAAATGCGATAACGACCGACACAGCAGCTATGATACTTGAGCCCACACAGGGCGAGGGAGGCGTTGTCGTACCCGATAAGGACTACCTCAAGCAGGTGAGAGAGATCTGCGATGAAAAAAATATTCTGCTCATACTAGACGAAGTGCAGACAGGGTTCGGAAGAACGGGCTCATGGTTTGCCTTCGAGCACAGCAAAGTCAAGCCAGATATCCTCACACTTGCAAAAGCACTGGGCAGCGGGTTTCCCATAGGCGCGATGCTCACTAAGGAAGAAATCGCTAACAAATTTGAGAGAGGCGATCACGCATCAACATTCGGCGGCACTCCGCTTGCGTGCGCAGCGGCTCTCGGCACTCTTGAGGCAATAAAAAAGAACCAACTTGTGAAAAAATCAAAAGAGAATGGCGAGTATTTCAAGTCGATATTGAAAGAAAAATGTACCTCAAGTATTATGGTTCGCGATATTAGAGGAAGGGGACTGATGATCGGCGTTGAGCTGAGCACAGAGGGCGATAAAATCGTAGACCGCGCTCGAGAGAGAGGAGTGTTAATCAACTGCACCTCCGAGAGAGTGCTGAGATTCGTACCCCCGCTAGTGATAAACAGGCGCCAGCTATTAAGAGTAGCGGATACTGTGAGCAAGGAAATTGTAGAACTCGAAAAGGGGGTGAAGAGTTGAGGCTCCGCACCTCAATAAACCGGATCAAGGAATACGTGCCGGGCGGAAGCATAGAAGATGTGGCAAAGAAATTCGGCTTTAAGCCGGAAAATGTCATTAAGCTCGCGTCGAACGAAAACCCCCTTGGAGCGAGTCCACTGGCAGTTGACGCAATAAAGAAATTCGCAATAAAGTCCTACCTCTACCCTGAGCCGGACGGTAGATCGCTGCGCGAAGCTCTTGCCAGCAAGCACAACCTCGCGGTTGAAAACGTGGTGGTATGCAACGGCGGCGATGGCATACTCGACACACTCGCAAAAGTATACATAGATCGCGGCTTTGAAACGATAATCCCCATTCCAACTTTTTCATACTACGAAGTATTCACAGTAATAAACAATGGCAGGCCGATCTTCATACAAAGAGATAACGACTTCAATGTCGATATAGACACCCTGCTTTCAAGAGTAAACGACAGGACAAACGTAATCTTTCTCTGCTCTCCCAACAACCCATCCGGCACCGTTGTCAACAGAGAGGATGTTAAGAAGATACTTGAGAGCGTAAGTGCACTGGTGATCGTTGACGAGGCATACGCCGATTTCGGCAACACCTCGGTAATAGACATGGTGAAAAAACACGACAACCTGGTGGTGCTACGCACGTTCTCCAAGATGTACGGACTTGCAGGTCTTAGAATCGGCTATGCACTCATGGATGAAGAAATTACGAAGGCATATCTCAAAGCAGCGATTTCATTCAGCGTGAGCAACATCGCGATAAAGGCAGCGATCGCCGCACTCGAAGATAGAGAGCACTTGAAACGCAGCATAGAGCTTGTGAGAAGTGGAAGGAAATATCTATATAAAAACATACCATTCAAAGTCTACTCCTCACAGGCAAACTTCGTGCTCGTCGACGTCAGCCCCTACACCTCGAAAGAAGTATGCGAACATCTGCTTGGAAAAGGTATTATAGTCAGAGACTGCTACTCCTTCAGAGGCGCATCAAAATCACTGGTACGAATAACAGTTGGCACGGAAGAGCAGAACAGGTGCCTCATCGAAGGACTGAGAGAACTGGAGCCAAAGGCAAAAAAATGAGAGTCGAGGTAACAGGCACACCGGGCACAGGAAAAACCGCAGTATGCAAAGTGCTGAGGCAAAAATTCGGCTACAAAATCATAGACCTCAACGAACTGATTCTGAAGAAAAAAATCTACAGCAAGAGAGATAAAAAGCGCGAAACACTCGTAGCAGACATAGAGAAGTTGAGAAAATATTTTGCAGGAATAAAAGGAGATTATATCGCAGAGGGACACCTTGCCCACCACATGGATTTGGATCTTGTAATCGTGCTCAGAACTAAACCAGAAACCCTTAAAAAACGCCTGCAGACAAAAAAATGGAGTGAGGCAAAGATAAGAGAAAACGTAGAAGCCGAAGCGCTTGATGTAATACTGATCGAAGCACTCCAGCGCCACGAAAAGAAAAAAGTGCACGAAGTTGATACAACGAAGAAAACATCAGAGGAAGTCGCGCAGCTGATAGATGAAATAATAAAAGGAAAAAGAGCCTGTCCGCTGGGGAGGATCGACTGGAGCGCGGAAGTGTTTGGGTGACATATTTCAGAACTAAACTCGACTTATTCCCTATCAAAAATGTGAACACTTGCTATCCTTTTTATTCCTTTACCTCGACTATGAACCCTCGTTTATCTAATGGAACTATTCTGACTTCTTTGTCTCTTTCCAAGCCAAGATATATAAACATTTTGTGCTAACGTTGCCTTAAAAGTTGATATTAAAAAATAAAGAAATAAAAAAATCGCTATCTGAACCACTGGCTGATGTAGAATAACCCGGCGAGTGCTATTATGCCGAGGAAGAAGAGTCCGATTATCCACAGCATTCTGCTGTACTTGTCCACGAAGTGGTTTACTGCGATTGTCATCTGCTCCGGATTGGCGAACTTCGAGCGCTGCTCTTGGAAATTGAGGTTTGCCACCGGCGGAGCCTGTGCTTCAGCGACTGCTGCGCCCTGAGCTGTTGCTGCCATGACCTTTGGTGCTTCCACGCACACTCCGTTGACGATTGCCATCACCCGTACTTTATCGTCAAAGCCTCTGCGTATTCTGGCTCCCCATATTACATTTGCGTTGATATCCAGCTCCCGGGTCAGCTCTTCTGAAATTTCGTTTGCCTCTCTCAGAGTTAAATCCGGGCCTCCTATTACGTGCAGCAGGCAGCCCTTTGCCCCTTTAATGTCGATGTCCATGAGCGGATTAGAGAGCAGGCTTTTCACCACGCTCTTGGCCTTATCCCTGCCTTTTGCTTCGCCAACGAGCAGTGTGCCTACGCCGCCCAGCTCTGCAATTGATTTTACGTCCGCGTAGTCTATGTTGATCAGCGATGGCTGGGTGATGCTCTCGGAAATGCCCTTAATGGTATCCGCGATTAAGTGATCCATTACGTTTAAAGCCTGTTCGATAGGCTGATTTGGCACCAGCTTTACCAGTCCATCGTTGCTGAGCACAATTACCGTATGCGCGTGCTCCCTCAGCCTCTTCAAGCCTCTCTCCGCGACTTTGATTCTTCCCCGCTCAACTGCGAATGGCATCGACACCATCGCGATTACAACCGCTCCATTTTCTCTCGCAATCTGAGCAATAACTGGCGCTGCGCCTGTGCCTGTGCCTCCGCCCATTCCCGCGGTTATGAACAAAAGATCTGTACGCCCAATTGTCTTGGCGATTACTTCTTTGCTCATCTCGGCGCTTTTCTCAGCAACTTCCGGGTTGCCGCCAGCGCCCAATCCCTTGGTTAATGCGCCTATCAATATTTTTTTGTCCGCCTGCACTATGCTCAGGTGGTTTGCATCTGTGTTTACTGCGATTGTCTCTGCCCCGGCTATGCCGAGGCTGTGAAGGCGATTTACTGAGTTGTTCCCCGCGCCACCAACGCCCACGACTACAATTCTTGGCTGGCTGAAATTATCAAAATCTGATTCTGAAGCAGCAGTTTTATTTATTTGCTCTTTTTCAGATTGCACTACAGCTTCCTGCACAATCGAATCCATACACATCCCCTTTGCCAATTTTATATTGGCTAATTAATTAATATGACATCCAGAATATAAATTTTGCCATGGCTTTGGAGCCGTATTCAGTGCCCTTCACTGATCGGCTCCATCGGCAGTATCTTGATGGCCAGCGTGAATATCAGGGCTCCGAGTGCTATCCAGCCCGCCATCACTATTATCTCGATAATTGTGGGAGCGTAGTAAACCAGCTCTCCGAGGGGTGAGTATGACATTCCCACGATGATTATGTAAACCCTTTTCATGAATATTCCCACGACTACCATGAATGAGGCAATTGCTATTGCGGGTATGGAGTTTTTGGTGCGCGGGTGGAGAAAGATTATCATCGGAATTACTGCCGCTATCAGTGTTTCTGCCCAGAACACCGGGGCATATCGCTCGACGAGTATGAACAGGAATGCAATGTTTTGCTCAGGCAGGGCGGACGTCGGAAGCGTTGCGATCAGAATTTCGTTGAACAGGAAGAAAACATCTATGGGAACTGCGACTGTCAATATTCTCCTGAGTGTGATAATGACTTCTTTATCGAACTTCAGCTTTGTAACTTTTGGAAGAAGCAGAGCTAATAAGATAATCAATCCAAGGGCTGAAGTTATCGCTGAGGATATGAAGATCGGTGCCATGATCGGGCTGTGCCACGCCGGTCTTGACTTAACTGTTCCAAAGACCCAGGCGGTGATTGAGTGTATTCCGATTGCGGCGGGAAGGGACACAATTGAGAGGGGGAACATCCATTTTGCCTTTCCGCTGAATAACGCGTATGCATCGATTATGCATATTGTAAGATAGATTCCAAGTATATAGAAATCATACGTCAGAGGAGAGATGGGATTTGGCGTTAGTAAAAACCAGAAGGCCCTTTCCGGATGGCCCATGTCGGCTATGATAAACAGCATGGCTAGGAAAACGCAGGTTCCGGCTTCGATCACCCCCACCTTCAACAGCGGCGCGAGCTTCTTGACTCCGAATAGCTCAACGCTTGAGACTACTATAAGCCCGCCCGCCGCAAGTCCGACGAAGAAAATGAAGTTCATTACATAGAGTCCCCAGGGCACAACGTTTCTCGTACCTGTTACGACAAGCCCGTATTTCAGCTGAATGGACCAGGCGTATAAGCCAAGTAAAAACAGGCCTATGAGGATGAACACGAACGCGTAAAAAGACCGCGATGCTTTGAAGAGCTCTGAGATTCTGAACTCCACTCCGAGTATTTTGATGTTTTTGATTTCCATGGTGTCACCCTAAATAAAATACTCTTGGCTCTGTGCCGAGGTCTTCTTTCAATCTGAATGTGCGTCTTGTTCGAAGCAGCGTTGAGACTACGCTGTTGGGATCGTTGAGGTCACCAAACTTCCTGACGCGCAGAGGGCATGCTTCGACGCATCTCGGCTCCTTTCCCTCTCTGACACGGTGGATGCAAAATGTGCATTTCTCCACAACGCCAACGGGGCGAGTGGGTACTTTTGGGTTGATGTCTTCCTCCGGAACATCTGGTTTTATCCAGTTGAATTTCCGCTGCCAGTAGGGGCAGTTAACCATGCAGTTTCTGCAGCCGATGCATTTGTTATAATCCACAATTACTATTCCGTCTGGCTCTTTCCAGGTTGCCTTCACAGGGCAGGAGTCAACGCATATTGGTTTCTCGCAGTGGTTGCACTGAGCCGGCAAGTACCAGAAGTTTGGATCGGGTGATTTTTCGAAGTAGTGCTCGCCATCAATGAGATTGATTTCCCCGTGCTTCATTTCCAGTATGCGGATATACTCCATTCCGGATTTCCTGCCGATGTTGTTCTCCATAACACAGGCATACACGCATTTCCTGCATCCGATGCAAGCTCTTGCATCGATCACCATGCCATATCTAACCCCCGGTCTGGGAGGCGGTGTTTTCCAGTATTCAGGTGTTTTTGGTGTTTGCCATACGTATTCCTGAGATAAGACGGATGAAAGCCTGCTCAGTCCACCTACGAAAAATGATCCCGCCGCCAGTGATGCTAATTTGAGGAAACTTCTTCTATCCATAATACTACTTCCCACCCATACCGAGCGCTTTCCATCCTATGAATGCGATTATATGAACCAGTATGATGACTGCAACTGCTATGAAGAAGAAGTCCATTGTCGATTTGTAATAGGGCTCATTTGAAGCTTCAGCAGCAAATATAAAAGGTGGTTTAGGTGAATTGCGTGGTGGCGGCGGCAGAGGATAGCCGTCTCCGAGAGCAACGCCTGTTAATCGTGGATTGTGGGGATTGTGGCACCTTGGATCGGTGCACTTCCAGTCAGTCCTGCCGTGGGCGCCGAAGCTCCATTCATCATATTTTGTCGGGTGGCACTTGTAGCAGAGAGAGGGGGTGTCTTCGATGTTTACAAGTGTCAGGTTTTCCGTTATCAGCATATCCCTCTGATTTACGTCGTGGCAGAAGAAGCATGCTTTAGTCCTGTTAGTGCCGAGCTTGTCATGAGATTCAAAGACAAAACCATGGGGCATTATCTTGGATATACCGGTTGAGATATTACCTGGCTGGTGGCAGTTCGAGCATGGCTTCCAGGGACCGGGTTTCCATCGAATTACGTCTTCGGTGGCATTTCTGACAGAATCCTCAACGGTTTCGGAAGAAGCAGAAGCAATAAAAACATAAAAAGCAAGAGAAAGAAAAACGATCAGAGAAGCTCTCCTAAAACCCTTATTCAAACAAATCACCCCTCTCCCTCCAAACTAAGTATAATAAATGATACTTATAAAACTTTTGTGGTGCCTTTTTAACCTGCAGCTAAATCCCTCTGATTCGTCTCCTTAATCCTGCATTAATTTAAAGAGAAATAAAGAAAATTTGGCATTGTCCTAATTTGTGATAGTTAATTTATAATAAAAAAATTCGTGCCAG
>CAZVYP010000014.1:0-32608 GCA_964631075.1 uncultured Methanocellales archaeon
ATTTTCGGGGAGATAACACCAAAGGGCTTTGCTGCAAAAAATGCGGATAGAGTAGCACTGGCAGTGGCAAAGCCCATGAATTTTCTGATCCACGTGCTTGCTCCGATCGTCTGGATACTTAACGCTCTAACGGGCTTCCTTATCAAAGCGCTTGGTGGAAAGCCTGTTAAGTCGCTGCCGAGGGTAACCCAGGATGAGCTTAAAATGCTTCTCGAGCTTGGTGAAGAAGATGGAGTGGTTGAGAAGAAGGAGAAAATGATGATAGACGGAATTTTTGAATTCGGGGAAACAACTGCTAGAGAAGTGATGCTTCCGCGGATAGACATGGACTGCATCGAGGTTAACTCCACACTTGAAGATGCACTTAAAGCACTGCTAAAAGACAGGCACTCTCGCATGCCTGTCTACGAGAGAAGCATAGATAACATTGTGGGCATCTTGAACTTCAAGGACCTGCTGCATGTAATTAAGGAGAAAAAAAGCGTTACAAATATCAGAGAAATAATCAGACCGGCTTACTTTATCCCTGAGTCAAAAAAGCTCGATGACCTTCTGAAGGAGTTTCAGAAAAACAGAATGCACATGGCGATAGTTGTGGATGAATATGGCGGCACAGCTGGGCTAATAACTCTGGAAGACGTGCTGGAAGAAATCGTCGGGGATATACTCGACGAGTATGACGCGCTGGAAACCAACATTCAAATTCTCGACGAAAAAACCGCGCTTATCGATGCCAAGACAGGCATAGACGAGGTAAATGAAGCCCTTGGCACGAATCTGCCCACAGGGGAATATGAGACGATTGGAGGATTAATCTTCAATCGCCTTGCCAAAATCCCGGTGCAGGGAGAAAAAATCGAGATAAACGGCAGCACACTTATAGTGGATAGCATGCGGGGGAGAAGGATTTCCAGGGTAAAAATTGTTTTTTTAAAGAGCACTGCAGCAGACTCAAGCCCGCAGGATGCACGCTCAACCTCTCTGTCTTGATTATATAAGAAAAGCTGATATAGAGCGAGTATGGATATTCAGCAGAAGGTGAAACTATGATACCCGGAATGGGCAGAGGGATGAATCCCAAGAAGCTCCAGCAGATGATGAAGCAGATGGGCATCGAGATCAGCGAGATTGAAGGCGTAAAAGAGGTAATAATCCGCACCTCGGATAAAGAAATCACTTTCAAGGATGCCCAGGTAACGGTGATGGAAGCGAAGGGTGTTAAGACCTATCAGATCGTGGGTACACCTGAGGAAAAGGGAATAGATCTCACCATACCTGACGCAGACATCAAGCTTGTGATGGAACAAACCGGCACAAGCGAGGCCAGCGCCAGAGCAGCCCTGGTCGATGCCAAGGGCGATCTCGCAGAAGCAATAATGAAGCTTAGCCAGAAATAATATGCTGAAAGATGGCGACAGAGTACTGCTTAAGAAAAACAATCGAGAGTTCCTGGTCTCAGTAAGCGATGGCGAGCTTCACACGGATTCCGGGATCATAAAGCTGTCTGAACTTCGCGGCAAGGAATTCGGCGAAAAAATTGCCACGCATCTCGCTCATGAGTTTTTAATTATACAGCCCCGTGTGCCCGATTATTTCTCTCACTTAAAGCGAACAGGAGCACCAATTATGCCAAAGGACGCAGGGGCTATTCTCGCATCAACAGGTATTTACCCGTTTGATAGAGTGCTTGATGCCGGCACTGGCTCAGGGGTTCTCGCGGTTTTCCTCGGGAATATTGTACGCAGCGGAAAGGTAATCAGCTACGAGAAAAACGAGGAGTTTGTTAGAATCGCCAGGGAAAATGTATCAACCGCTGGTTTGAATAACGTGGAAGTAAGACACGGCGATATTCTTGAGGAAATAGAAAAGCTGGAAGAGCAATTCGACGTTATTACCCTTGATATGGAGCATGCGAATAAGCTGATACCAAAACTGGGCAGAGTGCTGAAATCAGGTGGCTATGTAGCAGCATACTCTCCTTTCTTCGAGCAGACCAAGCAAATCCGCTTAGCTCTCGAAAAGGAGAAGTACAGCGAAGTGCGCACAATCGAGATCATAGAGCGCGAGATTGAGTTCGGCGAAAGAGGCTCAAGGCCAAGCAACAGAGTAGGGCACAGCGGGTATATCACAATCGCTAGGCTTTAGAGCCTCAGTATTCTTTGAGGTGTTTCACATTTTTCAATCGGGCTTTTGATAGCAGCTTTTCATCTGCTGTGTAGAGGATTGTTTCCTCTGTAACTGCAAGGCCGAGGTAGGCCGCATCGTAGATTGTTACTCCGTATTTGAAGGCGAATTCAACGGTAGCTTCGCACCGGCTTTGATTCATGGGTATGAGGTCTATCTGCATTTTTAATAGATCCGAAAAGACCTGTTTCACATCTTCAGCGCCAAAATCGGGATTATAGCGAAGAGAATTACCAACTTCGTACAGCAGCAAATACGGAGCGACAAAATCCAGCTTCCCATTTATGTAGTCGTCTCGAAGCCTTATGGCATGCGCGGAATAGTCCTCATCGTTGAACCACTTCACAGCCACGGATGCATCGATAACTACTTTCTCAGGTCTCTCCACTTTCGAATCTCCTCGGCACCAGACCATTTTCCAGAGGTTTTGGCTCTCAAGCGATCCTGACTCCCTGCCGCCTCCCTTACGAGTTCCATTTTTACACTCCTTTTTTTAGTGAGCATTTCTTCGAGCGCAACTCTCTCGGCAATCGCTTTTCTCAGCACCTCCGACCAGTTCACGTGTTTATACTTATCCATCTTTGACTTCAGCTTCTCATCAAGACGAACCGAAACAACACTCATTTGTAATAAATTTATTACATAGATGTATATAAATCTATTCAAAATTCAGATCCTGAATCTCAGCAGCGCCGCTACTCCGCCGAGTGCCTGCAGCCTTTTGCCGGGTTCGAATTCGCTGCTGAATATCACGATGTTTCCCCTGGCTTTTTCCACGCTTTTCAGCATGGCTTCAATTTCTTGAACCTGTAAGCCTGCTTCTTTTTCCCGTTCAGCTCGCAGGGTCTCATCGACGATTAAAAGGGTGTCTATGGCGCCGTATTCCATGGCTCTTCTAACTTCTGCAAGGCCGTATGCTACTTTTCCTTTGTCTCTCGCGATTTCTCCCAGGAGTTTTTCTATGAGCAGTGCCTCCTGGGTAATGCGCGATTTCTGCAGTATTCTATCGATTGCGCCTCTTTTGAACACCTCCTGAAAGCCGCTTGTACCTATGGAAGAAGTGTCTTCTACCAGGAATTTTTTCTCAAGATCAGGCTTCTTCTGCTTTACATAGGCGATGAAGTCGTCTTTTGTAAAGCCGGGGCCTGCTATTACGATCGTCTCCACGTTAGCCGCAAGCAGCTCGAGCTTCTGTAGCACTTCTTCGAAGAACTCTCCTCTTGGATCTCCTCCCTCTTTTTTGCCTCTCGAGCCCTTTATGTTCGCGGTTTCTTCCACTCCGTACTGCTTTACAACGCCAAAGATTGCCTCGCCGTCCTCGATTGTCGCGATCGCCACTCTTGGCTGGTTGCTTGCTCTCACAGCTTCGTTTATTCGCTCGATTTGATCTCGTTTCCAGCTTTTTATTATCGACAGCTCTGAGTTTTGCTCTATGTTGAAGGTGTGATGATTACCCACGTCGATTCCCTGCTCTATCACTCCGTGGAGTCTCAGTCTGTTTGCAAATTTGTGGAACTCAACTCTTTCGAGGCGGATTCCCAGGCGTATGGGTCGCTTTTCGGCTTTCTCAGGGCGGAGCTTATCGGTTGCGGTTTCTACTTTGCGAAATGTTACTGCAAAAACAAGGTCGCCTTTCTCAAGAACATATTTCAGATGCCAGAGATCGTCGAGTGACTCCGGCACAATTGTTATTTCGCCTTCGTTATTTCTCAATTGATGTTTGATTAAGCGCATATAAAATTCAGAAGATCTCGGGCACTATTCTTCTCGCGACTTCTTCGTAGGCTGAGATTAAATCTCCTTTGTCGAATCTGAAGACATCTTTGTCGAGCGATTTCCTTGTTTCTCTATCCCAGAAACGGCATGAATCGGGTGATATTTCGTCGCCCAGCAGGATTTTACCTCTGTGCTTGCCGAACTCGAGTTTGAAGTCGGGCAGCAGGATGTTGCGCGGCTCCAGGTAGTCTTTAAGTACTTCGTTTATTTTGAGGCTGATTTTTCGAATTTGATTCAACTCTTTTTTCGTCGCAATTCCCAAGGCAATTGCAATGTCATCGTTTATCATGGGATCGTGCTGGGCATCGCTTTTGAAGTCCATTACGATGATTGGCTGCTTCAGGGCTTCTCCTTCCTTGAATCCATACTTCTTAACGAGCGAGCCGGCGGCTATGTTTCTGACGATGACTTCTAATCTGATCATTTCGAGCTTTTTCACCAGCATCTCATTTGGAGATACTAATTCAATGAAATGTGTTTTTACGCCGTTTTGCTCGAGCAATTTGAAGAGCTTCGCCGATATCTGGGCGTTGTAGTAGCCTTTATTGGGTATCTCGGCTTTCTTTACCGCGTCGAATGCGGTTATGCTGTCGCGGAACTCAGCGATTAGCTTGTCGCTCTCATCGGTCGCGTAAACAGATTTTGCTTTTCCTGAGTAGAGCTTTTCTTTTTTGACAACCATTTTTCCCCTCTTCTTTCAACAGGCTCGTACAGCGTGGTTCTTTCTTCTGGTTTCCTCCCCGCAGCTTTTATGATTCTCGCGAATTCCTCCGGGGCGAGGTACTCGCCGGATTTGGATCCTGCGGATCTGGAGATGCTTTCCTCCATGAGCGTGCCTCCCAGATCGTTTGCCCCGCAGTGCAGTGCCACCTGAGCCAGCTTTACTCCCAGCTTGACCCATGAAGCTTGAACATTTTTCAAATCGCTGCCGAAGATCAAACGCGCGAGTGCATAAACTTTGAGGTCGTCCATGCCACTTGCACCGGGTGATTTTTCGCTCAGCGGGTTGTTCTTCGACATAAACGTGAGAGGGATGAACTCGGTGAAGCCACGGGTTTCGCGCTGGAGCTTTCGGATCAAAAACATGTGATCGAGTCGGTCTTCAAGGCTCTCGATGTGTCCGTACATCATAGTCGCAGTGGTGGGTATGCCTAGCTGGTGGGCTTTCTTTATGATTCCGATCCACTCGCGAGTGGTTAGCTTCTGAGGACAGATCTGCCGCCTTATGCTGTCATTTAAAATCTCCGCTGCGGTGCCCGGCATTGAGTCGAGTCCATTTTGCTTCAGAGCCTCGACGGTGGCTTCAATGGATGTTTTTGAGTTTCTGGAGGCATGCAGCACTTCCATCGGCGAGAAAGCATGGATGTGAACATCGTAGTTATCCCTGATCGGTCTTATAATGCTGCAGTAGTCATCCAGCTTCATTCCCGGATAGAGCCCGCCCTGAATGCAAACTTCTGTCGCACCCATTTTTACTGCTTCTTCCACTTTTTTGAGGATTTCCCCCTCGCTCAAAAAGAAGCCTTTTCCGTTGCGGGAGTGAAATGCACAGAATGTGCAGTTGCCCTCGCAGATATTCGTGAAGTTGATGTTGCGATTTACGACGTAAGTCACCACTTCGCCGTTGATCTCCTCGCGCAGCTCATCAGCAAGAGTGAACAGCTCAAATGGATTGAGCTTTAAAAGACTTTTTACCTCTTGCTTTGAAATATCCTGGATGTGAGTGCTTTTCATATAGATCTGAATCCTTCATTATCGGTCTGTTTTTCAATCAGCCCTCCGACTTCACCATCGCTGTACCACCTGCGCTTTACAAAGCGTGGATAAATCGGCAGCCTCTCTCTTAAACGAATTCCCGATGCGAGATTCTGCAGCTCTTTTATCCCGGGCCACGGTGCCTCTGGATTTATATGATCTACTGTTGCGCTTGAAATTCCTCCAAAGTCGCTGGCGCCGTACTTGACCATCGAGTGCGGAAAGATGTTCGGTGGCACCTGAATCGCTATTTCCGGCTGCAGCACAGCTCTTGCAAGCGCAACTGTGCGCTTCATAGTTTCGTAATCGGGCGCCGGATTGCTGCACATATCCGTACCTGGCTTTGGCACGAAGTTCTGGATTATCACTTCCTGAATATTATTATATCGATTTTGAAGCTCGCGAATTGCAAGCAGTGATTCTATGCGATCTTCCCAGTCTTCGCCTATTCCAATCAGCAATCCGGTTGTGAATGGAATCCGCAGCTTTCCCGCATTTTCAATGGTTTTCAATCTCAGCTCCGGCTCTTTACCGGGACTATGGCGATGTGCATTTAGCGTCGCTGTTGTTTCCAGCATTAAGCCCATGCTGGCGTTCACTGATTTAAGTTTTTTTATCTCGTCATAGCTCATTATACCCGGGTTGGAATGCGGGAGCAAATCATTCTCAAGAGCGAGCTTGCAGAGATCGTAAAGGTAGTCAATCGATCTGGAGTAGCCCAGCTTGCGAAGTCGCTCTCCGAACTCCGGAATAGCCTCAGGCTGCTCGCCGAAGGTAAACAGCGCCTCCGAAGCGCCGGTTTCTCTGCCGTGCTGAAGAATCGATTTCACCTCCTCGGGGCCGAGCAGATATGCCTCATTGCTTCCAGCGTCTCTTCTGAAACCGCAGTAGGCGCACTTGTTCCGGCAAACATTCGTGATGGGAATGAAAACATTGCGAGAAAATGAAACATACCCGGGCATGGAAACTGGCAGCTTTTCCACAGGTAGCTTCAAAATCTCAAAGGCACGGCTTTTTATACTAATATTGCTCATAATCACGTCGCAATAATTGTGTCTGATCGATAATAGGCTTTATGCCGCGTGGTTAAATGAAGGTAATTATTCCATTTAAAAAGCAGAATGCTAAATCGAGGCTCGCTTCGGTTCTCAATCCCGAGGAAAGAGAAAAGTTTGCACAGGCAATGCTCATGGATGTGGTAAAAACCCTGGGGAAGTCGGAGCTAGAGGAAATCACAGTGCTCGCAGTGCAGAGGGAAGGACTTGAGGAGTACAAAAAGAAAGAGAAATTTGAGATCGAAGTAGCTGATAAGGGATTGAATGAGGCGATTAACGAGCAGTTTGCAAAAGCACAGGGCGCTGTTTTAATAGTCATGGCAGATCTACCTTTGATCCAACCGTGGAACATTGGTGAAATCACCGCGTGCGAAGAAGACATTGTCATAGCTTTTGGAAGAGGGGGCGGCACGAATATAATGCTCGTCCGCAAGCCAGAAAAATTCAGGGCCGATTACTATGAGTTCAGCTATTTGAAGCACAGGAAAATTGCCCAAGACGCGGGGCTCTCGTTCAGGGCATACGATTCATTCTTCACCGCCTGCGACATCGACGAAGTCTGGGACCTGACTGAGTTATTAATCCATGGCAGTGGTGAAGCCGCAGAGTATCTTCGAAGCCTGGGTATGAAGCTGGTTGAGACAAAAGGCAGAGCGGCAGTGAAAAGAGAATAGGCGGATAATTGCCTGTCCTTTTAACCATTCATTTATTCTCGCTTATCAATTTTCTGTAGTACTCTCCCGTTGTGGTGTATTTCCCTTCCACTATGTTCTTCGACGCCTCGCTGTTCACCAGAGCGGTCAGCTCAGTATACGATAGCTTTGCCGTGCTTGCGCTGTAGTCAGCATATGCGAAGAAGTAATTGGTCCAGAAGGGCGAGATATATTCGATGTTTTTCAGCCGCGCAGATTTGACCATTGCTGCGAGAAATCGCTGGTCCAGCGGTGCCCAGAAGCTGTAGGTGTCGCGTTTGAATATCTCGGCGTTGGCTGCAACGCTGCCTGCTTCGGGCGAGCTTGCTTTGTAGAGCCAGCACTCGTCGAGCACCACTTTTTTGTTGTGCTCGCGAGCGATGTCGGAAATCGTAACGATGTTTTCGAGGCATTTGCCGAAGACAGGGTAAACGTGTATGTCGATGAAGTCCAGAGTGGTGTTCGCTGCAAATTTTTTCACGTACTCTACATTGCCCCATGTGCCAATGCCAGCGCCAATTTTGGTGCTCCCTCTATTGAGATCGCTGAGAATGTAGTTTATCAGCTCGGTGTACTTCTCCGGGCTGTTTAATTCTTTCATTCCGGTCAAGCCGTACTCCGTATCCGGCTCGGCGCCGAGGTTTAGGTAGTCAGGCTGCAAGTCATTAATGATCGCGGCGATCATCGCCTTTTTCTCGACTTTGTACTTCTCGAAAGTTAGTCCTGCGAAGCTTATCTTCGAGGTGGAGAACTCGGTGTTCGAGAAGATTACACCCGTTTCAACGCTGAGTTTCATCCCGCGTTTCCTTACTTCACTCCCGACCTGCTTATAGAACTGAACGTACTCCTGATAGCGCGGGAAGCTGGCGGTATAAACCGGGTAGTTTATGGAAACCGTCGCGCCCTGCACGCCGAGCTCCTGAAGTCGGTCGAGATAAACGGTTACGCCCTGCATTGCTTTGGGCTCGAGCAAATCAGAGACTCGGTTGGCGTTTGCGGGCAATAGTTCGGCGCCGAATATTACGGGATATTTCTCGCCGGTGCTGTGAGAGCTGAGATAGGCATCATAGCTATTAAGACTTGCATTGAGATTCGAATAAAGCTGCTGATACTCTGCTGGAATCTGTGCGGCTGGAACGCTTTTCGGTGCATCTCCCTGCTTGGTGCAGCCCGAGAAGAGCACCAGTCCTGCAAGGACTATGACGATAATGGGAAAACGCTTCATAATAGTGTCCTGTCATATAGATAAATAAAAATTTTTGTCCCATCTTTTAATTTGACAGAGAAGAAATAAATTAATAAATAATTGAAGTAAAGTTCTATTTTTTCAGCGATTGCAGCGCTATCTGAACCATCTGCCTGTAATGCTCCGACTCGCAGTTATAGTGCTCCCTCGCTTTATTGCCTTCATCGCTCTTCGAATTCGCCATGCGCTCCACGGTTTGCTTCGCTGTATCAAAGACCCAGATATTGCGAGTAGGCTCTTCCACAATCTGTATTGCTTCCGGTCTTATTGAAGTTATAGTTTCACCACTCTCGATTTTATAGGTCGATGGCTTTCCCACGACTGCTACGAAGCAAGGTGGCTCGATTTTCGCGAGCATCTGCGCAGCCTCGGGCTGATACTGCCCGGCGTGAAGGATGAAGGCTCCTGTTGGATCCGCGACTCTCGCCCGCCAGTACTCCGTGCCATCGCTGCCGATGTTCTCCTTCTCGATGAGTGTGCCGATTACAAACAGGCGATTGCACTTGGCACCGGTGGGAGTGAGCAAATACTGCGGTGCATACTGATCCGCGCCCTCCTTGAATATCAAATTGGAATCGTTGAACTCCCTTGCAAATACGCGTCTTGCGACTTCTCTCTTCTGCATCTTCTATTCCTCCATTGAAGCAATCAACTCGTCGAGTGCGCCTTCATAGAAATTCTCCAGCCGGTGAACTTCTTCAGCGAGCACGTATCTCCCAACACGCTGTCCCCTGACTCTGAAATAGCGCCCAAGAATCCCATCCTTAATTTTATCCAGCACAACGTTTGAGTCCAGAGCAGCCAGTGCCATTTCCTTTGCATTCTGCACAGTTATTGCAGAAATTTGTTCCACCATTGTCTGATTCAGGATAATATCCTGCGTCTCCCTGCCGTTATCGATAACCGCTTTTACACGAAGATCGTATTCACCTTCGACCGCTCCATGCTCGGCACAGACACCGCGAACGAGTACTCGCTTGCAGTTCGGGCAGCGCTTGATCAGTCCGCTTCCACTCTGGATATCAATGAGCACGCCCTCGATCTCGACAATTGGATTGCCGACCATTATTTCCTCATTTAACTCGCTTATTGTGGTGTTTTTGTTGAACTTTATGCTGAACTTCCCCTGCCACTCGTCGCTAATCACTCTATTTATCTGATAGCACTTTCCCTCCTCCAGAGGCTGCAGATTTGCCTTTGCCCAGCTTACGAATTTTATCACCCCTGTCTCATCACCCAGCAAGCCAACCTGCTTTATAGCCGGGTTCTCAGGCATCCAGAGCTGCATCACTTTTGCCTTCAAATTAACCCAGCTACCGGCTGCCTGAATCTGCTCGATTTTTACAATATTCTTTTCGCCAGATCTGTAGAAGTCCTTCTTCGATACCTTCGCCCTCGCAAGCACCTGGCTAATAACACTTCGCCTTGCTTCCTCAACCGGCACCTTGAACTCATTCATCAAAATGCCAAGCTTCTCCTCGATCTCAGAAGCACTGCACTCAACACCCAGTTCAGAAAAGCGATTGCACATCTGCGCGGCAATCTTCTTCACATCCACTTCACTAACACTAACACTCATTTTCTTACACCTCAAGCCTCTTTTTTGCACTTTTTTGAGAGGCATATCTACAGTTCATTTAGAGGATAATAAAGCTGAGGAGAGCATGGTGAAAATAATAAAAGGCAAAACCTCCGGGAGCACTTGCTCATGAGAAGAACTCTGCAGGTTTCTCCACCCAAGACATTACTTCGCGTTTTTGTCTTCTTCCCAGAGCCCGAAGGTGTTATTCTCGGTATCTATACAAATTGCAAGGTAGCCCCAGCCCGGCACTGCTGTTCTGGGCATGATTATTTTACCGCCAAGCTTCTCCACCTTTGCAATGGATTCTTCAACCGAGGATACACCGAAGTAATTCATGATCCTCTGGTCGGGCGCTCCTCTTTTTCCCATCCCTCCGC
This sequence comes from uncultured Methanocellales archaeon, assembly GCA_964631075.1. Classification (GTDB taxonomy): domain Archaea; phylum Halobacteriota; class JAWCLZ01; order JAWCLZ01; family JAWCLZ01; genus CAZVYP01. Next base: position 10,668 of record CAZVYP010000014.1, read on the forward strand.
CTACCCCTGGGTTGCCCCCTAAATCCGCTGTCTCGATAAGATAGTAGGGCATTGGCCCCGGCACTTGATTGAATTTCCAGTCAAACAGCTTTTCGTAGAATTTCTTTGCTCTCTCCAGATCATCAGCGGGAAGGTCAAAATGAGCAATTGTCGGCATTCTCACCACCTCTCAATATTTTTATGCACGCCTGGATTAATATTTGTTTGGTCGCACACGGGGCATCGTCCACAGCTTGATTTGTCATTTTTTTTGCATTCGGGAGTTATTCCGGAAATGCTCTATTATGTCGCTTTTTATTCTATCGAAATCAGGTAGGTCTCCTATGATTAATCCCCTTAAATCAGTTTCCCAGAACGCCATTTTCTCATTCACAGCATTTTCAAACACATCTCTGGAGAAGCTCTTTCCATATACTTTCAATTTTCTGTTAATCAGCGTTACATCTTGCTTCACCCCTCTTTTCAAGAGGAACCATAAGTCATAGACGTCTCTTGGTTTATTTCTGGTGAGTATCGCACGGACTTTTTCTGCGAGAATTTCCTGTTCATCCAGCGCAAATACTTGAAAAGAGGGAATTTCTCTGTACACCGGTATAAGGAACTCTTTTTTCAGGTCTTTTATGATTCTTTCTCTGAGGCTTATGTTAAGGGAAATAGAACAGAGGCTTTCTTTTCTTCCGCTGTACAAAGGGCCCTTAAAACTCAATCTGACGTTTATTTCGTTCCTGTATTTTTCCGTGTCTTTTATTCTTCCCTCTATCCCTAAAAGCTGTAGCTGTCTCAGTATTTTGCCTGTGAATTTTTCCAGATCAAATCTTTTCTTGTTTAGCGTGAAGTCCAGATCTTCGCTGAACCTGTTGAGGTTGTAGAGGTTGTACATGCATGTTCCGCCCTTCAGCACCAGTGTTTCTCCAAAATTATTGTAAATCGAAAAAAGCAGCAGCTCCAGCAGATAGTCTTTCTCTGCATTCTCTAAGGAAAGCCTTTTTGCTTCTGCAGTTTTTGTCAGTTCGTCTTTTTTTATCATAAAACCACGTTTTCTATAACCTTCCATTTAGTGTTTTTCCAGCCTCTGGAAGGAAGGTTGTGCTCTACTCGCGTATATACGGGGTATATGTATTTTTTTAATTTTTCAATATAGTCCGCTCCCGCTCTATCAAGTAAGAAACCGAGTCTCTTTATCAATGCTTTATTCCCCGTTTCAATTGCAAAATCTACAAGTTTTTTCGTTCTAATATTTTTAAGGTTATTTTTGATTATCGAATATGTTTCAGATGATGATATTCTCTTTAGCAGCAGGCCATCTATTATGGCTTTTTCAGGCTCTGCTATGAAGATTTCAAATCCATTATAGTTGATTTTTTTGAACCCGAAAAAGTATTTCGGCTTACATGAGACAAAAATTATTTCTGTGTCAAGATGTCTTACAGCTCTCTTTCCCCTCTTAGCAGGTGAAACAACCCAAAAAGAGTGCGGGATTTGCTCTGTAAGATTGTAGTATCTGAGCGCGCTCCAGAGAGAAATATAAGAGGGCCAGATTATATGAGATGCTATCAGAAATGCATTTTTATGGATTGTGTATTTGTTTCTTTCTATCTGAAAAATTAAGCCTGATTTCTTCAATCTGTATAGAAGTAGTTTTGTGTACGGCTCGTCTTTTTGAATTATATTTTTTACAGTATCCAGATTGAATATGACGTACCTTTCCAGCTTTTTAAGCATTTCAAGTCTGTTCATCCAGATATAAGATGATGGGAAAAGCTATAAATTTTGTTATTAGCAGGTTATCAAAAATGATAACCTAGATTGCTTATATTTTATCAAGCTACCTTTAATCACCCGAGCACTATCCTCGCATCCACCGCCACTCCGCCTTTCTCGTATACGAACAGGGGATTTACATCTATCTCGCTGATTTCACTGTTATTTCTTGCAATTTCTGCAATGTTCATTATCGTGTCGGCAATGAAGTTGAGATCCGCTGCTTTCATTCCTCGATATTGCTGCAGATATGGAGCGCCCTTTATCTCCAGTATCATCCCGAGAGCGTCCTGTCTCGTCATTTCGCTTGCCACTCTGAATGAAACATCTCTCAGTACTTCGACGAAAACTCCTCCAAGGCCGAACATCACAACGGGTCCGAACACCTGATCTCTGTGCATTCCCACGATTACTTCCCTTCCCGGCGGAGCCATGTTTTGAACAAGCACGCCAGAAATTTTTGCCTCCGGCGCGAATTTTCTGGCATTTTCCATTACCACATCAAATGCCCATTCTACCTCGGGCTCGGTTTTTAATCCAAGTTTAACGCCACCCGCATCTGTCTTGTGGCTTATATCGGGGGAGCTGATCTTTAATACAACAGGAAAGCCGATCTCCCTTGCGAATTTAGTGGCCTCATCCATGTCTTTAGCAAGCTTATCTCTCGTTGCTGGGACTCCATAGGCGGCAAGCACTTTTTTAGACTCCTGCTCTGTGAGAAGCTTTCTACCGTGCTTCCTGGCATCTGCAATAATCTTATTCGCATTCACATTCATTGCTAGCACCTCCCCGCATATCGAGCCCATTTATATAGCGCAGCCAGAGCAGATACTGCTCTTTCGGGTGCATATGGATAGCACGGTATTCCTTTCTGCTCCAGATACCTCGCTGCCTCCTCCACCTCCACGTCCCCGGAGAGCGATGCCACCATTGGCTTGACTATGCCCTCTTTCCTGGCTTCCTCTACAGCTTCGCCTATAACCTTTGCGAAGACCATCGGCGGGGTTATAATCGTATGCCAGTATCCGAAGATTATGCTGTGCACTCTCTGGTCTCTTATCGCTATTTTGGCTGATTCAGCCTGGACTTCAGGGGTAGAAGAGCCTGTTACATCTACGGGGTTTTTGAAGGAGCCAAACACCGGGACGTACTTGCGCAGCGCCTGCTCGAGGTCAGCCGGTATCTCCATTGCTTTCAGTTCGTAATCGTACAGTGCGTCTGCCAGAATCACGCCTAACCCCCCGGCGCTTGTATGTATAAATATATTCTCGCCCTCCGGAGGCGGGAGCATGTAAAGGGCTCTTGCCCAGTCCAGCAGCTCATCAAGCGTTCGTGCTCTTATCACACCGCTCTGCTTGAAAGCCGTGTCGAACACCTCGTCTGCACCTGCAAGTGCAGCGGTGTGGGATGCTGCTGCCCTTTTACCAAGAGGTGTGCGCCCTGTTTTAAGCGCTACAATCGGTTTTACCCTTGAGACTTGCTTTGCAGCCTTCATGAATGCAAGTCCATCTTTTATATCCTCCATGTGCATTGCAATTACCTTCGTGTTGGGATCCTGAGCGAAGAACTCCAGCAGGTCATCCTCGTCAATGTCAACTTTATTGCCCATGCCCAGAATTGCGGAAACACCCATGCCTCTTGAGCGGGTGAAGCCTATAACTGCCATGCCCACTCCGCCGCTCTGACATATCAGGGCTATTCCACCTTTATTGGTATAGGGAGTGCAGAATGTGGCGCAGAGGTTGTTGTGGGGATAGTAATAGCCGAAGATGTTAGGTCCAAGGATTCGCACGTTCGCTTTTTTCGCAGTGTCAACAAGCTGGCGCTGCATCTCCACATTTCCAATTTCGGAGTAGCCAGAGGTAATGATCACGGCTGTAGGTACTTCTTTTTTCCCGAGCTCGACTATCGCGTCGTTGACCAGCTTTGCTGGCACTGCTATTATCGCGGTATCTATGAGCCCGGGTATATCCTTCACTCCTGCGAAATATTTGCATCCGAAAAGCTCTTCACCAGCTCTCGAGGGATTAATCGGATACACCTTGCCTTTAAACCCGCCGTCAACAATATTCTTGACCGCCGAATACCCGACTTTGCCCGGCTCGCTGCTGGCGCCGATAACAGCTATAGACTTTGCATTGAACATTCGATTTAAAATACTCACAGCATCGCTATTCGACATAAACACAATCTCCCGAGATAGATCCCTACTATTCGAGATATGGATTTTTCGATTTAATTCCACCATGAAAAAGAGGAGGATATAATATAAAATTGAAATGATTGATAGAGAAATGAAAGAGATAGTATAAGGGTGTTGAATGTGGATTGACTGACAAAGAAGCAAAGGTATATTTTATGCTATCCAGGCTTGGCCCCGCAAAGGCAAGCATTCTGACGCGCGAGCTGGAGTTACCGAGATCCGAACTATACACTCTTTTAAAAAGGCTTCAGGAAAAGGGAATGGTTGAGACCACTCTTGAGAGACCTATGAAATTCGTAGCGATCTCATTTGAAAAAGTTATCGATCATATGATCCGAGAAGAGACTATGAAGATTGAAGAGTTGAAAGCAATGAAGATGGGCGCCATAGACTATATTGTGAAGAGCAAAAACTACCACGCTTATCTCCCGCACTGGCGGTAAGAGGGTAATGCAGCTTGAAAATGTCATTCAACCGGACAGATCCTGCTCTGCTTTCCAGCGCTGAGCTCTATTTCGCTATCAAAACCTGTTTTTGAATAGCAATCCAGAATTTTAATGCTCTTGCCAACACTGGGCTTCAATCTGTTGAACTCGTCAATCTTCTCTTCCCACAGAGCAACCCTTGCTTCCCCGCTTTCATCTCTTATTTTGATATTCAAAACCCTGCCTCTGCTGCCATCACTGCGCGTGAACTCGCGGGGTAGCTCTATGTTAACGATCTCACCTGTTACATTGTAGTTCTTATCGGCTTCAACTTCGCCGATCGATGCAATATTTTCAACATATTTGATATCGATTGTAGATCTGCTCACCTCACCTTTACCACCAATATGAAGCTCTGCTCTCCTAAAGCTCTCCCTAGAATAGGCATTTTTAATTTCAACCACATCACCGGTTTTGAAGTTCACGGAATCCACGGCACGATCATCCCAGAGTACAAGGCGTATCTTACCGGTTTCATCACCCAGGATTAAGCTGGCAACTTTTCCCTCTCTACCGTCTCTCCTGCGAAATGACTTATGAGCACCGCTCTCAAGCACTCTTGCAACCAGATTCACCGCGACCATGCCCGGCTTGATCTGCTCGATCTTCAGCTTTTCTCCGTGCTTTGACTCCCCGGCGGCATCAGGCTTTTCTGTAATTTCCAGCGAGCCACTTCTGCCAACGCTGACCTCAACTCCAAAAGAGCCTTTTTTAACATACCCGTTAACCCTGATCCTGCCTCCAACTAGTAGATCGCCTGTTTTGACAAGATCCGCGAACTCATCCCAGAGAGCAACTTTAATGGAGCCGGTCTCGTCGGCAACAATTATATTCACAACCCTGCCAACCGAGCCATCTTCCCGGCTGAACTCCCTGCCCTCAAAAATGTTTCTAACTGCACCAGAAAAAGTAACCCTCTTTTTCTCGCTTTCCCCGGAAATCTCACCTATCTTCACCGCATTATCATATCCAAGGTCATGGGCTACAAGCAGGGCAGCGGTTGTCTCATCGCATAACCCTCCCATTAAATCGATTTTCTCCCCCACGAGTTTTTTAAAATCCTCAAGGGAAATGCCATCCAGCTTCCCGTAAACCTCAAGCAAGCCCATACGGCTTTTCAATCGCATTTATGGATGATTAAGCTTTTGATTGCTCGCACTTTATTGATTATATAAACACAAAGATTAAATATCCCTCTCTCCCCAGCTAATTTTATGCAGGATATAAAGTTCGGCTTACAGCTACCCCTTCACCCTGTGGATCTTATTCTCAGCAGCGCAGTTCAGGCTGAGAAAGCAGGCTTCGACGCAGTCTGGACTCCTGATCACTTAGTTGGAATCGGGATAAAGCGGTATGATGCATTTGAGGCGTGGAGCGTTTTAACCGCATGCGCGATGAAAACCAGGAGGGTAACCCTCGGTACCTGCGTGAGCGATGTATACCGCCACCATCCTGCGGTGCTCGCACAGCATCTCATGACACTTGACGTCATCTCGAACGGGAGAGCAATACTCGGGCTGGGCGCCGGTGAGGCGATGAACCTCAATCCCTATGGAATAGACTGGGATAAACCAGCGCTCAGGATGAGAGAGGGAATAAATATAATAAAAGGGCTGTTAAGCTCTGAAAAAGTCGACTTCGAAGGGAAGTATTACCGCTTAAAAAACGCCTTCATAATGCCAGAAGCAGTGCAAAAACCTCACCCTCCCATCTACATCGCTGGCAACTCGGAGCAGACCATAAAGCTGACTGCCGAGTATGGAGAAGGCTGGATACCGATGGCACTTACACCTGAGAGATATAAAGAGGTGCACGGTAAAATTAAAGAGCTGGCGAAAGCGGCAAACCGAGATCCTGATAAAATTGAGCCATGTATGTTCCTATACATAGTAGTGAATGAGAGCTATGAAGAAGCAAAGCGAATGGCAGAGCTGCCGACCAAGCTGCTGTTCATGCTCTCGCCCACCAGGAAAAAATATCTGGAGAGCACCGGCTACAAAGGCGAAGTGCCGGATGTCGGCAATCTCTTCACCTTTGAGTTCAACACGGAAAATGTGGAGAAGGCGATAAAAGCGGCGGATAAACTACCAGCGGAGCTCCTCGAGAGGCGCTATATAGCAGGAACTCCAGAAATGTGCATCGAGAGAATCGAGAAATACATCGAAGTAGGGTGCAGACATATAATTCTCACGCCACTGGTGTCGCGCAAGAGACACAGGGAGATGCTCGAGCTGGTGAGCAGGAAAGTGATTCGATATTTTAAAGGTAACTAACATGGCCACTTACGAAATAACCTGCATCTGCGGCTATCGCGAGCAAAAATGGGTGAGCATAACCATGGAAGCTGTTGACATAGTCGAGAAGTGCCCGAAGTGCGGCAATAAATTGAAAGTTAAAATGATCTACTACGACAGTGCCACCTCCCACAGCGATGATTGAAGAACAGTTATATTACCCCTTTTTCTAAATTATAGTTGAGATGAGAAATCCGGATGTAGCTCAGATGCTGTTTGAAATCGCGGATCTGCTCGAGCTGAAGGGGGAGAGCAAGTTCCGCATCATTGCGTACAGAGAAGCGGGGAGGAGTGTTGAAAATCTGTCTGTAGCAGTTGAGAGCTACGATACTGTGAAAAAGCTCATGGAGATCCCCGGAGTCGGGGAGAGCATAGCTTTCAAGATACATGAGTTCTTAACGACCGGCAAAAGCAAGTATTACGAAGAGCTCAAGCGTGAGTTCCCCGCTGGGCTGATCGAGATCCAGAAAGTACCGGGTGTGGGACCTAAAATTGCTAAGCTCCTGTATGAGCAGTTGAAGATCGACAGCATAGAGGCACTGGAAAAAGCAGCGATGGAGCACAGAATTCAAAAGCTACCGAGGATGGGACCTAAAGCCGAGGAGAACATCCTGCGCGGGATACAAATGCTGCGCTCCAGAACGGGTAGAATGCTGCTTGGTATTGCACTGCCTGCTGCGGAGCAGGTTGTCGGATATTTGAAGCAGGTGAAAGCGGTCCAGCAGGTAGTTGAAGCCGGCAGCATCAGGAGGATGAAGGAGACAATTGGAGACATAGATATCCTGGTCGCATCTGAAGAGCCTGGAGCTGTGATGAAATCGATTGCAGCGCTGCCGGTGGTTAAAGAAGTGCTCGCCACGGGTGAGACCAAGGCAAGCATTCTCACCAGGGACAATCTTCAGATAGACATCAGGGTCGTTGAACCGGCTTCTTGGGGCGCTGCCCTGCAGTACTTCACCGGCTCGAAGGAGCATAACGTGAAGCTCCGCGAAATGGCGAGCAAGATGAATTTGAAGATAAATGAATACGGGGTTTTTCAGGAGAAAGAGAGCAGAAAAATCGCTGGGCAAAGCGAGGAAGAGGTGTACAGAATTTTGGGCCTTCAGTATATACCGCCGGAGCTGCGCGAGGATCAGGGCGAGATCGAAGCTGCGAAAAAGGGGAAGCTGCCCGCGCTCGTAAAATATGAAGAAATAAGGGGAGATTTACACGCCCACAGCGGCTGGAGCGATGGCACCGCCAGCATACAGGAGATGGCAATGGCTGCGAAGCAGCGCGGTTATAATTACATCGCGATATGCGATCACTCAAAGTCACTGGGAGTGGCATCTGGACTTGAACAGGTGGAAATCCACGAGCAGAGGAAAGAGATCGAAGAGCTGAATAATAAGTTCAGGGATTTTAAGATAATATCCGGAGTTGAGTGCAACATACTGAGCGATGGAGAAATAGACTTCGGCGACGCTGAGCTCAAGCAGTTTGACCTTGTTATAGCGGGCATACACTCAGGCTTCCGCCAGCCGAAGGAGCAGATAACAGCCAGGATCACGGCGGCTATGGAGAACCCGCACGTTGACATAATAAGTCACCCCACCGGGCGGTTGATAGAAAAAAGAGCACCCTATGAAGTTGATGTTGAGAAGATCTTCGATGTCGCAGTAAATACCGGAACCGCACTGGAGATAAGCGCAAGTCCTGATAGACTAGACCTCAGAGATGTCGATGCAAAGCGAGCAAAGGAGCACGGAGTGGCATTATCAATCGCCACGGATGCACATTCAGTTGCTGCTCTTGCCTTGATGAGATATGGAGTGGCAACTGCGAGGCGCGCATGGCTGGAAGCAAAGGATGTGCTGAACACTCTTACGGCAGAGGAGCTACTGCAGCGGCTCAGATAGATCTTCAGCGCCTTATATTTCTGGCAATTAAAATCATGGCAATTCCGGCTACCGCATACGCTGCTTCGAACCCGTATACAGATTTACCTGATGCAGGCTCCTTCTCCAGCGGCTCGCCTGCAGGACCCTTCGCTCCGCCATAGGTCAGAGTGCAATCATTTTTTATGTAAACGAGATAACCGGAGCCTGGTTCGACTGCGAAGTTATCCTCTTTTCCGCTGACCCCGGGGGTATAAGTTCGAAGGCTGCCGTCGCTGTTGCGTTTTGAAACGTTTATCAGGTTGCTGCCAAGCGGAGTTGTAAATGCGTCTTCAGCAGTGGATTGATCGAGAGATGTCCACCCGATCAGATTAAAACCTCTCTTGAGGGGTATGCTTCTGATCCCTGGCTTGCTTCCTGTAATCGTAAAGCTGCAGTTACCAGCTGTAAAAACATAGTAGCCATAATCGGCTTTCACCGCGAAGTTGTTCTCAGCTCCGCTGAATCCGGGCAGGTAGGTCTTATACTCTCCGCCCGTAGTGTTGTACATCGCAATATGCTGGACTTTTGTACCTGCTGCCATCGCAAAGGATTCTGCTGTGTAAGAAGTTATAACTGGCAGGGAGATCAGGTTTGTTCCCTCCTGCAGATTGAACGTGTAGGAAACATTTTCTCCCTCGGTCGTTGCTGCTGGAGCTGTTTGTTGAGCAAGAATCAAAAAGGTGCTGAGCACCGCGATCGAAAAAATATTTTTATCAGTTATAAGATCACCAATTTTTTTCGATTAAACTGCACATGGTAAAATCGAATGTGCTCTTCTGTTTTCTGATAATTCGATTATAAACCGAATTCCGTGTTTCTCGCCGATTCCTCTGTTAGGGTAAATTATTTCGAGCAAGTTCTTAAGGTGATCTTCAAGTTTCATCAGAGTCCCATCCGTGCTTTTTATGTTAAACCACCAAGTAATTTGAAGTACACAGGAGCACTTACTGCCAGAAATACAATTATCGCTGTTGCCAGTGTTATGTAAAGAAAGTGTCCCTCCAGATCAAAGACCAAATTCTTTTTTGACACAGATATAAATCGGCTTTTTGATTATAAAATATTTACTATTTTAATAATAATCATTATTATTATGTTTTGCAAGATCGTCAAAAAAATCGGTTACTACACCAGTATTCTCAAGATCTGCGTTAAAAGGCGGAATCCCCTCCAGATCAAATATCTCAATTTTTACACCCGCAGGTGCAAGCTCCAGAGCCACGCGCATTATCGATTTATTATAGGATTCCTTCCTCAGGCTGCCTGCGAAACCCAGGATTGTAATAGGTTTTTCCATAAATAACCCTCTAACCATACATGCTTTTTGACGTGTCAGATGCATCCCGTGTAATGCCTCTCTTCAACGCGTCATCCAGCTCTCTGACGTGCGAGACCATCCACTCGGCAATGCTTCTGAATTGCGCTGCAGACATGCGCACGTCAACGACCAGCTCTCTATCTATTTTTTGCATCTTCATCGCTCCCGGTGGATCGTTGAGCACTTCTGGCACGAGTCTGTCGACATAGAAGATCATCCTCCCCTCATCAGGGCTCAGCCCTCCAAAAACCCCGTTTATGTACGTCACTTTATAGTCTGGGCTGCGTGATACCTCAAATTTCACCTGATTCGAAATAAGATCACCCTGCTACCTAATCTATCGCCATTGATTTAAAGAATTTGGAGAAACTGACATGCTGATAACAAAATGTGAAGACATACATAGCATTTATATAAATGTGCAAATAAAATAATTTTTAAAGTACGAATGGATGATTCAAAATGAAGGTATGGTTTTGCTCTATCGGTCTTCATTCTGATATGTTAGATTTCCAAAAAGGGAATTTCATTTACATATGCAAGCAGTGCGGTAGAATTAAAAAAGTGACCAAAAACAAAAATACAGCTTTCTAAGTAAAGCTGGCCTGCGAATCAAAGCTTTTGTTTTTCCCTGTATATCGCCATCATCTTGTTTGCTTCTTCCTCGCTGAGCTTGCCCGCGAGGCACTCTGTCTCGAAGAACCGCTTTGGAATCTTCACTTCGCCGAGGTTGAAGCCCTCCCGCTTTTTGAATTCATATTTCAGCTTGAAAATCTCTTTTCCGATATTCAGCAGCTCTTCCTTGGTCTTCTTAATACCCAGTGTCTCAAGTGCTTTTGAAACTATGGCTTCGGAGTAAACGTTTCTCGCGAAGAGACATATTACTAGTGAGTTGAGCATCGCGCGTGCATTGTCCTCGCTGATCAGCGCATCGACAAGCTGTTCGGGGGTCATCCTCTGCTTCACTGCCTTCTGATCTAAGCTGTAGCCTGCGTTGTCCAAGTGTCCATGCCTTGGTGCTACTATGTGACCGATCAGATTTGCATACCCCGTATGATAGCCCGCGATTTCAAGACCGCCCAGTGCAATGGCATAATCTTCCCCACCATACTTCTTCGAGGCTGCATTAACGCCTTCTGCAAGCGTTCTGTAGAATTCATTGGGCTGCTTCACGATCAGCTCTATTGCCTTCAGATAGCTCTCAACATCTCCCCATCGAAACTGCAGATTCATTGTATCCCGCTTTGAAATCAAATGATTTTGATACGCCTCGGTTGCCCAGCCCAGCACAACTCCGGTGGACATAACATCAAGCCCGAGGTGGTCTGCCTTTTCTATCAGGCGCAGAACTCCCTCTGCAAGCGGTATCCCGAGGAAGCTGCCCATAGCATAGATTGGCTCGTAGTCGTATGGTATCAACTTTGTCTCAAATTCGAAGCCATCCGCAAAAGGTATCCGGAGCATGGCTATGTGTATGCAGCCTACCGGGCAGGAAACGCATGCCATATGCTTAGCCATGTAGTTTTCTGCAAACTGCTCACCGGAGATATAATCCGCATGTTCAAATTGAGTTGACTGAAGGTTCTTGGTGGGCAGCGCTTTAAGCTCGTTAAGCACGTTTATATTAATCGCAGTGCCATAGTCATGATATTTCTTAAGCCGGTCTGTGCCAACGATCAGATCGTAGAGCTCCTTGTAAACTTCGCTGTATTTCTCCAGATCTGCTATCGAAATTTCATGAGAGCCCGAGATCACCGCTCCCTTCAAATTCTTGCTGCCAAATACTGCTCCAAGTCCAAGTCTTCCAAAATGGCGGTAGGTATCCACGTTAACGTTGGCATATCTGACCTTCTTCTCACCGCCAACGCCTATCCTTATTATGCTGCGCTTGCCAGCCCCGGGTTCGGCTTTTCTCAGTATCTGCCCGACCGTGTAAGCACTGCTTATCCCCCAGATCGACGAGGCGTCTTTGAATTTCACGTCTTCATCATGTATTGAGAGGTAAACAGGTCGATCGGATTTGCCCTTTATTATAATTGCGCCGTAATCTGCGAAGCGCATCGCCGCAGCGAGCCTTCCGCCAGCATGGCTCTCTCCCAGCTCATTAGTAAGCGGGGATTTGAACATAGCAACGACCTTCGTGCAGGTTGGAAAGATCGCCGAAAAAGGTCCGATTGCGAGAATTATCGGATTCTCGGGCGAAAGAGAATCAATCCTCGGCGGGCACTCTTCGAGCAACAGCTTCGTGGCAACTCCGCTCCCGCCAAGATATTTCTCAAATAGCTCTTTCCGCTCTTTAATCTCAAACTTCCGCTCGCTCAGGTTAATGTAAAGTACGTGCATTCAGAACACCTCTATGGTCTCGAGCGCAAGCACGTCGTGAGGGCAGAACTTGGCACACCAGCCGCAATGGGTGCAGGTCAGCGGTTTTTTATCCCGGTCGAAGGTAATGGCGCCGATAAGGCATGCTCTCACGCAATCACCGCATGAATTGCATTTCAATGCCTCGAATTTGTTTCCCCCGCCATCGCGCATCAGCAGCGCTCCGGTTTTACATGCTCTCACGCATGCGGGATCAGAGCAGGCTCTGCACGCGATAACGCTGAACTCGCTCTCGATACCGCCGGATGTAGCCACTTTTATAGCACTATCGTCGAGGGAGACTTTTTTAAACCGATTCCTGGCGCATGAAAAAACACACTCGAGGCAGCCGATGCATCGCTCTGGATTTTTAACCTTTATCCTTTTGACCATGAATATCAACCCTTTTATATCCGCGCGACAAGGTCCTGCAGTGCCGCTTTCGGATCCTTGGCCTTCACAACACCGGAGGCAAGAAGCACTCCTTCGCTTCCAAGTTCGATTGCTGCTTTGACGTCTTCACCCGTGGATATGCCAGCACCGCAGAGCACGATGACATCTCTATTTATAGCCTTAACTGCCTTCACAGTGCCACTCACGATCTCAGGCTCGGCTTTAGAAACCGGTATGCCGCTGCCGATCAGCGCGGGTGGCTCAACTGCAAGCGCATAGGGGCTAAGAGCTGCAACTGCCCTGCTCACAGCAAGATTGTTGGTGCACACAATAGTAAGCAGCTCAAGCTTTTTTGCCCGCTCTATAATCTCATCTATCTCCACGATTTTCAGGCGGTGCTCGGAGTGATTAACAAGTGTGCCAGTGGCTCCAGCGCTCCTGATGGACTCCAACGTCACCCAGCCAGTCTGGCTTCCAGGTGTAACTGCCTCGGCATGCTGAGCCAGACAGGGAATTTTAACCTGCTTTGAGATCCACGCGAGATCGGCGGTTTGAGGGCAGATTGCGATAGAAACTCCGCTTTCAATTGAGACGTCCTCGCATGCTCTTGCAAGCGCAAGCCCTTTTTCACCCGAACTCTCGAGATATGCTTTGACGTTGAGCACTATCATCGGAGGCTTGATTGCCAGCATCACGAGTTTACTCCACCTTCTGGAATCGATCCTGAAGCTTTGTCAAAACTTTAGGAAGGGTAGTATATTCCATGTCTTCCAGAGGCAAGCGGTGAGGCTCAAAGGGTCCGTGTCGCCTCATATAATCCATAATCTCCTGCGCTTTTTTCCTGGTTATATCGTAAGCCGGATCGTTAAATAAATCAACAGGGCCTACGAGCAAGCCGTTTGCCAACTGAAAGCCGGCTGCTACGACTCTAGGCGGGCCGTCGAATCTTGTGCACCTCGCGTGCTCGAATGAAACAGGCATTATAGGACCGTTGTGGCTGCCTCTCATCCACCCGCTCACGATATGCGGAAAACCAAAAGGCTCAAGCACTTCGCCGAGCGCGGGTAAACCGGACTGCGCTCTCACCAGTGCAACGGGATCGTCTTTCCCTACATACTCGCCTGCTATTTGATAGAGCTTCTCAGTGCTCACAACAGCAACTGGCTCGTCTTTCGGCAGCTTGGGATGATTTTCTTTAGGAAACACGCGCTTGATCACGTATCTGGACTTCGCGCCTACCAGCGCAAGCATGTCATACATCTCCTCCGGTAAATTCATAAACACACGCTTGTGGTCTATTATATCCCAGACTTCAAATTTGAAGCCACCGTGACACGCTGGATCAATTATCAATCCGGCTGTGTTAAACGGATCAGCGAACATTCTATACACTGGCAGGTTAAACGCACCGGGCTCGGTTTTGTCCATCATAAAGGCAACAACCGGCTCTGCCTTCCGCTCGGTGAACTCCATCTCCGCAACACCCGGTCCCATTCCGCGCACATTCCCTGAGAATGCATCGCTCAGCAGGTCCTGACCTGCGCCGTAGAGCTTAAGCTTCTTCGCCACTTCAGTTGCCTTCACGAAGGCATTCCACGCAAGGCCGTGGATGTCTTTGCTGTCAGTGCCCCTTCTATGAGTCATTATAAGTTCCAGATCATCTCCTGCGCCCATAACGTGGAAGTCAATGAGCAAACCATTTCCCTTTGCCTTTAACAGCTCGGCTCTCGCACTTGCAATCAAATCCGGATGCACACTCGCGTGTCCGGGATAGCCACCAACATCTGCCTTGATAAGGCTAATAGTAATTTTGTCAACCATCCACCATACCTCCCCTGATATTTTTGCGATTTTAATATAAAGTTGTATCGCATGCAAAAAATCTTCCCTTATACTGTTTAGAAAGAAACTGTATCAGTACACTATTTGATTTTGGAGATCCATCGCGCGAATTTCGCCAGGGCTCTGCTTCTATGCGATACTCTATTTTTTTCCTCCAGCGATAGCTCCGCAAAGGTTTTGCCCCTGTATAAAAAAATCGGGTCAAAGCCGAAGCCGCCGCAGCCAAGCTCTTCAAAGCCAATTCTGCCTCGCACTGTTCCGCTGAATGTTTTCACTTTTTTATCGCTGTGACAGGCTACAACTGATTTAAAATATGCCCCTCTCGCCTCTATCCCTTGCATTAACCTGAGCATGCCCTGGTTGCCAATTGTTTTGAAGACATACGAAGAAAAAGGACCGGGGAAGCCGTTCAGTGCTTCGATAAATAAGCCTGAGTCCTCAACAAACAGCGGTTTCTTCAATTTCGCGTAGCAGTGCTTTGCGCCCTCTATCGCAACTTCCTCAAGGCTGCTGGACTGGACCTCAGGGTAACCAAGGTTAAGCTGCACTATTTCTATACCCGCTCTGCTCAGATAAACGCTTGCCTCCTCTACCTTTCCTCTGTTGCTGGTGATAAAGATTAGCTCTTTCTTCATATCTTTTCACTGCTCCTTTTCAACAAAATATCTACCTCTCGCTTCGATTTCCCTTACTCTGGCGAGCACTTCATTGGCGCGTTTGTATGCCGATCTGTAACCCCTTACAAATGCTTTGATCAGTTTTTCGTTTTCTGCGTGTGTGCTGTTGAATGTCTGGAAGAGCACGTGCACGTCAACGCCTTTTGGCTCGATCTCCTTGCTGTAAAATGCAAGTCCGAAGTCTATGAAGTAAATCCTCCCGCTGCTCAGAATCATATTCGACGTGGTGAGGTCTCCATGTATTATATCAGCCTCGTGAAGTCTCCCCACATTTATGCCTATTTTTTCGCTCAGAGACTCGTCTAACACATATTTTAACTGCTCTCCGTCGATGTATTCCATTGTAATTTCGAACTCATCGATGTCAAAAATGATCGGCGTGGGCACACCGTTCTTTCTAGCTTCGGAGGTAATTTTTGCCTCATTTTTATTTCTCTCTCTCCTCAGGCTGTCATCAATAGTTTTAACTCGATAGCGCTTCGGTATTCTTCGCTTTACCACTACATCGCCCTTAAAATCCACGACCGCTTCTGCTCCCTGTGCTCTGTCCATTTTATTGCCTACCAGTAGACTCTGTCCGGAGCGGCGCTGAGCCCGCCCTTGATCGGAATTGGTTCTCCACATTTTTTACAGGTTTTTTCCATGGTGATATCGCGGAATACCGGAGAGAAACCCCTGCGCTCAATAAGCAGGGCGCCGCACTTGGGACTGTACGTGTTCTCCAGCTTGTGCCCAGGCACATTGCCTGTGTATGGATATTTTAAACCCTCCTGCTTCGCAATTTCAACCGCTTTCTCCAGCGTTTTTACAGGAGTCGGATAATTATCAAGCATTTTATGCATCGGTGAGAAGCGAGTAAAATGAACAGGTGTGTTCTCCCCCAGATTTTCGTAAATCCATTTTGAGAGCGCGCGCAGCTCCTCTTCAGAATCATTTCTACCGGGAATAATCAGATTTATCACCTCAACATGCATGCCCAGCTCTCGAGCTCGCTTCGACGAATCCAGCACAGGCTGCAGCTTAGCCGAGCACACTTCCTGGTAAAATTTATCGTTAAAAGCCTTGATATCAACCCGATAGGCATCTAGATATGGCGAAATATATTCAAGGGCACTGACGGTGATATAGCCATTTGTAACGTATACTGTGTAAAGCCCGGACTCCTTAGCAAGCCTGGCGCTATCGTAAGTATATTCGAACCAGATCGCGGGCTCGTTATACGTCCAGGCAATGCCCTTGCACCCGCTCACAATTGCTCTTTCAACCGCTTCCTCAGGAGTGATCTCAGCTACCAGTTTTCGATCCGGCTTTACCTGCGAAATGCTCCAGTTCTGGCAGTGCTTGCATCGAAAGTTGCAGCCAAGAGTCCCAAGCGAATAAACAAGGCTGCCGGGATAAAAATGATAAAGCGGCTTTTTCTCGATAGGATCGATGTGCTCGGAAGAAACCCAGTTATATATAATGGAGTAAAGCCCCCCCTCTTTATTCTCGCGTGTCAAGCATAAGCCCTTTTTGCCATCTGCAATAACACACTCACGAGCGCAGACATGGCAGTGAACTTTGCCATCCTCGATCTTATCGTAAAGATAGGCTTCCTTCATCAGAATTACATAGAGTTCTGTCGCTATATCTTTTTTCTTCTTTGTTGTAGCTGCCTGGAGCTCTTGACAGATGCCCCAAATCATTTTGTAAAACTTTAAATATTTGTAATACAATGATGTAAATGGTGATTAGTGTGAATATTACTATCCGCGGAATAGACGAATCGGTCTACAAGCGGTTCAAGGCAAAGGCTGTGGAAGAGGGCATGAAGCTCGGCGAGGCAGCAACTCATGTAATGGAAATCTGGATCGAGCAAAGAGGTAAAAAGCCAAGAAAGACCCTTCTCGATATGAAGCCTTTTAGCTGGGGAGATAACACTGAAAAAACAAGCGTCCAGATCGATCAAATAGTGTACGGAGAAGAGCTATGATATTCCTGGATTCAAGCCTTATAGTGGCTTATTTAAACGATGTGGATGAAAATCACGCTAAAGCTCTGAAGATAATCAGAGACATAGATAGAGACAGATATGGAACCTCAGTGATTACCGATTATATATTCGATGAAGTTGCTACAGTAATGCTGGTCAGAATCAAGCGCATAGAAAAAGTTGTAGAAGCAGGTGATGCGCTTCTAGGCACAAACCTGATGCTCAGGATAAATGAGCACCTGTTCAGCTCAGCCTGGAAGATCTTTAAAGAGCAAAAGAAACCAGCCCTCAGCTTTACGGATTGCACAAGCATAGCAGTATGCAGAGCGAATGGAATCTCAACAATAGCCACCTTCGATGAAGATTTTAAAAAATTCAATTTTAATGTAATTGGACTCTAATTACAAGAAATCTGTATGGATAGTTATCATTATACTTTTATACCAAGCATAACACTATCAACAGAATATCCATGACCGACATCAAGCTCATTATCGAGAAATATGCGCTTCAAAATGCAGTTAAATACGACTCTATTCCGCAGGCTGGCGCGGTGGTAGGCAAGGTGATGGCCGAGCATAAAGAGCTGAGATCGAGAGCCAGAGAAGTCGCAGCTCTCGCGGGGGAAGTGCTGGCAGGCGTTGAAAAGCTTTCGAAGGAGGAAAGGATCGCCAGACTTCATGCGATTGCTCCCGAGCTGCTTGAGAAGATAGGGGAGGAAAAGCCCCGAGAGCATGGGTTGCCTGCTCTTAAAGGCGTAGCTGCAGGTGAAAAAGTTATAATGCGAATAGCGCCTAATCCAAATGGTCCTCCAACCCTGGGTAATGCCCGCGGGATAATAGTCAACCACGAGTATGCGAGGCGCTACAATGGCAAATTCATTATGCGCTTCGACGACACCGATCCGGTGACGAAGCGGCCGATGCTCGAAGCCTATAAGTGGTACATTGAAGATTCGGAGTGGCTGGGCGCGAAGCCCGATGAGGTCGTAATTGCCTCAGACAGAATCGACTTTTACTATAAATATGCAGAGCAGCTTATCAAGCTCGGGAAAGCATACGTCTGTTTTTGCCCCAGAGAAGAGTTCAAAAAGTTGAAAGATGCGGCTCTTGCGTGTACCGATCGAGATTCGCAGCCGGAGAAAAACCTGGAGCAATGGCGGAAGATGCTCAATGGTAATTATAATACCGGCGACGCTGCACTGCGCATAAAAACTGATATCACGCATAAAGATCCTGCGATCAGAGACTGGGTGGCATTCCGGATAATAAAGGCGGAGCACCCGCGCGCTGGCAGCAAGTATATCGTATGGCCCACGCTGGACTTTGAATCCGCAATCGAAGACTACCTGCTGGGCACGACTCATATAATACGCGGCAAGGATCTTATGGACAGCGAGAAAAAACAGAAATACATCTACGATTACCTTGGCTGGGAGTACCCTTTTACGCTTCACTGGGGTAGAATTCGCATTCACGAGTTCGGAAAGTTCAGCACAAGCGCAACAAGGAAAGCTATAGAGCAGGGGGTATACAGTGGCTGGGACGATCCCAGACTACCAGTTGTCAGAGCACTTAAGCGAAGAGGGATCAGACCTGAGGCAATAAGGCGCTTTATAATAGAGATGGGTATAACCGAGACAGATATTGCGGTGAGCATGGAAACCCTTTATACGCTAAACAGAGGCATTATCGATCCAATAGCAAATCGCTATTTTTTCGTCCACAATCCCGAGAAGATGACAGTCGCAGGTGCAGGTATTGAAATTGCAAAACCACTGCTTCATCCAAAGGAGAAGAGAGGATGCAGAGAGATCAGAGCTGGAAATGAGTTGCTGATAAGCGAGCCGGACTACGCGAATCTTGCTAAAGGGCAAAAACTGAGGCTGAAGGACCTTTATAACATAGAGATCCAGAGCCTTAAACCCCTGACTGCGAGATACATCGGCAATGACCTGAGCATAGTGAAGCAGGGTGCTCCGATTATTCACTGGGTTCCGGTTGATGGAGTAAGGGTAAAGATATTAGCACCCGATAAAATCTACGAAGGAATCGGAGAGCGGAGTATTTTGAACGAAAAAGTTGACAGCATCGTGCAGTTCGAGCGCTTTGCCTTCTGCAGGATAGACAGCATAAAAGGTGAAGAAGTCACCGCTTACTGGACTCACAAGTAGGAAGAAATAAAATGGACATACCGACATCGCCATACATCCTCGCATTCGCGGTTCTCCTCGTACTTGCAGCTATACTCTGGGCAGTCTCATGCTATGGCTCTAGAAGGGCAAAAAGCGGTACGATTTTGCATCTAAAAAAATTTGCGGAACAAGTGGGAGGGGTGCATACCTGCAGCACATTTCTGGACTACGACAAAGCGAAAGGCGAGTACCGCAATCGCGGCTTTGAATTAAGGTTATACGAGCACAGGGGAGCCTGGCTGCTGCTTAACATACGGCTTAAGCAATCCGATTATTACCTCAGGATTGCAAGGAAGTCGATCAGGGAATCGCTAGTCAGAGGGAGAAAGTCAGAGATATTAAATGGATGTCTCCCGGTTTTTCTTGAATCAATACTCGATCTTAAGACCAGTGATCCAAAAAAAACTCAAAGGCTGCTGGATCAAGATATGCATGCGCTCTTACTGAGGCTCTTCGAGGAGTTTAAAATCACCAGGCTGGAGGCAGGCGGGAGTGAAATGAAAGTATTAATCAGCGACCCTGAGATAACAGGGGAATTATACTTTAAATCAATCCTGGACATGGCAATGGAATTTGCAGACAGAGTGGAGAAGCAGACTTAGCGCACTGGCTGGTATATGCAGTACGGCTCCTCCTCGAGATAATCCCCATATCTTGCATATGCTCTGGCACGGCACCCGCCGCAGACTTTTTTAAACTCACACCGACCGCATTTGCCCCTCAATTTTTCCGGATCCCGCAGTGACTGGAACTCCTTTGACTCGAACCAGATCTCTTTGAAGGGCTTCATGCGAATATTGCCGGCAATCAGCGGGAGATATCCACAGGGCTGGACACCGCCGGTATGCGAGACGAAGCAAAAACCTGTTGCGGCAAGGCAGCCCTTGGTAACTCTCTCGAGGTGAGACTTTGATGCTCCTGCCTTAAAGCCGCGCTGATACAAAATTCTGTGATAGTGAGGAGCACAGGTTGCCTTGAAGCTCATTTTCATACCAGCATCCTTTTCCCTGTCGTAGAACCAGTTCAAAACCTCCTCATACTGCGCGGGCGAGACTTCCTCTCCAGCTATTTCTTTACCCCGTCCGGCTGGTACAAGCATGAATATATGAAGGGCATCCACGCCAAGCCGCTTTGCAAGCTCAAAGATACCCTGGATCTCGTCTATATTGTGCTTGGTGATTGTGGAGTTTATCTGCACACTCACCCCTGCCTCCTGCAGATTCTTTATGCCCCGCATCGAAGCGGCAAAAGCGCCTTTAACGTTCCTGAAGTCGTCGTGCGTTTTCTCAGATGCACCATCGATGCTCACACTGGCCCTTTCTATACCGCTCTGTTTTATCTTCTCTGCAATTTCCGGTGTTACCATCGTTGCATTGGTTGCAAGGGCAGCATGCAGGCCTTTTGAGACAGCATAATCGGCGATCTCAAAAACATCTCTCCGCAAAATAGGATCTCCACCGGTAATGATAATAACCGGTTTGCAGAAGCTGGCTATATTATCTATCAAAGCCCTGACCTCAGCGGTTGAAAGCTCGTGCGGATCAGGCTCTGTTATCGCGGAGGCACGGCAGTGCCTGCACGCCAGATTGCACGCTCTTGTGAGTTCAAGAGCAACAAGTCTTGGAACTGGATTCGCCTGAATTTTATTTTGCATATCCTTAGAAATATTACTTCCAATCTAAAGTATTTTTTGTGGGCTACCTCCAGATCCTCTCAGGGAATACGATTTCTTTATTGCAGCAGCTGAACAGTTTTATCCCTGGATTTCTGATTAAAAAATTTTGGATTATTTGCAATTTCAAGAGCAAGCTGTTTAGCGAAATTAAAAATTATTCTTCCTTTCTCCGTGAGCTTGTACTGCTTGAATGTGCCCTTCTTAACCAGGCCTTCGACTTCGAAGTCACTCAGATGATCGATGATATGGGATCGAGAGATGGTCATTTCCTCAGGGACATCCTGATTGATGACATCCTTCTTGTACAATCCATAGATCATTGAGCAGGTCAGCCCCTCGGGTTCGTAATATAGAAGATGCAAGATGTACAGTCTGGCGTAAGAGCTTAAGATGCCTCTAAGGCCTGAAATTGTAAAAACTTTATACATCTCGCTGGCATGGATTGATGATATTCGATTGATTGAATTTACAACATCATCCATTTTAAGGGCCACCTCCTTTTCCTTCCTTCCCACAATTAGTATTATATTTTCGATTCAAATAAAGTTATCTGTCATATTATCTTATTTTTTTATCGTCAGAGTCAAATTATATCTTTTTTAGATTAATAAAGCAATTTTATGGACATAATTCAATCAAATTATCTTGACACATATGATTGAATACTGTTTAAAAAAATCGTTATATCTTTAAAATAAAAAAACAATTTTTTTCAACAATGAAATCCCTCGCCTGACTATTTGCCGGATTATCTCAGAAAATCGATCGTTATATTGGATGCGGAAATAGTTTAAGAGAGGCTTCAAAAAAATTATAAACTTCCAGAAGATGTATGTACACTGGACAC
>CAZVYP010000014.1:32708-35016 GCA_964631075.1 uncultured Methanocellales archaeon
TAATACCGGGCACTCTAGTTCGGCTGATTAAGCAAAATATTTATCATTAAGTGTATGATAGGAACTATGAGGTAATTGGATGGCAAAAATTCCTTTGAAATACGGTAAGAGTGCAGTTGATATTGAAATTCCAGATCGGAATTTACTCCAGGTTATCAAGCCAAATGAGCTTCCTGCCCTCGGCGATGAGGAGATCACAAGGGCATTGAAAAATCCCATCGGCTCAAAGCGGCTATCCGGGATTGTCAGGAAAGGAGATAAAGTTGCGATAATCGTGAGCGACATCACAAGGCCGTCTCCATCGAAGAAAATGCTGCCACCCCTGCTGGAAGAGTTAAAAAAAGGAGGTGTGGCTGAGAAGGACATCACCATCATCTTTGCCCTTGGCATTCACCGTGTGCAAACCGTTGAAGAGCAAAAGAATCTGGTGGGAGAAGCTGTTTTCAACAGGATTAAATGCATAGACCACGACCCTGATAATGTCGTCAGTACAGGCAAAACTAGGAATGGCACGCGGGTGGAAGTGTTCAAACCGATTTTCGAGGCAGACATCGTGGTATGCACCGGCAACATTGAGTTCCACTACTTCGCAGGCTACAGCGGGGGGGCAAAGGCCATAATGCCAGGTGTTTGCTCTAAGAATACCATTCAAGATAATCACAGCCAGATGCTCCATCCTAAAGCCGCTGCCGGGATTCTTGAGGGCAATCCTGTTAGAGAGGATATGGAAGAAGTCGGCGAAAAAGTTGGCATAGACTTCATTTTGAATGTAGTGCTAAATGAGAAAAAGGAGATAGTCAGAGCAGTGGCAGGTCATCCTTTTCTCGCACACCGCGAGGGCTTAAAGTATGTTGATGCGATGTATAAAGTGGAGATAAAAAAGCCGGCAGATATAGTAATAGCGTGTGCAGGGGGATACCCCAAAGATATAAATCTGTATCAGGCTCAGAAAGCACTCGATAATGCCAAAAATGCGGTGCGAAAAGGGGGAACCATAATTCTAATCGGAGAATGCGCTGATGGAATTGGCGAGCATGTTTTTGAAAGATGGATCAGAGAGTCCACAACTCCGGAGGACACACTGGTGAAGATTAAAACCAAATTCGAACTCGGCGGTCATAAGCTGGGAGCAATCGCACTGGTTCAGCAGAAAGCGGATATATGTCTGGTTTCAAAGCTCCCCCCAGACCTGGCAAAAAAGGCATTTTTCATCCCGTTAAGCGATCTGCAAAGTGCTGTGAACAAAGCGATGGCTAAATACGGTATAGATGCAGGTGTAATCGTAATGCCATACGGCGGCTCGACGCTTCCATTTGTAAAGGGGCAGGGATAAAAATGATCCGCATGGATGAAGTAGACCTGAAAATTTTAGATCTCCTGGTGCGTGACTCGTCAAAGACTTTCAAGGAAATGGCGGAGGCGCTGCAAATCGACCAGCGCACTGTCAGCTCAAGAGTGAAAAAGCTGAAGAAATGCAGGGTAATCGAGGAGATGGGGGCGCATATCAACTTCCAGAAGCTCTGGGGAGTTTCAGTTGTGATAGGCATAAACCTCGATCTTCAAAAGTCAAATACCACCACTTTCTACAAAGATCTTATAGCCAAGGTTAAAAATAATCGCATACGATCAGTGTACGAAGGCTTCGGAAGTCATGATTTAATAATAATCATGACAGCACTTGATAATCAAGAGCTGAATGATATGCTCATGGTGATCAAGAGCCTGAGCGGGATCAAGGATATCAAAGTCACTACAATTACCAATACGCTGAGACATCTTCACGTAGTGCCTGATCCTGAGGATCTGAAAAAAGTCAGGATGAGGATTTTTGAGTGAAGCAGATATTCATAGCAGTCGGAGCGGTAATCAAGAACAGTGAAGGTAAGATCTTACTCGTCAGACATAAACCGGAGCGCGAAGGATACTGGAAGGGAAAGTGGATTTGCCCCGGCGGAAGGCTGGACTACGGAGAATCAATTGAAGCAGGTATAAAGCGTGAGGTAAAAGAGGAGACAAACCTTGATATAGAACTCATAAAGCCCTTGATACCTTTTGAGAGAATCGTTGGGCAAGAGCTGCATGTTATATACATAGATTTTATTGCAAAGGTGGCAGGTGGAGAGCTTTTTCCAGGCAGCGATGTGGGAGAGGTTGTGTTCGTGGATGGAGCGGAGCTGCTGGAGATGTGGGGCGAGCTACACGAGGATACTCGGAGGCTGATGAAGATAGCTGGTATAATTTCAAAGTAAATTTATATATTATAATCTATCATAATAATATGCTGAAATAAAATTAAAGGAAGGGGTGA